>PVBP01000021.1 GCA_002995625.1 Lysobacteraceae bacterium | reverse complement strand
TTCGCTCCGTCGCGTGGATCTCGTCGAGTTGGAGGTCGCGCTGGGCCATCCATGGCGCGCCATCGCACGCCGCGTCCGAAGCGGGCCGGAATGCGAGTCGACGGTGCCCCGCGCTGATCCGAGGTCCGGCGCCGCCCCCGACACGCGACGGTCGTGCGCCTCTCTGTCCTTCGACGACCGCCCCTGCTGGCGTGCGGCCGGTCGGAGTTGTTCCGGAGAAGCCCCCGTGTCGATGCCTTCCAACGTCATGCGCGGCGTGCTGCCCTACCTGTTCATGGCCGGTCGGACGGCCGAGGCAATCGATTTCTTCGCCCGGGCCTTCGGCGCCAAGGACATCGGCCGGGTCCCCTTCCCGGATGGCAGCCCAGGCTTGATGCACGGGCAGGTCCTCATCAACCGCGGTGTGCTGATGATGACCGACAACCGAATGAATCCTGGTGGTCCAGACCGGAGCCGGATCGAACCCCACTTTGGGCACCTGCAGCTGGTGGTCGATGACGGCTCCGGCTGGTGGCGCCGCGCCGTCGCAGCGGGATGCGTCGTGGTCTCCCCGTATGCCCGGCAGCCCTGGGGTGACGACTGGGGCCTGCTCGAGGATCCTTTTGGCCTCAAGTGGGCGATCATGCAGGACGGCAGCATCGGCTGAAGCGCCGGCGACGTCGCCGAACAACGCCCCTGTATTCCGTCCGGCGGAGAGGCCATCCGGGCGCGGCCGAGCGTCCCGTCGACGTTGCCGCAGATCCGCGGCAGGGCGGACCGGTCGCTTCCGTGGATCGCGGAATGCGGGACAATGCCCCGGAGCGGAGTGCCTGCGCCCCGGTGGCGGAATCGGTAGACGCACGGGACTTAAAATCCTGCGTCCGCAAGGACATGCCGGTTCGAGTCCGGCCCGGGGCACCAGTCAGGACGTGGGTCAGCGGTGTCGCGCGATGGGCTCGTGGCTCCCACCATCGGCCGCGTAGCCGCCCGAAACGCCCTTGACCGCCACGGCCACCGCGTTGTGCGGGTGCAGGCTCTCGTAGTGGGTCGCGCGGATCCAGAAGTCGGCGATCCGCTCGTCACCGTCGAGCGCCGCCTGCATCCGGCGCGCGGCGTCCTCGCAGAACATCAGGTTCTCGCCGTTCAGGCGCGCGAAGGCCTGCTCGTCCTCTCGCTTGACCGCCGCCTGCACCGGAGTCTTCAGCGCGTGCTCGACCCGGTCGATCAGGTCGAGGATCGGGAAGTCGGTGAAGGACGGCACGATGCGCGCGCGGACCTCGGCGACGCTGCGCTGGCTGTGCGGCGTCGCGCAGATGCCTTCCTCGGTGCCGAGCCAGGCCAGCACCGCGTCGTAGTCGAGCGCGCGGTCGCGTGCGAAGTCGCGCTGGAAGCGTTCCTGGATCAGCTGGCGCGCGAGCGCGGCCGAGCACGGGCAGGTGCTCGAGTAGGCGATCTCGGTCGCAAGTTCGGCGCAGAACTGGCCGCGCTCGAGGAGGCCCGTGATCTCGACCGGGTAGGACTTCCAGCCGCGGTTCGCGCTCGCGAGCGCCGGCCGTCGGACCATGTGGTCGAGGCGGACCTTGAGCAGCGCGCGGTCCGAGAGCTCCGCGTGCGATTCGAGGAACTCGCGCAGCAGCTGGCGCAGCGAGCGCGGGGTCAGCGGCTCGGCGGCGAAGGCGCGGTCGACCGCCAGATACAGCCGGGACATGTGGATGCCGCGCTTGTCCGGCCGCGCGAGGTTCACGAACGCCGAGACGCGGGCCGGCACGGTGGACGGTCGGCCCTCGTCGGCGAGCAGCGTGACCGGCACTTCGATCTCGCCCATGCCGACCCAGCCGAGGGGACCGGCCACGCCGACGCGCGCGTCGCTGGCGATGTCGGGCATGACGCGGAGGGTCACGGGTCGGACCATGATCGATTCCTTGCTGGGAGGGGTGCGAACGCCGCACTGGCGACCGCGCGCACGCTAGGTCCGGTGCCGTCGAGTGCCCGTCAAGCCTGCGTGTGGCGGCCGTCAAGGACACGCCCGAGGCGCAGGCCCGCGGAAAGGCCACGGGCCGGATCCGCACCATGGGGCGCGCTCGCCGCCAGCCTGCGGCGGCACGACCCGCGGTTGGCCGGGAAGCCGGGCCGACGGTGCGTGGCGACCCGGGCACTGCCCCCCTCCCGGTTCAGAGGTGGTCGGGGCGTTCGATCCGATGGATCATCGATGAATCCTGCGAGCGGGGGCGCCATGGCGCAAGGCGATTCGAGGGTCGAGAGGCTTGCCGGCACCCGCGTGCTCGTGGTCGAGGACGAGGCGCGGACCCGCCGGCGACTCGCCGCGGTGATCGATCGCGATCGCCAGCTCACCCTGGCGGACGCGGTCGGCACGCTGGGTGAAGCGGACGCCGCGCTCGATCGCAGCCTGCCGGATCTGGTGCTGCTCGACCTCGGGCTCCCTGACGGCAACGGGGTCCGGCTGATCCACAGGCTCCAGCGCGAGGGCGCGCCGACCGAAGTGCTGGTGATCTCGGTGATGGGAGACGAGGCCAGCGTGCTCGCGGCGATCGAAGCCGGTGCGGCCGGGTATCTGCTGAAGGATTCCACCGACGCCGAAGTGCTCGCGGCGATCCGTCAGGTCCTTGAGGGCGGGGCGCCGCTGTCGCCCAGCATCGCGGTCCATCTGATGCGTCGTCTGAAACGACCGTCGCACGCGCCGGCCGCATGCGAGACCGCCCTGACTCCGCGCGAGACCGAGCTGTTGCGGCTGATCGCGAAGGGTCTGTCCTACGAGGAAGTCGCCGAAGTCATGGGCCTGCGCCACAGCACCGTGGCGACCTACGCGAAGATCGTCTATCGCAAGCTGCAGGTGCACGGCCGCGCCGAGGCCGCGTTCGAGGCGATGCAGCTGGGACTCGTCGGTGGCCGGGGACCCGGCGGCTGAGCGCGCCGCTCCCGAGGCCGCGGCATCGTCTCGGCGGGGCGCGCGCTGGCTTCGCGATCATGGCTGGTGGGTGCTGCCGCTGGCGCTGTCACTGCTGCTCGCCGCGCTGCAGCGGGTGCCGCCGATCGAGCCGTGGCGGCTTGCCTCGCCCGAACTGCTCGCGTGCAGCGACGACGGGCGGCCGCCGGTGCGGTGGCCGCCGACCCGGCTCGACTACGACGTGCAGTGCGTCGTGCTCGAATACCGGGTCGAACTGGCGGGAACACTGCCGGATGCCGATGAACTCGTGCTGCTGCTGGTCGGCGTGCACCAGGACGCGAGCGTCGATCTCGACGGCATCCGGATACGCGATGGCGTGCCGCGCGAGCGGCGCACGCTGGCCTTCACCCCGGTCCTGATTCCGATCGCCAGCGGGCTGATCGGACCCGGGCCGATTCGTCTCCGGATCGAGGCGCGGGTCCGCGGCGCCGCGGAGGCGCCGGCGCGGATCCGGGCGGCCTACCTTGGTCCCTCGGACGCCTTGTCGACCTGGCATCTGCGGTACCTGATGCTGCAGGAAGGCGGCGCGCGCGCGGCCGTGCTGCTGATGGCGGCGATGCTGCTGTTCCTGGTGCCGATCGCGGCGCTCGGACCGCCGAACCCGTCCCTGCGCTGGTACGCGATCACGATCGTGCTGGCGGTGCTCTACCTCCTGATGTTCGCGACGACGTGGCGACCGCTGCCCGCGGGCATCTGGCTGATCGCGATGATGGCCTCGCAGTGCTTCGCGCTCGCTGCCTTCGCCCGGATGTCGGACCACGAGCTCGGCGTGCCGCCGCGGGCCTCGCCGCTGATCCTCGCCGGCGTCGCCGCCGTGCTGCTGTCGATCGCGCCGATGTGGGCCGGGCTCGGCACCCGCATCGGCCTCGACGTCGCGGGCCGACTGCTGCTGCTGCTGATCCTGGTCGACCTCGTCGTCCGCTGGTGGGGCAGCCGGCACCGGGCTGCGATTCCGGACGCGCGCTGGTTCGTCGGCGGCATCGCGCTGCTGCTGGTCCTCGCCGTGTCGGACAGCCTGCACCTGCTCGGGCGCGGTCGCTGGCCGGCGATCGCCTACCTGCTGCACTTCGGAATCCTGTACCTCGTCGCGCTGATGTTCGTCGCACTGATCGTGCGCCTGCTGGCGGCGCTGCGGGACTCGGCCCGTTCTCGACAGACCCTGGCGCTGGCGCTCGCGGAACGTACGCGGGAGCTCACCGCCGAGTTCGCCCTGCGGCGCGAGGCCGAGGCGGCGCGGATGCTCGCGGAAGAGCGACAGCGGATCCTGCGCGACATGCACGACGGGGTCGGCGGCCAGCTGGTCGCCCTGGTGAACCAGATCGAGGAAGGCAGCGTCAGCCGCGACGAACTGGCGGTCGAGATGCGTCGCACGCTCGAGGACCTGCGGCTGATGGTCGACTCGCTCGATCCGGCCTGCGCCGACCTGTCGGTGGCGCTCGGCATGCTGCGACGACGGGTGGCATCGACCCTCGGCGGCTCGAACATCACCGTGCGCTGGGCCACCAGCCATCTGCCGGACCTTCCGCCGGTTCCGCCGGCGACCGTGCTGCACGTGCTGCGGATCGCGCAGGAAGCGATCGCGAACGCGCTGCGGCACGCCGATGCGCGCACGATCGGCATCGACGCCGACTGGGCTGACGGCGTCTTCGCGCTGCGGATCGCGGACGACGGGCGTGGCGGCGCCGCGATCGGGGCGGGTCGCGGCCTCGTCCACATGCTGGAGCGCGCGCAGACGATCGGCGCGACGCTCGCGCTCGAATCGGACTCGTCCGGCACGCGGGTCAGCCTGCAGTTGCCGCTTCGCGCCGAGCCCGGCCGCGACGGCGCACCCGAGCCGTTCGGGGCCGCGCCGCAGGACGACAGGCCGGTTGCGCGCTCGCGAACGCGCTCGAACCGGTCGGATCCCGGTCGGAACGAGTGACCCTCCCTGTTCGGGGATAGCGCGCGGTGGTCGCGTCGAACGATGCTTCCGGCGCGGGGAATCCGCGGATCGCGGGCGTCGCGCGTGGGCCCAGCCACGATCGACGGTGTCGCAGGCAGGTCCATGTCGGCCGCGATCCCGCACCCGCGTCCGGACTGCCGAGCGAGGGAGATCACCATGCCGCATCGCAGCGACCCCCGAGTCCCGAGCCTGGTCCTGTGGGCCGCGTTCCTGACCCTGGCCGGCCCGGCCGAGGCCACCCGGTTCTCATGGGAGGGTCGGCTCGATGACGGCGGCCGGCCTGCGAACGGGCGGTACGACCTTCGGGTCACGGCCTTCGCGCACGAGCTCCACGGCGCGAGCCTCTCGATGCCGGCGACGCTCGACGGGGTCGAGGTCCGGGACGGCCGCTTCCGGGTCGAGTTCGATCTCCCGCAGGTCGCCTCGGACCAGGTCTGGCTCGAGGTCGGCGTGCGCGCCTCGGGCGAAGCGGCGTTCGCGGTGATACCCGGCCGCGCCAAGGCCCTCGCGACGCCCCTGATCGGCCAGTGCTGGAGCACCACCGGCGATGTCGGCAGCAGCGCGGCGCTCCACTTCATCGGGACGCGGGATCCCCAGCCCTTCGTGATCCGGACCTACGACACGCGCAGCGTCCGGATCGAGCCGAGCGAGGTGCTGTTCGCGGCGCGGCCGATCACGACCAACTGGATCTCCGGTTCGTGGGCGAATGCGGTGACGGCCGGCGTGCGCGGGGCCGTGATCGCCGGTGGCGGCGTGCCGGCGGGCGACAGCGATCCCGAGTTCTCGGGCGAGGCGCCGAACCGGGTCACCGATCACTATGGTGTGGTCGGCGGCGGCTTCGCAAACACCGCCGGAGATGAGGATGCCGGTCCCGGCAATGCGCCTTTCGCGACCGTATCGGGCGGGTGGGGCAACAAGGCAGCCGGACGAGGTGCATCGGTCGCGGGTGGCCTGGACAACCAGGCGGGAGGCCTCTTTGGCTCAGTCGGGGGTGGCGCGGGCAATCGCGCCCTTGGTCAATGGAGCACGGTGGCCGGGGGCTACATGAACCTTGCCGCGACGTACTACAGCACGGTCGGTGGGGGACAGGCGAACACCGCGTCCGGCATCTACAGCACCGTGGCTGGCGGGGGCTGGCTCAATCTGGCTTCCGGTCCCTACAGTTCGGTCGGTGGTGGCGTTCGAAACGCCGCGATCGGCAACAGCAGCACCGTGGCCGGCGGTGCATTCAACTGTGCCGGCGGTTTCGGTTCGTGGGCCGGCGGGCGGTTCGCCAAGGTCCGGCCTGCGACGGATCCGGGCGGCGATGGCCCGTGCAGCGGGTTGACGTATCCGGGTGGCGAGGGCGACCGCGGGACCTTCGTCTGGTCCGACAGCCAGGACGGCAACTTCGTCTCGACCGGATCGAACCAGTTCCTGATCCGCGCCGCCGGTGGCGTCGGCATCGGCACCAACGCGCCGAACAGCCAGCTCCACGTCGCGAGTCCATCCGGCGACAACGGTCTGCGGGTGCAGATCGGCGGGACGACGCGGCTGCTGGTGCACGCGAACGGCGGTGTGTCGGTCGGCGCCAACATCACGCCGCCGGACGAGGGACTGCGCGTCAACGGCGTGATCCGAGTGCAGACGCTCGGCGCGGCCGGCAGCCAGGCGCTGTGCCGGAACGGCAGCGCCGAGATCGCGAGCTGCTCGTCGAGCGCGCGCTACAAGGACGCGATCGCGGATCTCGACCTCGGGCTCGACGCGGTGCTGGCGCTGCGCCCGGTCGGCTACCGCTGGAAGGACGGCGGCGCGGCCGATCTCGGCTTCGTGGCCGAGGAGGTCGCGGCGCTCGACGAGCGGCTGGTGACGCGCAACGCCGCGGGCGAGGTCGAGGGCGTCCGCTACGAGCGGCTCGCGGCGGTGCTCGCGAATGCGTTGCAGGAACTCGTCGCTCGCCACGACGCCGAGCGCGAGCGGCGCGATGCGGACGATCGGCGCCTCGCGGCGCGGCTGGCGCGGATCGAGGCCGCGGTCGTCGCCGGCATCGTCGAGGAGCGCTGACGTGGACCGGTCCCGATTCCGCCTCGGCAGCGCGGCCCTCTCGTGCGCGATCCTCGTGTCGATCTCGGGCTGGCTGCTGGTCGATGCCGTGGTCGCCAGCGACGGGACGCCCGTCGCGGACGGCTCGCGCTTCCGCGTCGAGGGAACGATGAAGCCGGTCGCCGTCAGCGCGTGCGGGCGCTTCACGCTCGATGCGACGTTGCGCTTCACGCCCGAGGCCAGATCCGCCGATGGCCGCTTCGCAATGAAGTCGGTGAGCGTGCCGCTCGGCGAATGTGATCCCTTCCCCGACCCGCTGTTCTCGGACGGTTTCGAGGAACTCGGTCCCTGAGGCCGGCCGGACGAGACCCGCAACCCACCCTGAGACCCGAGCCCCGACCATGCGCATCCGATCCCCCTTGGCGCTTGCCATCACCGTCGCCGCGCTGCACGCAGCCGGTCCCGCCCATGCGGCACGATTCTTCTGGGAAGGTCGGCTCGACGATGCCGGTCGGCCCGCGAGCGGGCGCTATGACCTGAGGCTGACCGCGTTCGGCAGCGAAGCGCACGGCGCCAGCCTGGCGCCTCCGGTCACGCTCGAGGGGATCGAGGTCCGCGACGGCCGGTTCCAGGCCGAGGTCGACTTGCCGCTGGTGGCGTCGGATCGGGTCTGGTTCGAAGTCGCGGTGCGCGGATCGGGCGAGGCGAAGTTCGCGTCGATCCCCGGGCGCAGTCCGGCCATAGCCAAGACGCTGATCGGCCAGTGCTGGCGAACGACCGGGGACGCCGGCAGCGATCCTGCGATCAACTTCATCGGGACCACCGACGCCCGTCCCTTCGTCATCCGGACCGCCGGCAGCCGCAACCTGATGGTCTGGTCGAGCGAGGAGACCTTCGAGGGCCTGCCGATCACGGCGAACGTGCTCGGTGGTTCGCGCGCCAATCTGATCTTGTCCGGCGTGCGCGGCGCCACGATCGCGGGCGGCGGGGTGCCGTCGGGCGACAGCGATCCCGATTTCGCGGCCGAGCGCCCGAATCTCGTCAGCGATCATTACGGCTTCGTCGGCGGCGGCTATGCGAACGTGGCCGGCAATGGCAACAGCTTGCTGGCCGACGCCGCGTTCGCGACGGTCGGGGGTGGCGCCGGAAACCGCGCGGCGGGGCCGGGCAGCAGCGTGCACGGAGGATTGGACAATCGTGCCGAAGGCCCGGGCAGCCACGTCGGCGGCGGAACCGGCAACGCGGCGTCGGGCGAGGGCGGCACGATCGCTGGTGGCGCCCTCAACGTCGCATCGGGCCCGGGCAGCGCCGTCGCCGGTGGGGCGCAGGGGACCGCGAGCGGCTGGCTCTCGGTCGTCGCCGGAGGGTGGGCCAACTGCGCCGGCGGGGAAGGATCGTGGGCAGGCGGCACCCGAGCGAAGGTCCGGCCCGGGAGTGCGTCGGGCGCGGCCGGGCAGGGCTGCGCCGGCGTCCCCGTGGTCGGCGTGGACGGCGACCGCGGGACCTTCGTCTGGGCCGACAGCCAGGACGACGACTTCCTGTCCTCGGGCGAGAATCAGTTCCTGATCCGCGCGGCCGGCGGCGTCGGCATCGGCACCGGCCAGCCCAGCGCCCAGCTGCACGTCGTCGGACCGGGCACCAAGCCCGGCCTGCGCGTGCAGGTCGGCGGGACGACCCGCCTGCTCGCCGACACGAACGGTGGCGTGTCGATCGGATCGAACATCGCGCCGCCGCCCGAGGGACTGCGCGTCAACGGCGTGATCCGAGTGCAGACGCTCGGTGCGGCCGGCAGCCAGGCGCTGTGCCGGAACGGCAGCGCCGAGATCGCGAGCTGCTCGTCGAGCGCGCGCTACAAGGACGCGATCGCGGATCTCGACCTCGGGCTCGACGCGGTGCTGGCGCTGCGCCCGGTCGGCTACCGCTGGAAGGACGGCGGCGCGGCCGATCTCGGCTTCGTGGCCGAGGAGGTCGCGGCGCTCGACGAGCGGCTGGTGACGCGCAACGCCGCGGGCGAGGTCGAGGGCGTCCGCTACGAGCGGCTCGCGGCGGTGCTGGCAAATGCGGTCCAGGATCTGGTGGTCCGACACCAGGCCGAGCGCGAGACGGTCCAGGCCCAACTCGATGCGCTGAGGGCCGAAATCGCCGCGATGCGGGCGCAACGCGCGTCGTGGCCGGCGACGACCTCGGCGGATTGACTCGGGGCGGTGCGTCGGATCATGGTCGAGTCGTGGCCATCGCCGCCCTTGGCTGCGCCGAACGCGGACCGGGCGCCTGGGGTGGACGGCCGCCGCGGGGCGTGATGCTCCGGCTGCCTCCCGGTCCGGGTTCAGGCGTCCAACGCCCGCTCGGCCAGCCTGATTGCCTGGCCGTCGACGACGGCCCAGCCGGCGCAGGCGACCGCCGGACGGGTCGGTGCATCCCAGGCGTCGGGCGTGGGCGCCTCACGGGCTCGGTGGCGGTGGGCTGGGGAGGAAGGACGGCGTGCCAAAGTACATGAGCCCCGTCAGCTGGTCCTGGACGATGATGACGATCGGCACCGGCAGGCCGGAGTAAGGACCCAGCCCTGCCGGCGGCGCATATTGGTACACCGACTCGATGCCGCCGTCGTAGTGCAGTTGCACGCAGCCGGGCGCGGTCGGCGCGAACACGCAGCCGCGGGTGACGCGGGTCGGTCGCTGGAAGAAGGATTCGGCGACCTTGAACAGATTGTTCGTGGGGTCGACCAGGTTTTCCTCGACGGCGTCCTTGAGCTTCTTCAGCTTGTCGTGGCACTGGTTGGCGTTGCGGCAGCGCAGCGGGTTGTTGGCGGGATCGAGGCCGAAGGAGTAGGCGTTCTTGATCCCTTGCAGCAGGGCATTGATTGATTGCCCGGTATTGGCGAGCAGGGTCGGCCCGATGATCATGACCTCGTTGAGTTCGCGCTCGTCGTTGCTGAAGACCTCGATGAAGGCCGGCGGTCCGAAGACACGAAACGACAGCGAGGCCCCGGAGACAGTCTCCTCGATGTCCTGACCCTGCACGAATTCGCGCAGGTGGCTGGTCGCCGCCAGCACCGCGGCGCTGTAGGCCGCCTGGCCCATCAGGTCGCGCGCGAACTGCTTGGCGTTGCCGACGATCTCCGAGCCCTTGTCCATCATCTTGTCGACGGTGAACTGGACGGCCTGAGTCACCGTGAGCTCGGCCAGCGAGGACTTGGCGGCGATGGCGTTCGCGCCCTTCGGCGCCGGGTCCGAACCGAACGGGAACTTCGGGGCGCGGCGAGGCAGGTCCACGACCGGCGCCAGCTCGTTGGTCAGCGCCTCGAAGAAGGCCGGGATCCGATGCTGGAGCAGCAGGGCGTAGCGCGGATAGGCGGCGACGGTGCCCCATTCGGAGACGTTGACCGACGACAGCCTTGCGGCGCTGGCGTTGAAGGCGTCGGCGCGCTGGCGCAGCACGCCCATCGGCGTGTTCGGGGCGCGCAGGGCGCGGGTGAAGGCGTCGATGTCGGCTGCGGCGCGGTCGAGGATATTGAGATTGAGATGGTCATCCGGCCCCGGTGTGACCCCGAACCCGGCCATCTGCCCGAGCGTTGGCACGAAGCCCTCATCGAGCACGACCGGGGGGGCCATGCGCAGGTCGTCCGGATCGATGGTGCGCCACAGGGTGACGAGATCGATGATCTGTTGGCGCATCGCCGGCTCGTCGTTGGCGGCCAGTTAGGCTTCCATCTGCCGGCCGATCGCGGCGATGCCATCGAGCACCTGCAGCAGTTTCGCGTGTTCGGCGGTGGCGCCGTCGATGCCCGGTTCGGCGGGGGCGAGCACCGCGAAGTCGATGCTCGCACTGCGACCGCCGGCGGAGTCGAGCGCGGTGATCCGATAGGTGCCACGCGCTGATGCCGGCACCGTGATCGTGCCTGCGGCGTAGCTCGGCATGGCACCGATCGTCGGCGTGTAGCGTGGCGCGATCGCCCACGTCAGCGCCGGTGCCGGCGCCGGCGTGCCATCGGCGTTGCGGGCGACCACGGTCACCGCGATCGCGCTTCCAGCGGCGACCGCCGAGCGGTCGAGCGCCAGGCGCAGCCCGCTGCCGGCGGATACGGTCAGCGTCACGAGGTTGGCCGGCAGCGGCACGATCTCGGTTCCCGGCGCGGGCGTTTGCGCAAGCACGGCGCCGGCCGGCGCACTGGTCGACAGCACGCGGGAGACGGTGGTCGCGAGGCCTAGCGACCCCAGCTCGGCGAGGGCGGCGGGCTCCGCGCGCCCGACCAGGTTCGGCACGGCGACCGGCTCCGGACCAAGGGACGCCGTGAGGTCGACCCAAGTTCCGATCGGGCGGATCAGCCCTGCGGCCGGCGCCTGCGCGATCACGGTGCCGGCGGCTTGTGGTGCATGAAGGCGCTGGATCTCGCCCAGTCCCATGCCGGCGGCGACCAGGCCTGCCTCGGCCGCGGATACCGGTTGGCCGACCACGTCTGGCACAGCCGCCGTGGCGGAGGACTGGCGCGCGCGGAAGACCTGGCTGGCGCTCGCGCCCTGGCTGTCGGTCACCGTGACGATGCCGAAGCAGTCGTCCTGGGTGCTGAAGTAGATGAGGCGCGCGGTCTGGGCGCCGGGCGTCCAGGCGCCGACGCAACCGCCATCGAGCGTCCAGCTCAGGCTGTCGCCGGGGTCGGGGTCGGTGGCGCTGAAGGTCCAGTCGAAGTTGGTGTTCGGCGCCCAGGTCGCCGGCGGTCGTGGACTGGTGATCTGCGGTGGCCGGTTCGCACGCCGGAGATCGATGACGATGTCGGCGGGCGCGGAGGCGTCGCTGCCATCGTCGGCAACATAGGGGATCGTCACCGCGTCCGGGTCCGGGCGCGGGACCGGTGGCGCGAGACGACGCTGCTGGCGGAAACTTCGCGGCACGGTGCCGTCGAAGAGGATGGTCCCGTCATCGTCCACGGTGGTGCCGCGATAGGCGTGCTGGTTCCAGATCCTCGGTGCGGGGGCCCAGTCGTTCGCCGCGCCCGAGATCACCATGGCGCTCGGGTCGACGACGTTGGTCGCCGTCTCGGTCATCAGCAGCAGGATGTCGACATGGCCATCGCCGTCGACATCGGCGATCTGCGGCGTGTTGTGGCGCTGCCAGAGCTGCGGATAGGCGGTCGCCGGGGCGCGCTCGATCGCCCAGCGCGCCCGCACCCGGCCGTCGGCACCGGCCAGCACCCACAGGTGGTCGCCGTTGTAGAGCACGACCTCCGGCTGGCCATCGTTGTCGAGGTCGTAGACCTGGGCGTGGCCGTGGTAGGTGAACAGGCTGGAGGTCAGCGGGTCGACGCGGAAGGTGCGGGCCCAGCGGATCCGCCCATTGCCGTCGAACACGAACAACGAGCTGCCCGCGAGGACGAGGACCTCGGCGACGCCATCGCCATCGGTGTCGGCGAGCGCAAGACGGGTCCAGAGCTGCCCGCCCGCGCCCGACTGCGCATCGCCGAAGGCGAACGACCAGCGCGGCTGGCCATCGTGCGCGTGGACGCGGAGCTGGCGGATGGCGCGGGTATCGCTTCCGGGCGTGTTCGTGAGCATCGCGACCTCGGCGGTGCCGTCGCCGTCGAGGTCCGCGACCGCGGTGTCGGCCGCTTGGACTGGCACCGACCAACGCAGGCTGCCGTCGAGGTTCCACACCGCCGGCCCGCCGATGATCTCGACCTCGCCGTCGCCGTCGAGGTCAGCCACCGCGACGGACATGAAGTTGCGGCTGTAGTGGGTGATCGATTCGGAAAAGGACGTTGCATTCGGGTCGAGCGGCCACGGTGCGACGAGCCGTCGTTCGACGGCGCCGGTGGCGCCATCGACCTGGACGACCGCGTGGCAGGCGACGCCGCGATGCTCGTCGAGCCCCGTCAGCTGCCAGCAACCGTCATCGGCACCGAGGTCCGAGTCGTAGCGATGCCGCATGACCAGGGGGACGAAAACCTTCACGCCACCGCCGGGGAAAGTCGCGCCAGGGTCGGTGATCGACCTCGCAGGAACCACGTGTTGAGCTGCTGATACGGGTTCGCCAGCAGGCTGGGACTGACCCAGCGCGTGGCGCCATTGGCACCGTAGGCGACGAGACGGACACCGTCGCAGTTGCGCACTCGTTCGATGCTTCCGGCTGGATCGTCGTCGACGTTGCCGAGTGCATCGCCGTGCTCGTGGTAGTCCAGCCAAAGCGCGCCGCATGCCGTGGGCAAGGGCCAGTCGCCCCGCGGGGTGCCGTTCGCGCCGTTCAGGGTGATCGGAATCATGTTCATCCGGTGCGAGGTGATCTCCGGCGCGTGCGATCCGGACAGCCTGGCGACCAGCGGCGTCGCCATCAGGTTGACGTCGTTGAGGACCCAGCGCGGCGTCATCGCGAAGGCCGGCGTCGGCATCTGCGCCGGCGCCGAATAGCTGAAGCCGCCGTCGGCGCCAAACTGGTTCAGGCTGCCGGCGCTCGGCGGCCCGATGTCGATCGCGAACATCGCCTCCCCATCCGGTTCGCTGTCGTTGGCGAGGACGCCGGGGGCGGCGACGGCCAGTGTCTGGCCCAGGGTGACCTCGTAGTGGTCGTTCCGCGCCACGGGCGGGGTGTTGCCGCGGACCACGAGCTCGACCAGCGCATCGTCGGTGGCGCCCGAGGGATCGCTCGCGCGGAGCTTGGCCACCGTGGGACCGGCGAGCGGCGGACCGGCAGTCCAGCGCAGGGCGTGTCCGACCACGGCCATTCCGGCAGGACCCGACACCAGGGTAAGCGTCAGCGGAGCGTCGCCGTCCGGATCGCTGACCCACACGGGCACCGTGCGCTCGGCGCCGACCGGGAAGTGCATACGCGCCGGACCCTCGATGCGCGGTGGGCGATTGGCGGCGACGACGGTCAGCGTGAAGCTGCCCTCGTCGCTGCTGCCGGCGGCATCGGTGACGCGCACGGTAAACGGGAACGAGCCCACCGCGTTGGCGGTGTAGCGCAGGCGCCCGCTGCTCCCCTCCAGCGTCGCGCCGGCGGGCCCCGAGACCAGGGTCCAGGTCAGCGTGTCACCGCTGTTCGGATCCGAAGCCAGAAGCATCAGGTCGAGCGCGGTGCCGATTGGCCGGGTCTGCGAGGGCAGCGCGCCGAGCAGCGGTGGCGCGTTCGGCGCGGGCGCCACCGTGACGGTGACGGTGTCGCTCGCGGTCAGCGCGCCGTCGGTGGCGTCTAGGCGCAGGATGTAGGTCCCGGGTTCGCCGAAGCGAACGGTGGGCGACAGCAGGTCGATGCCCGGCGTGGTCCCACCGGGACCACCGGGCTCGAAACCCATCCGCACGCCGGACGGCGCGCTGACCACGGCCCAGCGCGTGCGCACCTGACTCCCGGCAGGCTGGCCGTCATCGGTGACGCTGCCGGCGAGGGTCGTCGTCGCCATTCGTGGACCGGGTTCGAGCGCCAACGACTGGTCGGGACCGGCATCGACCACGGGTGGCAGGTTGGCGCCAGCCTCGAAGCCATCGCGGAGGATCAGGTCGCCGGGAGTGCCGCGGATGGTGGCGCTGGCCTCGAGGCAGGTCAGGGCGAGCACGGCGAGGGCCGGGAGCAGGAGCGGTCGGATGGGCAGCGTGCCGGGCACGGGTTCGACTCCGACTGAACCGATATCCCGTCTGGCGCAAGATGGCCCCCCGATGCTGCATGGACCTGGCGGGTTTGCGGCCAGCTGGCAGGGTGTCGAAGTACACCCCGCGAGGGCGGTCCAGGGTCGGATCGCGCACGGAGCAGGCACCCAGGGGCCTGATCCGCGGGAGCGAGTTCGGACATCCGTCGGACTCGCGACTTGCGAAGCGCGAAGGATGTGCGTTTCCCGACAGCCTGTCAGGAAGCCGGCGGAGGCAAGGGTGGACGAGGGTCCAATCACGCGACTGCTGCGCCGGCGGGCTGACGGGGACAGCGACGCCGACGCCGCGCTGGCCCGACTGGTCTACGACGAGCTCCACGCGCTGGCCGAGCAGCACCTGCGGCGCGAGCGTGTCGGCCACACGCTGACCCCGACCGACCTGATCCACGAGGCCTGGCTCCGGCTCGACGCCCGCAGCGCGGCGCCGGCGGATCGCAGCCAGTTCTTCGGGCTCGCCGCGCGGCGGATGCGCCAGGTGCTGGTCGACCATGCGCGCCGCCGACTCGCCGACAAGCGCGGTGGCGGCGGCGAGGCGGTGACGCTGTCGGCGCTGGACGCGGTGGCGGGCGGCACGGCCGACCTCGATGCGCTCGCGCTCGAACAGGCGCTGGTCCAGCTCGAGGCGATCGACGCGCGCAAGGCGCGGGTCGTCGAACTGCGCTACTTCGGCGGGCTCGAGGTCAACGAGATCTCGGAGCTGCTGGGGATCTCCCGCGCCACCGCGCTGCGCGACTGGGAGGTCGCGCGGGCCTTCCTGCACCTGCGGCTGTCGTGAGCGATCTGGACTCCCGCGCGCTGGCCTTGCTCGAGGCGGCCCTCGACCGGCCGGTGCCCGAGCGCGTCGCCCACATCCGAACGGCGGCAGCCGGCGATCGCGAACTCGCGGACGCGACCCTGGCGCTGCTCGAGGCGCACTCGGCAAGCCAGGGACGCTTCGAGCCCGACCTCCGACGCCGGATGCCCGAGCAGATTGGTGGCTGGCGGATCGTCCGCAGCCTCGGCGCCGGCGGCATGGGCGAGGTCTTCGAGGCGGTGCGCGACGAACAGGGCTTCGTCCAGCGCGCCGCGATCAAGCGCCTCGCCGTCGGCCTGGGCGGTGCGCTGGCCACCGAGCGTTTCGAGGCGGAGCGCCGTTTCCTGGCCCGCCTCGAGCACCCGCGCATCGCACGGATCATCGACGGCGGCAGCGAGGACGACGGCCGACCCTGGGTCGCGATGGAGTACGTCGATGGCGAGCCGATCGACCGCTGGTGTCGGGGCCGCGGGCTCGACGTCCGGGCCCGGGTGCGGCTGTTCCTCGACGTCATCGAGGCGGTCGACCATGCGCACCGCGCGCTGATCCTGCACCGGGATCTCAAGCCCTCGAACGTCCTGGTCACCGGGGAGGGCCAGGTCAAGCTGCTCGATTTCGGGATCGCGAAGTCGCTCGATGATCCGGCGCCCGGCCTGACCGCGACCGCGGTCGGGCCGCTGACCCCGGAGTACGCCAGCCCCGAGCAGCTCGACGGTCGGCCGCTGACGATCGCGTCCGACGTCTACGCGCTCGGGCTGGTGCTGTTCCAGTTGCTGGCCGGGCGCCTGCCGGTCGAGGATCCGGGGCGCACGCTGTCGGTGAGCGAACGGCGCCGGCGCACCGAGGTCCCCAGTCGCCCGAGCGCACGACTCGACGCCGAAGCGCTCGCGCTGCGCCCCGTCGAGATCACGACGTGGACACGGCAGCTCGATGGCGATCTCGACCGGGTGCTGCTGAAGGCGCTGGCGGTGGATGTCGAACGCCGCTACCCGAGCGCACGCGCCTTCGGAGAGGACCTCGAGCGCTGGCTGTCCGATCGGCCGGTCGCGGCGCGCGCCGGCGATCGCCTGTACCGGGCTCGACTCTTCGTGCGTCGCAACCGGATCGCGGTCGCCGCGGCCAGTGCCGCCGTCGTGGCGCTCGCGGCGGGGCTCGCGGTCGCCGCGCATCAGGCGCGGGTCGCGACCGCCGCGGCCGCGCGCGCCGAAGCCTCGAACGCCTTCCTGCTCGAACTGCTCACCCGTGCCAACCCGGTCGCCAGTGGCCGCGAGCCGACGCTGATCGAGGCCATCGGACAGGCGGTCGAGCGCATCCCGGCGCATTTCGCGGGGCAGCCCGACAGCGAGTCGGACGTCCGCCACGCCATCGGTCTTGCGTACACGAACCTGATGCGCCTCGATGAAGCCGACGCCCAGTTCGCGCGCGCGCTGGCGCTGCGCCGCGAGGGCACGGCCGGGCATGCCGAGGTGCTGCAGGCGCGGGCGCTGCTGGCATGGACCCGCGGCCGCACCGACCAGGCCGAGGCCGGCTATCGGGCGGCGCTCGCGGTCTACGCCGCCGATCCGTCGCTGGCGCGCCAGGCCGGCGAAGTCGAGAACGACCTCGCCGCGCTGATGAGCGATCTCGGCCGGTACGAGCAGGCGATCGTCCACGCGGAGGCCGCGGTGGCCGGCGCGCGGGCGCTGGGCTTGCCGCCCGGCGTGCTCGGGCCGCGGCTCGAGAACCTCGGCAGCGCCCTGCAGGGCGCCGGTCGCCTCGAGGAATCCGGGCGCACCTATCGCGAGGCGATCTCGATGCTCGAGCAGGCCCTGCCGGAGCGCACCGTCGCGCTGGCCGTGGCGCTGAACAACTTCGCGCTGGTCTATCGAGACCTCGGCCGCGCGGACCAGGCGCTGGCGCTGTTCGATCGCGCGGTCGCGGTGCGCGAGGCGGCTTTCGGGACCGAGAATGCCGACCTGGCCGGCCCGCTGATCAACGCCGCGCGCATCCGAGCCGAACGCGGTGAGCTTGACCGGGCATGGAAGGAGGCCAGCCGGGCCGTCGCGCTGGCCGAGCGCGGCTTCGCGCCGGACTATGTCGGGCTTGGCCACGTGCACCTTGGCGCGGCGCAGGTCGCGCTCGTCGCCGGCCATCACGAGGCGACCCGGCGTCACGCCGAATCCGCCCTTGCGGTGTTCTCGCGCGCCGATTCGGCCAGTCCGGACTGGTCGGAAAGGGCCCGCGCGCTGATCGCGAGGTCCGTTGACGGCAAGGCGACCCGGTAGGGCCCCAGTTTCAGGGTGGCCGCACGGCCTCGGTCGCAGGATGATCGCCAGCGAACCGGGAGGAGGTGGCACATGCAACCGAGGCCAGCCGGCAACGGAAACGAGACCACCACCCGCGTGCTCGTGGTCGAGGACGAGGCGCGCACGCGCAGGCACTTTGCCGACGTGATCGGCTCGGATCCGACCCTCTCGCTGGTCGCGGCGGTCGGACTGCTCGAGGACGCACTGTTGGTGGTCGAGCGCGAAACGCCGGACCTCGTGCTGCTCGATCTCGGTCTGCCGGATGGCAACGGATTGCGGTTGATTCAGCAGGTGGCGAAGTCGGGCTCGCGCACCGAGGTGCTGGTGATCTCGGTGATGGGCGATGAGTCGAGCGTGCTCGCGGCGATCGAGGCCGGAGCAGCCGGATACCTGCTCAAGGATTCGACCGACGCGGGCATGCTGGCCGGGATCCACCAGGTGCTCGAAGGCGGGGCGCCGCTGTCGCCCAGCATCGCCGTGCACCTGATGCGACGACTGAAGCAACCGGCGACGGTCACTGCCGTCGGCGACACCGGGCTGACGCCGCGTGAAACCGAGATCCTGCGCCTGATCGCGAAGGGCCTGTCCTACGACGAGGTCGCCGAGGTGCTGGGCCTCCGGTACAACACGGTCGCGAGCTACGCGAAGGAGCTGTATCGGAAGCTGCACGTGCATAGCCGCGCCGAGGCGGTCTACGAGGCGATGCAGCTGGGTCTGGTCGGTGGCGTCGGCGGACGCTGAATCCACCCGACGACGCGGCGCCGGCGCGTGGCGGCGACGGCTCGGCAGCCTCGGCGCGAACGGATGGTGGCTGGTTCCCGTGCTGCTCGTGCTGCTGCTGGCCTGGGCGAACCGGGTCCCCGACATCGCCGCCCATGGTCTGAAGGGCGGCGTGGTCAGCGGATGCGATCCGGACGCGGTTCCGGGCGGTATGCGCTGGGCCGACTCGTTCCTGGACCGGTCCCTGACCTGCCTCGTCGTCGACTACCGGACCACGGTCGTGCTCGACGGCGGGGAGCCTCAAGGCCATGCGGTGATGGTCGAAGGCGCGCACCAGGACGTCGCGATCGACCTGAACGGCGTCCGCGTTCGCGATCTGCCGGTGCTTTCGCAGCAGACCCATCGCCTCGAACCCATCCTGGTGCCGGTCGGCAGCGGCCTGTTGCGCGCCGGCGAGAACCACGTCCGGATCGAGTTGCGCACGCGCGATACGACGAACGCCCCGGTGCTGTTGCGGCGTGCCTATCTCGGGCCGCAGGATCTCCTGGAGGCCTGGCATCGGCGCCACCTCGAGCTCCAGCAGGGCGGCGCCCGCGTCACCCTGGTGACGATGGTGCTGCTGCTGATCCTGCTGCTGCCGATTGCCGCCGCGGGGCCGGCGAATCCGTCGCTTCGCTGGTACGCGCTCGCGATGGTCCTGTCCGCCACGTACGTGTCGGTGTTCGCAACGACCTGGCGGCCGCTTCCGTCGCACTACTGGGCGACGCTGGGGCTGATCGGGTTGGCACTCTCGCTGGCGGCCTTCATCCGGATGTCCGAGATCGAGCTGGGCCGACTTCGCAGCCCGCGCACCTTCGCGCTCTGCATCGCGGCCGGCGTGCTCTGGTCCACGGGCCCATGGATGCCGGCGCCGTTCGACCGGTTCGCGGACCTGGCCGGTCGTCTGATCCTGCTGATCCTGCTGGTCGACCTCGGGATGCGCTGGTGGGCCGGGCGCGATGCGAGGCGTCTCACCGATCCGCGCTGGTCGGTCGGCGGCGTCGGCCTGCTGCTGGTGCTGGGGCTCTCGGACAGCCTCGAGGCGAACCTGCGGCAGCACTGGCCCGCGATCGCCTTCCTGCTGCACTGGGGCATCCTGTATCTGCTCGGGCTGATGTTCGTCGCGCTGATCGTGCGTCTGCTCGAAGCCCTTCGCGAGGCCGAGCGCTCGCAGGAACGCCTCGGGATCGCCCTGGCCGACCGCACGCGCGAGCTGACCGCGGAGTTCGCCTTGCGCCGCGAAGCCGAATCGGCCCGGATGCTGGCCGAAGAACGCCAGCGCATCATGCGCGACATGCACGATGGCGTCGGCGGACAGCTGGTCGCGCTGATGACCCAGGCCCGCGCCGGCCGACTCGACGGCGCGACGCTCGCCGATGAGATCCGGCGCACGCTCGACGACCTGCGGCTGATGATCGATTCGCTCGATCCGGCCTGCGCCGACCTCTCGGTCGCGCTCGGCATGCTGCGCAGCCGGACCGAGGGGCTTGCCGCCGGATCGCCGGTCGAGCTGCGCTGGCACACCGCGCACCTGCCGGATCTGCCACCGGTGCCGCCGTCGGTCGTGCTCCATGTGTTGCGGATCGCGCAGGAGGCAATCGGCAACGCGCTCCGGCATTCCGGCGCCGGCAAGGTCGCGATCGGGGCCACCTGGGACGGCCACGCGCTGGCCCTTCGCATCGTCGACGATGGCCGCGGTGGCGCCCTGGAAGGAGCCGGCCGTGGGCTCGTGCACATGCGCGAACGCGCTGCCGCGATCGGGGCTTCGCTGGCGATCGAATCGGGTCCGGGCGGGACGAGGATCGAACTGGTCGTGCCGTTGGTGTCCGCTGCATCCGGCCCGCCACGCCCGTAGTCAGATGCGTCCGAGGGTTGCCGACGACGGCGCCATGGCTGCCGCCCGGCTTGCATCCGCAAGCGCCCCGAATCCGCCGGGGCAAGGCGACGTGTGCTGGCTCCCGGTGGGTCGCGTTCACGTTCGGCGCTGTTCACCCCCCCCAGTTTCGGGGTAGCGGCCAACCCGTCGACGGTTCAACCTTGCCTCGGGGAAATGTGCAGGGGCATGTCGTGCGGCCGCTCGAGACCACCGCTGCCGACGCAACGCGCCAACCCGTCTCGTTCCGCGACCCGGTCGGGCCGCGAGGTCGTTCCGCAACCACGATCAAGGAGCCGCCATGGGAACCCGGATCAACCGTCATCTGCTGGCGGCCTCGCTTGCGCTGTGTGCGCCGGCCAGCATCGCGGCCCAGTTCGTCTACGAAGGCCGCCTCGACGACGCCGGCCGGCCGGCCAACGGGCGCTATGACCTGAAGCTCGCCGCCTTTGGGCACGAGGCGCAGGGCACCACGCTGGCCGCGCCGGTGACGCTCGAGGGGGTCGAGGTCGTCGATGGTCGCTTCCGGGTCGAGGTCGACCTGCCGCTGGTCACCAGCGATCAGGTGTGGCTCGAGGTCGCGGTGCGCGGCGCGGGCGAGCCGGTGTTCGCGGGAATCCCGGGGCGCAGCAAGGCGATCGCCGCGCCGCTGATCGGGGCGTGCTGGAGCACGACGGGCGACTCGGGAAGCAATCAGGTGACGAACTTCCTCGGCACCACGGATAACCAACCACTGCTGCTTCGCGTCAACAACCGTCGGGTAGTCCGGATCGAACCGACCGAGGGCAGCCCGAACCTGATCGGCGGCCTGGGGAGCAACTCGGCGTCGGCGAACGTGCAGGGTGCGACGATCAGCGGTGGCGGGGTGGAGTTCTTCCCGAACCGCGTGACCGACAACTTCGGCACCGTCGGTGGTGGCCGCGGCAATCGCGCGGGAGACAATCTTGGCGGGGTCGATGTTCAAACGGACGCAACGGTGAGCGGCGGGCGGGAAAACGTCGCCAGCGGCCTGATCAGCACCGTCGCCGGCGGCTTGTCGAACGACGCGGTCAACACCGGCAGCACCGTTTCCGGGGGACAGTTCAATGTTTCAAGCGGCCAGCAGAGCACCGTGGGCGGCGGCCAGTTCAACAATGCCAGAGGCCTGGCCAGCACGGTCACTGGGGGCCAGAGCAACTGCGCCGGCGGTGACTCCTCGTGGGCCGGCGGGCGCAGGGCCATCGTGCGACCCGCGGTGGACCCCGGCGCAGGCACCAGCTGCAGTGGCCTCACCTATCCCGGGGGCGGAGGAGATGCCGGTACCTTCGTCTGGGCAGACAGTCAGACCGTCGCCTTCGTCTCGACCGGATCGAATCAGTTCCTTGTCCGCGCTGCCGGTGGCGCCGGCATCGGCACCAACGCACCGGAGGCGGCACTGCATGTCAATGGCAGCCTCAGCGGCGCCACCGCACTGTTCTCCGATACTGGGACTGCAGTCGTCCGCATGCGCTCGGACCCGACCGGCAACACGACGGTGACATTCAACGACACCAACGGGCTACGCGGCTCCATCACCGCCTTCCCTGGCAGCACCTTGACCATCGGCTCCGAGGGCCGCGTGCAGATGCGTACCGGTGGCAACACGACGCGGTTCCAGTTGAGCGAGACCGGCTCGCTGAGCCTGGCCCGCGGTCCGTTCAATGCCGATCTCGACAAGGCGATCCAGGTTGGCACCAACACCGGCAACGGCAACGGCGCGCACCTGACCATTACCGGGGTGTGGACGAACGCCTCGAGCCGGCACTTCAAGCAGGCCTTCGAGGCGATCGACGCGGGCGCGGTGCTGGCCGGGGTGCTGCGGTTGCCGGTGACGACGTGGAGCTATCGCGGCGAAGAGACGGTGCGGCATCTCGGCCCGACGGCGGAGGATTTCCATGCGGCGTTCGGGCTTGGCGCTGACGCGCGATACATCGGCTCGGTAGACGCCTCGGGCGTGGCGCTGGCGGCGATCCAGGGACTGAACGCGAAGCTCGAGGCGGAGCGGGAGGCGCTGCGGGCCGAAAACGGCGAACTTCGAGTCGGGCAGGACCGTTTGTCCGCCGAGAACGCCGCGTTGCGCGCTCGGATCGATCGCCTCGAGTCGCTGCTCGGCGAACGCCTGACCAGAGAGCGCTGACATGCGCCAGCGTCGATCCCATGCCCTGCTCGTCGCTCTGCTCGTGTCACCAAACCACGCGGCGCTCGCGACGGAGCCGGTCGATCAGCCCGCGCGCTTCACGCTCGAGGCCGAACTGCGGCCGATTGCCGTGAGCGCCTGTGGCCGCTTTGCGCTCGAGGCGACCGCGCGCTACTTGCCGGAGGCAAGCTCCGCAGACGGTCGCTTTGCGCTCAAGGTCCTCAACGTGCCCAGCGGCGGCTGCGATCCCTTGCCCGATCCCATGTTCTCGAACGGCTTCGAGTTCCCGTAGCAACAGCTGGCATGAGCGGCGAACGCTGCCGATACGAGAACCACGAGCGATCCGTCCGCGAGCGGCAACGCATCGAGCGCCGGCGACAGCAATGCGCCACGCGCGCGTGGTGGGACCCGGCGCGATGGGTATGCAGCATCGTCGTCTCCGTCGAAGAGGTTTGGACCACCGTCGTGCGGACCGTTCGGGAACTGGTCTGCACGGCGACCGAAGTGGCCGAGGAAGTCGTCCGGATCGCCACCACGATCCTGCGCTCGATGGCCCTCGGGCTTGACAACCTCGTCGGCGTGCTGACAGGGCGCAACAGGACTGGCTACTGGCCGATCGTCGACAGCGTGACGCGCGACGTGCCGTCCGTGCCGCGCCGGACCGCCTCGACCCGCAGCATCGCGCTGCTGCTTCGTGCCGGGAATGCCGCGAGCGTCCGTGCCTACGACGAAGAGGGCATCCACGTCGAGGTCGAACTCGATCCCAACGGCGTGCCGACCATCCGGACCGAAGGTCCGGCGAGTCGCCCGCTGAGCCGCACGCCGGCAGACTACCCGCCATTCGCGCCGGCGGCAGCCATCACGGCCGGCGCGCCGGCCGTCTCATTCGACGCCGCGCGGCTCGGAACCTGGCTGACGGAGCTGCCACGGTTCGACATGGTTGCTGCGGGCGGCGATCGGCTGATCGGCAAGGTCGCCGGCTCGGATGCGATCTACATCCTCCTGCTCGCCCACCCGTACGTGCACGACCCGGCGCCCGGGCCACCGCTGCACCTGCCGCAGTCCTTCTTCAAGCTCGACCCCGAGGTGGGTCGCCCCGATGCGGATCCAGCACATCGACTGGTCCACGTGGCGGTGCCCGGCGACGACGAACGCCACCTCGCGACCGAGCGCTTTCCACTCTTCCGCTGGCTGTTCGGAGCGGGCGCGATCTCGATCGATCTGATGGACATGTGGTTCGCGCCGATGATCTGGACCCGGGTCGACGGCCGTCCGCGCCGTGATACGCCGAATCCACCGAGGGGCTACCCGACCTACGACCATGTGGTCTACCGGTCCAACCTGCCCCGACTGCGCTTTCGGACCGGCGGCCCCGTCCCCCTGCCGCGGCTGTCCTTCGACGTCGCGCGGCGCTCGATCCGATACCACCGTGTGCTCGACCTCGCGGTCGGGGTATCGCACCTGCACGAGCAGCACACGCCGCCATTCGGCGGCGAGGCCAACTCCCTCGAGGGAACCGGCGGAGTGTTCGGCGCCATGCTGGCGGAAACGCGATCGTGGCTGTTCGGATCGCCCCACTTCCTGTCCGCGTACCAGTACGCCAATGGCGCGATCGCCGACTACGGCGGCTGGCTCGATGGCACCTGCATCTACTACCAGCTGGTGCAACTCAAGTCCGACGCCGAGATCGCCGCGGGTCAACTCGCAGACGCCTACGCGGTCCTGTGGGCAGACGAGCAGTTCGCATTCACCGAGCGCTGGCGCCTGCTGCACATCTACGACCGCGACTTCACCTCGCCCTTCCAACCCATCGTGGGCGAGATCAGCATCCACGAGCACGAGTACCACCCCGACCATCCTTTCGACGGCGATCGCTACTTCTGCCCGATGCAGCGCGGACACCTGCGGCCCTGGAGCAGGATGGTCGCCGCGCGGCAGCATGTCGTCGTCAGTGGGGTCGCGCCCGAAACGGGCCAGCATGAGCTGTACTCGATCCACTGGGCGTGGGGCACGATGGACAAGACCTGGCGGCGGCGCGGATTGCCGGCGCCAGCGGTGGTGGAGGGGAATCCGCCGCCTGCGCCGCATGTCGACCTGTCGACGCTGTCGCTGCGCGGCGACGCCACGTTGATGCTGGCCGGCGCCACCGAGATCGATGGCGCGAGCGTTGCCGGGTTCTGGACACAGCGGCTGCTGCCCTGCGATGGCCAGGAAGTCCCGTCCGTCGAGCAGCTCCGGGAGGAGCCGCGGTTCGCGGCGCGGCGCGAGGCCTATGCCCATCCCTGGCGATTCGTCGCCACGGCGCCGGCGACGCGGGTGCACCGCGCGTTCTCCCACTTCGGCGTGCTGCAGCGGGTCAACTCGCGGGTCCAGTGCTATCTGATCGGCAAGCTGAACGCGGGTGGGCTCGATGCGAGGCAAATCGAGGCGCTGGTCTGGGAAGATGCCGACGGAGCACTCCGCATCAGCCACCGGCAGCTGGATTTCGGCGCGCTGTCGCGCGTGCTGGACGGGCAAACGGCGTCCGCGCGACCGGGGATCAGCTCCGAGGAAGCGGTCCGGGCAGCTCGGCAGCTGCTGAGCGGCCGCCTCGACGACATCGCAGGTGTCGCCCGAGTGGAGACGCGCCCGTCCCGCTACCACCCGCGCGCGCGTCTGCGACTGCGGTTCGTGCCGCAACTGGGCTGGATCGCCCTGTGGGCCGACAAGCGGGACGACAAGAACGGGCCGCTGGACGCGGTCGAGCGGCCCGTGCGCCTTCGGGCGCTGTCGGACCCCACCCAATCCATCACCCTCACGGGGTTGGTCCACGTGCGCAGCGAGATCGACCCGCACGGCGCACGGGTGGGCCTCGAACCGGATGGCGTCTCTCCGCCCGCGGTGCGCCGCGCCGTCGTTTCGGTGCAGCGCGCCGTCGACGGTTCGGTCGATCGCGTCGAGATCGAGCTGCACCTCGCCCGTTCCGCTGGCGATCGTCGCCATCCAGCCTTGGCCGACTATGCGCGCTGGAGTGCACTGCATGTGATGCACGTACGGGTGGCCACCTGGGTCGCCGGCGATGTCCGGATGCTGCTGGAGATCGATCGAACACAGCAGCTTGCGCCCGCGGGCGATCCCTCGATTCAACGCTTCGCCTGGGTGCCTCCCGTCGCCGACCAGGCGCTGCTGGCGAGCCGGTTGACCGAGCGGTCTTCGATGCTTGATGGAACCAGCCTGTGGTGCGTGGGGGCGACGGGCCTCGTGGCGGTCCCCGATCAGGTCGACTGGGCGTGACCGGCCACGGGGAAGGGCGCGAGCAAGACCGTTGGGGCGGGCGACACCTCGTTCGATCACCGGGCAGCCCAACGCGTTGACGTCGCCAGGGTCGCTCTGATCGTCTCAGAGATTCCGCCGGGAGGGCTGGCAAGTCCGGGATGGACTTGTCCAGACCTTCCCTAGAGAGACTGCTCGACCAGTGTGATGGCGTCGCGGTCGACCACCGCCCAGCCGGCGCGGGCATGCCAGTCCGGCAGCACGATGCGTTCGGCGTCGGCGTCACCGAGCGCGAAGCGATGGATCGCTGGTCGGTGGGTGTGGCCGTGGATCAGGCGGCGGACGCCGTGCGCGTGGAGCGCTGCGCGGACCGCCTCGGGCTCGACGTCCATGATCTCGGCCGCGGCCGCGGCGGTGTGGGCGCGGCTCTCGGCGCGGGCGGTCGCGGCCAGCGCGCGGCGCGCGGCGAGCGGCTGCGCCAGCAGCTGGCGCTGCCAGTCCGGGTCCCGGGCCTGACGGCGGAAGGCCTGGTAGGAGAGATCGCGCGTGCACAGCTGGTCGCCGTGCATCAGCAGGGTCGGCACGCCGCCAAGCTCGTGGACCTCGGCCTCGCCGAGCAGCCGCACGCCGCAGCGCGCGGCGAAGTCGGGCCCGATCAGGAAATCGCGATTGCCGCGCTGGAACCAGATCGTGACGCCGGCCTGCGCGAGCGCGGCGAGGCCCGCGGCCACGCGGGCGGGCATCGGATCGTCATCGTCGTCGCCGACCCACGCCTCGAACAGGTCGCCGAGGAGATAGAGCGCCTCGGCCTCGCGCGCAGGGCCGGCGAGGAAACGCAGGAAGGCCTCGACCGGCTCCGGACGCGCCGGGTCGAGGTGCAGGTCGGAGGCGAGGAGGACCGCCATCGACGGTCGGTGGGGCCGGCCGGTGCCGGCCCGGATTGCGGAGAGCCTTATTCGACGCGGCGCGCCGAGACGATCTCGACCGGCGTTTCCGGCACGTCGCCCATGCCGTTCCGCATCGTCGTCGGCACGGCCTTGATCGCATCGACCACGTCCATGCCCTCGACCACGCGGCCGAACACGGCGTAGCCCCAGGTGCGGCCGTCGGCGGGGCTCGAGAAGTCGAGCGACGGGTTGTCGACGACGTTGATGAAGAACTGCGAGGTCGCCGAGTGCGGGTCCATCGTGCGGGCCATCGCGAGCGTGCCGCGCTTGTTCTTCATCCCGTTGGTGGCCTCATTCTCGATCGCGTTGCGGGTGCCTTTCTGGCGCAGGTTCTTGTCGAAGCCGCCGCCCTGGATCATGAAGCCGCTGATGACGCGGTGGAAGATCGTGCCGTCGTAGAAGTTCTCGTCGACGTAGTCGAGGAAGTTCTTGACCGTGACCGGCGCCTCCTTCTGGAACAGCTCGACCGTGATGTCGCCCATGCTGGTCTTGATCAGCACGCGCGGATTCTCGGCGGGCTTGGCGGCGGCGGGCTTGGCCTCGGCCTTCGGCGCGGCGGGCGTGGCCTCGTCGGCGATCGCGGCGCCGGCGAAGGCGAGGGTGGCGGCGAGCATCAGGGAACGCAGCATGGTGGACTCCGGATCCAGGGGGCGAAGCGCCGGAGGATAGCCGAGGGTCCCTCGATCGAAGGCTGAACCGGCGGTGCCGGACGTGGCCTCAGATGGACGTGGCCGCGCCGGCGTCGGCCGGCGCGCCGTCCTCGCCACCCGTTTCCTGCTGCAACGCCCACATCGCCGCGTAGCGGCCGCCGGCGGCAAGCAGCTCGACGTGGGTGCCGGATTCGACGATGCGGCCGGCGTCGAGCACGACGATCCGGTCCGCGTCGACCACGGTCGAGAGCCGGTGCGCGATCACGAGCGTGGTCCGGCCGCGCCCGAGCTCGGCGAACTCGGCCTGGATCTCGCGCTCGGTCGCGGTGTCGAGCGCGCTGGTTGCCTCGTCGAGCACGAGGATCGCGGGGTCCTTCAGGATCGTGCGCGCGATCGCGACGCGCTGCTTCTCGCCGCCGGAGAGCTTGAGGCCGCGCTCGCCGACCGGGGTCTCCCAGCCGTCGGGCAGCGTCGCGATCAGGCGGTCGATCCGCGCCGCTCGGGCGGCCTCGTCGATCTCGGCATCGCTCGCATCGGGCCGGCCGTAGGCGACGTTGGTGCGGATCGTGTCGTTCAGCAGCACGCAGTCCTGCGGCACGATGCCGATGCCCCGGCGCAGCGAGTCCTGCGTCAGCGCGCGGAGATCGTGGCCGTCGACGGTGATCCGGCCGCCGGTGACGTCGAAGAAGCGGAACAGGAGGCGCGCCAGCGTCGACTTGCCCGAACCGGTCGGGCCGACCACCGCGACCGTGCGCCCGGCCGGGATCTCGAGGTCGATGCCGTGCAGGACCTGGCGCCGCGGGTCGTAGCCGAAGCGCACGCCCTCGAAGCGGACCGTGGCCGGGCGCGGCGTCCAGTCGATCGCATCGGGGGCGTCCCGCACCTCCTCGGGCTCGTCGAGCAGCGCGAACATGCGCTCGATGTTCGCGAGCGCCTGCTTGACCTCGCGGTAGACCATGCCGAGGTAGTTGAGCGGCGCGGCGAGCTGGAGCAGGAAGGCGTTGACCAGCACCAGGTCGCCGATCGAGGTGGTGCCCGACACGACGCCGTCGGCGGCGCGCCACAGCAGCGCGGTCAGCGCGACCGCGATGATCCCGGCCTGGCCGACGTTCAGCACCGACAGGCTCTTGAGGCTCCGCACGTTGGCGTCCTCGAGCCGGACCAGCGTCTGGTCGTAGCGCGCGGCCTCGTGCGCCTCGTTGTTGAAGTACTTGACGGTCTCGTAGTTCAGCAGCGAATCGACCGCGCGCCCGCTGGCCGCGGTGTCGGCCTCGTTGGCGGCGCGGTAGTAGCCGATCCGCCACTCGGTGATCCGGAAGGTGAAGGCCATGTACGCGGCCAGCGCGCCGAGCGTGATCGCGACGTAGCCAAAATCGAACCGGTACCAGAGGATCGCCGTCACCAGCAGGATCTCGAGCACGGTTGGCACGATCGTGTAGATCGTCCAGTCGAGCAGGTCGGTGATCCCGCCCATGCCGCGCTCGAGGTCGCGCGCGACCGCGCCGGTGCGGCGGCCGAGGTGGAAGCGCAGCGACAGCCGGTGCAGGTGCCGGAACACCTCGAGCGCGACCATCCGCGACGAGCGTGCCATCACGCGCGCGAACACGATCTGGCGCAGTTCCTGGAACAGCGTCGCCGACAGCCGCAGCGCGCCGTAGGCGAGCAGGAACACGACCGGCAGCACCTCGGGGCGCGGCGTGACGTTGAGCCGGTCGACGAGGTCCGCCAGCACCAGCGGCACGCCGACCAGCGCGAGCTTGGCCAGGACCAGGAACACGAAGGCGACGCCGATCCGCGCGCGGAACTGCCAGACGTAGGGCCACAGCGCGCGCATCGTGCGGAGCGCGTGGCCGTCGCCGGGCGGTGCGTCCGGTCGGACCGGTTCCGCTGCGGTCCCGGAGGCTGGATCGGTCGGGGCAGTCGTCGCCCCCGCGATCGGGGCGGGCGGTTCGGGAGGGACGGGCGGCGCGCTCATCGCGCGATCCTAGTCGCCTGCCCGTGACGATGCGGCCCGGCCGGCCGTCGGCAGTGTGACTGCTACGATACAGGGTCCGTTCCGATCCGCGATCGCGATGAGCTGCCGCACCCGCTTCGCCCCGAGCCCGACCGGATTCCTGCACATCGGTGGCGCCCGCACCGCGCTGTTCTGCTGGCTCGAGGCGCGGCACCGTGGCGGCGCATTCGTGCTGCGGATCGAGGACACCGACCGCGAGCGTTCGACCCAGGCCTCGGTCGACGCGATCCTCGACGGCATGAACTGGCTCGGCCTCGGGTGGGACGAGGGTCCCGTGTTCCAGACCGCGCGTTTCGATCGCTACCGCCAGGTCGCCGAGGAGCTGGTCGCGGCCGGAAAGGCCTACTGCGCCTACGAGACCCGCGAGGAGCTGGACGCGATGCGCGCGCGCCAGGAGGCGGCCGGCATCAAGCCGCGCTACGACGGCTACTGGCGCGACCGAACCGATCCGCCGCCGGACCGGCCGCGCGTGATCCGGTTCAAGAACCCGACCACGGGCAAGGTGGCCTGGGAGGATCGGGTCAAGGGTCGGATCGAGATCTCGAACGAGGAGCTCGACGACCTCATCATCTGGCGCTCGGACGAGCATCCGACCTACAACTTCGCGGTCGTGGTCGACGACGTCGACATGCGCATCAGCGACGTGATCCGCGGCGACGACCACGTCAACAACACGCCGCGCCAGATCAACCTCTACGAGGCGCTCGGCGCGCCCCTGCCGGCCTTCGCGCACCTGCCGATGATCCACGGCCCGGACGGCGCCAAGCTGTCGAAGCGCCACGGCGCGGTCAGCGTGATGCAGTACCGCGACGACGGGTACCTGCCGTGGGCGCTGCTCAACTACATCGTCCGCCTCGGCTGGTCGCACGGCGACCAGGAGATCTTCTCGATCGACGAGATGGTGCGGCTGTTCTCGGTCGGCGACGTCAACCAGTCGGCCTCGCGCTTCGACTTCGACAAGCTGCGCTGGGTCAACCAGCACTGGATGCGGCACGACGATCCGGCCCGCATCGCGCCGCACCTCGAGTGGCAGCTGCGCGATCTCGGCCTCGATCCTGCGGCCGGCCCGAACCCGGCCGACGTGGTCGTCGCGTTGCGCGACCGCTGCCACACGCTGCGCGAGATGGCCGAGAAGGCGCGCGTCTGGTACGCGGAGTTCGAGTCCTACGACGAGCAGGCGGTCGCCAAGCACGCGGGCGGGCGCGCGCGCGAGTGCCTCGAGGCCGCGCACGCGGCGCTCGCCGGCGTGCCGCGGGCCGAGTGGTCGCCGCCCGCGATCGACGCCGCGCTGCGCCGGGCGGCGGAGGCGGTCGGCGAGGGTCTCGGCAAGGTCGCGCAACCGCTGCGGGTCGCGATGACCGGCACCGCGGTCTCGCCGTCGATCGACCACACTGTCTTCCTCGCCGGCCAGCCGCGCGCGCTGGCCCGCATCGAGCGCCTGCTGGCGCGGCTGCCGTCGCCCGCGGGATGACGCCGGGCGGGCGCCATCACCATCACGAGGCGCCGGATCAGCTGGTCGCCGAGGTCCGCGCCGCCTGCGTCGCCCGGGGGCTGCGCCTGACCGAGACCCGCGAACGCGTGCTCGAGCTGATCGCGATCGCCGGCCGCCCGGTCAAGGCCTACGACCTGCTCGAGTCGCTGAAGCGCGAGCGCGGCGGCGTGGCCGCGCCGCCGACCGTCTATCGCGCGCTCGACTTCCTGATCGAGCACGGCTTCATCCACCGCCTCGAGTCGATCAACGCCTTCGTCACCTGCCAGCATCCGAGCATCCGCCACACGGTGCCGTTCCTGATCTGCGACATCTGCGCGAGCGCGACGGAACTCTGCGATTCGGGCGTCGCGGCGGTGCTCGACGAGGATGCGCGCCGGCTGGGCTTCCTGCCGGGGACGCAGACGCTCGAGGTGCGCGGGGTCTGCAGGCGCTGCCGCGAGGGCGGTCGGCGTGGCTGAGCCGATGCGCCGTTGCCGGCCGCTGGCGCTGCTGGTCGCCTCGACGGTGCTCGCGGCCGCGGCCTCCGCGCAGGATTACCCGGTCCGGGGCGAGCGCGGGCCTCCGTCGCAGCCGGCGCACGGGGTCGAGACCGACGCTCGGCGGCCGCCGCTCGCCGCCGAGCCGGTCGCGGGCCGCAACGGCCCGGCGGTCGAGCCGAGGCCGGCCTCGGCTCCGGCGGACGGCGACGCGGGCACGGTCACGTCGCCGGCTGCCGTCGACGCCCCGGGCGACGACGCGGACCCTCGGTCGGAATCCTCGGCGGCGGGTCCGCTCAGGGCCGAAGCGGTCGTGGGCGGGGCGGAAGTGGCGGTCCCCGCCGAGGTCGAAGTCGAGGCATCGCCGCCGGTGATGCCCGAGGGCCTGACGCCGACCGCGGCCGCGGTCTGGCGGGCTCGCGCCGAACGCGCGGCGCTGCCGCCGGGCCCGCACCCGCTCACGATCCTCGGCACGACGGTCGAGCCAGGGACCCGCGGCGAGGCCCGCTGGCAGGTCGGCGAGAGCTTCGACGGCACCACGGTCGAGACCCCGGTGATCGTGCTTCACGGCGCCCAGCCGGGCGCACGGCTGTGCCTGACCGCCGGCGTCCACGGTGACGAGCTCAACGGGGTCGAGGTGGTCCGCCGGCTGGTCAACGACACCGACCCGAAGAACCTGCGCGGCACCGTGATCGCGGTGCCGATCGTGAACCTGCTCGGATTCGCCCGAGGTTCGCGCTATCTGCCCGACCGTCGGGATCTCAACCGGTTCTTTCCCGGACTGGCGCAGGGCAGCGCGGCGTCGCGGATGGCCTTCAGCCTGTTCCGGCAGGTGATCGTGCATTGCGACGCGCTGGTCGACTTCCACACCGGCTCGTTCGACCGTTCGAACCTGCCGCAGGTCCGCGGCGACCTGCGCAACGAGCGCGTGCTCGCGTTCACGCGCGGCTTCGGCGCGACGCCGGTGCTGCACAGCCCCGGCTCGCGCGGGATGCTGCGGCTCGCCGCGACCGACCACGACATCCCGGCCGTGACCTTCGAGGTCGGTGCGCCGTATCGGCTCGAGCCCGACAAGATCGACTTCGGCGTGCAGGCGATCAAGACCCTGATGCACCAGATGGGCATGACGCCGCATTTCCGGCTCTGGTCGGAGCCGCAGGCGACGTTCTACGAGTCGAAGTGGGTCCGGGTCGACGAGGGCGGCATGCTGTTCAGCAGCGTCGCGCTCGGCGACCGGGTGCGCGAGGGCCAGCGGCTCGGCAAGGTCATCGACCCGATCCGCAACCGCGAGCACGAGGTCACCGCGCCGTTCGCGGGCCGCGTCATCGGCATGGCGCTGAACCAGGTCGTGCTGCCGGGCTTCGCGGCCTACCATCTCGGGGTCGAGACCACCGAGGCCAAGGCCGCGGCCGAGGCCGAGCGGCCTCGGCCCGACGCCGACCCGCTCGAGACGATGGAAGGCGACGAGATGGGGCCGGCGTCCGGAGAGATCACGGGTCCGCGCGACGAGGGCGACCCGGACGGACCGCCGGAATAGCGCCGCGTCGGGCGCCCCACCCGGCGCCCAGGGATCGGGCCCGTGCCGCAGTCGGTCCCCGCTCGACCCGGCGATGCGTGCGGCGTGGCACGATCGGGTACCGGATCGGATCAGGAGTTCGGTCGATGACGCACGCACGCGCCGGCCACGTGGGCCTTGTCCTCCTCGTCCTGATGGCGCTGCACGCGCCGAAGTCCGCGGCCTTGTCCCCGCGCGAGCTCGTCGACCAGCTGGCCGGCACCTGGACCAACGCGCTCCAGTACCGCGCGGCGCCCGACGCGCTCAAGGTCGAGCCGAGCGTCGATGGCGAATGGCTCGACCTCCAGTACGCGGCGTTCCATCGCGTCGATGCCCCGGCGGTCGGTGACCTGGTGCTGTACCTCGAATGGCGTCGCGGAGCGCCGGATGGCGACATCTCGCGCCAGCGCCTGTGGTCGTTCCGGACCGACGCCGACGGTGTCGTGCGGATGGACTTCCACGCGTTCGTCGACGGGGAGCCCTATGCCGGCCGCGGGGACGAACCCGGCGCCTTCGCCGCGATCGAGCGCGCCGCGCTCCGAAGCTATGCGCCGGAGTGCGCGCTTCGGTTCGTGCCGGTGGCCGGAGGCTGGGTCGGACGGATCGGCGCCGATGAATGTCGCATCACCGCGGCATCGGGTCGGACGATGGGCATCGACGCGGAAGTGTCGCTGGGTCCCGACGGCGTGCTCGAGTATCGGGAGGCGGGCCGGCTCGATGACGGCCGCTACGCGTTTCGGGTGCCGCCGACGATGCCGTATCGCTTCGTCGCGGAGTAGCGCGGAGCACGGCCGCGGTGGGCGGCGACACGCGCGATCGGCATACTCGGCACGCGCCGATCGGGCGCGGACCGTTTTCGGGAGGGTAGGCGAATGTCGGGTTATTTCGAGTTGCGTCGCAACGACAGGGGCCAGTTCAGCTTCGTGCTGAAGGCCGGCAATCACGAGGTGATCCTGACCAGCGAGGTCTACGAATCGCGCGCCGCGGCCGAGAATGGCATAGCGTCGGTGCAGAAGAACAGCCCGGACGCGGCGCGCTACGAGCGCCTGTCGGCGAAGGATGGCCGGCCCTACTTCACGCTGAAGGCGGCCAACCACCAGGTCATCGGCATCAGCCAGATGTACCAGTCCGAGGCTGCCCGCGACGGTGGCATCGATTCGGTGATGCGCAACGGTTCGACCGCGACGGTCAAGGACCTCACCGCCGCCTGATCGACGTCCGCGACGCGGCCGGCCTGGCGCGGGTCCGGCCGCGTCGCGCGGCGACGGTCAGAAGTAGGCGCGGACTCCGAAGCCGAATCCCCGGCCCGGCAGCGGCGCCACGTCCTTGAGGAACGAGGTGTGCAGCCGGCCATCGGCGTCGGTCAGGTTGCGCGCATCGAGGTAGATCTCCCACTCGGCGCCGGCGCTGTCGAAGCCGTAGCTCACATGGGCGTCGACGCGGTTGAAGCCCGGCGTCGGCGACTCGTCCTCGGCCACGCGGTCCTGCTTCAGCCAGCGCGTCGCATCGAGGCCCGCGCGCCACGGACCCTGCGACCAGTCGAGTCCGAGTCCGATCCGGCCCGGCGCGATCCTGGGCAGGTTTCCGCCATCGACCAGGCGTCCCCGCACGTGATCGGCGTAGCCGCGCAGGTCGAAGCGCCCGGCCGGACCCTCGGCGAGCAGAACCTTCGCTTCGGCCTCGAATCCGTTGAAGCGGGCATCGGCCTGGGTCCACTCGCGGATCGGCAACTCGTCATCGGGACCCTTCGCCCGCGCATCGCCATCCCCGAAGAACTCGCCGGTGTCGCGCAGGTAGATGAAGTCCGCGAAACGGTTCGTGTAGGCCGCGAACCGCGCCTCGAGGCCGTCCCCGTGGAAATGCAGCGCGATCTCGCCCCGCCGGGCGGTCTCGACGCCGAGATCGGGATCGCCGATCTCGTAGCTCGCGGTCGCCGCATGCGGGCCATCCGAGTAGAGCTCCTCGAGCGAGGGCGCGCGCTGGGCGCGGTCGAGGTTCAACTTGAGGTGCCACCCCGGCGCGAAGTCCCACGCCGCACCGAACGCGAGGCTCTTCGGACGATGGCCGGCGGTCAGGCTGCCATCGCGCAGCCGGCTTTCGACGTCGTCGATCCGGGCACCGAACTCGATCCGCCAGGGCTCGAACCTGGCCTCGGCGAGCCCGAACAGCCCGAGGTCCGAGGACCGTGACGGCGGCACGAAGGCTTCCTCGCCGATCGCGGCGAAGCGGCGCGTGCCGAACTGCAGGCCGAGTGCGCTGCGCCAGGGCCCGATCGACGAGAGCTCGCCGACCAGTCGTCCCTCGTGGGCATCGTTGGTGAAGCGGGTTCCGATCTCACCGTCGTCGAGCTCGATCTCGACATGCTCGTAGTCGCTGCGGACGACGCTGGCCTCGAGCTTGTCGAATGCTCCGGCGCCGCGCAGACCGAGCCGTCCCTCGATGCGGGTCTGCGCCATGTCGAGTGCAACGGCCTTGCCTTCGCCGCCCTTGGCGAGCACACGCCGGCCGAAGTCATCGTCGTCCTCGTCGTCTTGCTTGAACGGGATGCCGTAACGGCCCTCGTGGCGCGACAGCGAGAGTCCCGCGAAGGCCTCGTCCCCGGTCCATGCGACGCCGAGTCCGCCGGTGCGGGCGCGCCGTTCGGTGTTCTCGATCCGACCACCGCCAGGGCTGCGGAAATCCTCTCCGGAGCGGTCGGCGACGTCGGCGGTGATCGCGAATCGCCCGTTGCCGGCGCGCAGCTTCGCGAGCGCGACATGGCTCGAATCGACGCTGTGGCCACCGAGTTCGGCGCGGCCCTCGACGCCGTCGAGCGAGGTCGTCGGGATCCGCCCGTCGACCACGTTGACGACGCCGCCGATCGCGCCCGAGCCGTAGAGCAGCGTCGAGGGTCCCTTCAGGATCTCGATCTGCTCGGCGAGGAAGGGCTCGATCGTGACCGCGTGATCGGCGCTGATCGTCGAGACGTCGAGCGTCGAGAGTCCGCCCGCGAGCACCTGCACGCGGCCGCCCTCGAGGCCGCGGATGATCGGGCGGCCGACGCCGGGGCCGAAGTACGAGGACTGCACGCCGGGGATCCGGGCCACGGTCTCGCCGATCGTCGCGGCGCGCTGATCCTCGAGGGTCGCCCCGGCGAGCACGGCAAAGGGCTGGATCAGCTCCTCGCCGGGCTCGGTGAGCGGTCGCGCGGTGACGACGATCTCCTCGAGCGGCCGTTCGTGCTGGCGTGGCGGGGCCGCGGCATCGCGTGCCGCGACCGGGGGGGAGCCGAGCAGGGCGAGCGTGATGGCGACGACGATGGGGCGGGGATGCGACATGGCGTCTCGATTGGGTGGGACTGGATGTTATAGAATAACACTCATAGGCCGGGCACTCAGGCCACAGGCATCGACCCGTCCCGGTCGCCCGATCGCGTGCCATGCAGCCAAGATATCGCAAGCGTCCGGGATCGACGCTGCCCGGACCCGGCATGCGGGAGCGGCGCCGCGGCTCGTCGTCTGTCCATCGAGCGTAATCATGTAACATCAGCACATGCACACGCTGCTGGCCCGCTCCTCGCTCCCGGTCGGCGCCGGCGGTCGCCTCGACCTGTTCGGCGCGCTGGCATCGGCCGCCTGCGCCGTGCACTGCCTCGCGATTCCGCTGCTGCTGCTCGCCTCGATCGGCCCGCTCGCATGGGTCGAATCGCTGCACGGCGCGGCGTTCGATCGTGCGTTCGCGGTGTTCGCGATCGCGTTCGGCGCGGGCGTCATCGGAAGCGGCTACCGGCATCACGATCGCCGGCACGTGCTGGGCCTGTACGGTCTCGCGGTGATCCTGCTGCTCGCCGGCGCGTTCGGCGCGCACTCGCACGACGCGGATCCGTCCGTCACGGGTGCCGGCGGACAGGCGTTGGGCCACGCGCTGTGGCTGGCGGCCGGGGGATTCCTGATGGCGGCCGCCCACTGGCGCTCCCGAGCGCTGCGCCGGGCCGAGGGTTACCCGGGCGCGACCCGTGCCGGGCTCGCCCGCTGAGTCCTCCGGCCGGGCGCGCAACCCGTTCCATTGCTGCGCCGGGGTTGCTACGCTGCGCGGCTTTCCGCCAGAAAAACGATCACGGAGCAGACCATGGGCAAGGGTGACCGCCGGACCACGCGCGGCAAGATCGCGATTTCGAGCTATGGCAACAAGCGCCCGCACAAGGCGAAGAAGCCGGCCGCGACCAAGACCGCGGTGACGAAGGCCACGAAGCCGGCGGCCAAGGCCGCGACCAAGGCCCCGGCCAGGAAGGCGCCGGCCAAGAAGGCTGCTCCGAAGAAGGAAGCCTGAGCCCCGGACGCCCTCGACGGCGTCGGCTCGACAGACGAACGGCGGCCCGCGGGCCGCCGTTCGCGTTTTCGCCGGCGGGTTGACTCGCCGCGGCCGGCGGCTGGTTCTGCTCAGGCGCCGGCGGTCGCGGGGCCCCGCATCGGCGGGGCCTGACCGTAGGTCGCAAGGCGCCACAGCCACTCGGCGGGCCCGAAACGAAAGCGTGCGAGCCACCAGCGGCTGGCGAGTACCTGCACGGCGAAGAAGCCGAGGGCGAGGATTGGATGCCCTGCGCGCGGCACCTGCTCCCACAGCCCGAGCCCGTAACCGTAGAAGACGAAGGTCCAGACCAGCGACTGGACGAGATAGTTGGTCAGCGCCATGCGTCCGGCCGGCGCCAGCCACGCCAGCGCGCGCGCAGCCGGGACCACGCAGGACAGCCAGCCGAGCGAGAGCAGCAGCGCGCCGACTGACAGCAGCGTCGTGGCGCCTGCGACGCGCGGGGTCGGAAGCATCGCGTTCTGGCCCAGCATCAGCCAGACGCCCGCGGCGGAAAGCGGCAGGCCGAGGCCGATGCCGACCAGCCGCATTCGGGCGAACCATCCCGCGTGGGAGGCGGCGTCCGCCAGCCGGCCCGTGACCAGCAGCCAGCGGCCAAGCAGGAAGTACCCCAAGATTGGCGGCACCCAGAACAGAAAGTGCGAGGCGCCGAATCCCCAGTCACGCCAGCGTTGCGCCATCACTTCGGCGAAGCTGCCGTTGGCGTAGGCATTGCGGCTGGCCTCGATCGCGGCGTCGAGTTCCGCGCGACCCTTGGCCATCTCGGCCGCGATGGCCTCGGCGGCATTCGGGTCCATCTGCGCCAGACCCACCGCCAGCCCGCCGAGCCCCGCGAACAGCAGCGGCAGCAGGATGAGGACCAGCGCCCACTTCCACAGTCGCGTCGTCGGCGTGCGCCGGAACAACAGCACCATCACGAAGCCCACGAGCGCGTACATCAGCAGGATGTCCCCGGCCCAGATCAGTGTGACGTGGAGCGCGCCGATCACGGCCAGCATCGAGAGGCGCCGCAGGTAGGCGCCCCAGAACGGTGCCTCGCGCGCGGTCGCGCGCTCGAGCATCAGCGCGAAGCCGGCGCCGAACAGCATCGAGAACAATGCGTAGAACTTGCCGGTCGCGAGCGTCGCGATCGCGAAGTCCGCGACGCGGTCGAGGCCGCCCAGACCGGGTTGCGAGCCGAGCACGATCTCGGGCAGCGCGCGGGTGAACCACTCGAAGTTGACCAGCAGGATGCCGAACAGCGCGAAGCCCCGCAGCACGTCGAGCGCCAGGTGGCGGTCGAGGGTCGGGCCGAGTCGGGCGGAAGCGTCCATCGCGATCTCCAGGTCGGGTCGGGCGTTCCGGCCGATCGGTGGCCGGCAGCGGCGATCGTTGCGCGTGCGGCGGGCACCCGCGCGTGACGGAGGTCACGCCGATTGCGCGAAATCGATTGCCTGGCCGGCCACCAGCACGTGCCGCGCGAGACGCCCGCCGATCCAGTACGAGAGTTCGACGGGCTCGAGCGCATCCCAGACCACGAGATCGGCGTCGAAGCCGGGCGCGATCCGGCCCTTGCGGTCGGCGAGCCCGAGCGCGCGCGCGGCGTGCGCGGTGGCGCCGACGAGGCACTCGCCGGGCGTCATCCGGAACAGGGTCGCGGCGAGGCTCATCGCGATCCGGAGCGAGCGCACCGGGGAGGTGCCGGGATTGAGGTCGGTCGCGACCGCGAGCGGCACTCCTGCGGCGCGGAAGGCCTCGATCGGCGGCAGTCGCGTCTCGCGCAGCGCGTAGTAGGAGCCCGGCAGCATCACCGCGACGGTGCCCGCGGCCGCCATCGCCGCGACGCCGGCCGCGTCGGTGTACTCGAGATGGTCGGCCGACAGCGCGCCGTAGCGCGCCGCCAGCGCCGCGCCCTGCTGGTCGCTCAGCTGGTCGGCGTGGAGCTTGACCGGCAGCCCGAGCGCGGCCGCGGCGTCGAACACCCGCGCGACCTGCGCCGGCGTGAAGCCGATCCGCTCGCCGAAGGCGTCGACCGCATCGACCAGCCCGTGGGCCGCGAGATCGGGCAGCATGCCGACGACCGCGTCGATCCAGGCGTCGGACCGGCCGGCACATTCGGGCGGGACTGCGTGCGCGCCGAGGAAGGTCGTGCGCACGGTGATGCCGAGTTCGACGCCGATCCGGCGCGCGACCGCGAGCATCCGGGCCTCGCCGTCGGCTTCGAGCGCGTAGCCCGACTTGATCTCGATCGTGGTGACGCCATCGGCGACGAGGTCGCGGGCGCGCGGCAGCGAGGCCGCGAGCAGGGCCTCGGCGTCCGCCGCGCGGGTCGCGCGGACGGTCGCGGCGATGCCGCCGCCGGCGCGCGCGATCGCCTCGTAGCTCTCGCCCTCGAGCCGGCGCTCGAACTCGCGCGCGCGGTCGCCGGCGAAGACGAGGTGGGTGTGGCAGTCGACGAGCCCCGGCGTGACCAGGCGTCCGGCGGCGTCGATCTCTAGGCTTGCGTCATCGCGTGCGGTGGCGGGCAGGTCGGCGGTGCGCCCGACCCACTCGATGCGACCGTCGGCCACGACGACCGCGCCGTCCTCGACGACGTCGGGCGCGATACCACTCGCGACGGTCGCGAGCCGCGCATGGACGAGGACGAGGTCCGGCCGTGGGATCATCGCCCGATGATAGGGCGCGGCCGGGCCCGGGCCCGGCCCGTGATCCCCAGCCTTGCCGGATCGTGAGGTTTCGAGGATGTCGCTGACCCGCTACCGCTGCGACCACGCCTTCCTGCCGTCGGGCTGGGCGCGCGACGTCGCGATCACGATCGACGAGGCCGGCTGGATCACCGACGTGCGCCGCGACGACACCGAGCCGTTGCCGGGCCTCGGCCGCTTCGTCGTTCCCGGCATGCCGAACGCGCACTCGCACGCGTTCCAGTTCGCGATGGCGGGGCTCGCCGAGCGCGCGGGGCCCGCCGGCGACGACTTCTGGAGCTGGCGCGAGACGATGTACCGCTTCGCCGGGCGGCTCGACCCGGATGCGACGCGCGCGATCGCGGCGATGGCCTATGCCGAGATGCTGCGCCACGGCTACACCTCGGTCTGCGAGTTCCACTACCTGCACCACGCGCCCGACGGCACCCGGTACGCGCCGCCGTCGGCGATGGCCGACGCGCTGGGCGAAGCCGCGGCCGAGGTCGGCATCGGGCTCACGCTGCTGCCGACGCTCTACCAGACCGCCGGGTTCGACGGCGCGCCGCTGTCGGCGCGCCAGCGGCGCTTCGGCCACGCGCTCGACGAGTTCGTCGCGCTCGTTTCGCGACTGCGCGCGACCGACGGCGACACGCGGACGACCGGGCTTGCGATCCACTCGCTGCGCGCGGTGCCGCCCGAGGCCCTGGCCGCGCTGCTGGCCGAACCGGTGGCGTCGGCGGGGCCGATCCACGTCCACATCGCCGAGCAGGTGCGCGAGGTCATCGACTGCCTCGGCGTGCGCGATGCGCGGCCGGTCGAGTGGCTGCTCGCCAACGCCGCGGTCGATCCGCGCTGGTGCCTCGTCCACGCGACCCACGTCGCCGACGCCGAGGTCCGCGGGATCGCCGAGGCCGGCGCCGTCGTCGCGCTGTGTCCGACCACCGAGGCCAACCTCGGCGACGGCGTATTTCCGCTGCGCGCGTTTCTCGACGCCGGCGGCGCGATCGCGGTCGGCTCCGACAGCCACGTCTCGACCTCGCCGGTCGAGGACCTTCGCTGGCTCGAATACGGGCAGCGCCTCGCGACGCTGTCGCGCAACGTCGTCGCCGGCGCCGACCGGCCGTCGAGCGGCGAGACGCTGTGGCACGAGGCGCTGGTCGGCGGTGCGCAGGCCAGCGGCCGCCGGATCGGCGCGCTGGCGCCGGGTCACCGGGCGGACTGGCTGGTGCTCGAGGACCACGCGCCGGCGCTGATCGGCAAGGACCCTGCCGACGTGCTCGACGCGCTGGTGTTCGCCGGCAACCGCAACCTGGTCCGCGAGACCTGGGTTGGCGGCCGCCGCGTCGTCGAGGCGGGTGCCCACGTCGCCGAATCCCGGCTCGCGGCCGGATACGCTCGCGCGCTGCGGCCGCTGCTCGGCTGATCCGGCGCCGGTCCGGATCGCGAGCTTCGCTCGCTCCTACAACAGAAACCGGATTCCCGTAGGAGCGACCGCAGGTCGCGATGGCGGAGCGGGGAGACGAGCGAGGGTGAGGTGGATCGCGTGTCGATCGTGAGCTTCGCTCGCTCCTACAACAGAAACCGGTTTTCCGTAGGAGCGACCGCAGGTCGCGACCGAGTGGCACGAAGATGCACGCGGGTGGGGCGGATCGCACGTGGATCGCGAGCTTCGCTCGCCCTCACCACAGAAATCATTCTCCCGTAGGAGCGACCGCAGGTCGCGATCGAGAGTCACGAAGATGC
>PVBP01000020.1 GCA_002995625.1 Lysobacteraceae bacterium | reverse complement strand
AGGAGCGAGCGCAGCTCGCGATCCGCGTGGCATTCGGCGCGCCCGAGTCCATCGCGGCGCCTCGCCATCGCGACCTTCGGTCGCTCCTACGGTCGAATCGGTCCTCTGCCGCAGGAGCGAGCGCAGCTCGCGATCCGCGTGGCATCCGATCAAGGGTTCCATGCGGCGGTTGCGTGGCCCACGACGGCCGATCGCGTCTACGGAGCGGCAGCGGTGGCGATCTCCGCGAGCGCCGCCTCGATCCGCTCGAAGCACGCGCGCGCGGCGTCGGCGTCCGGCAGCGCGTCGCTGAACGCGACCGGCCGATCGGCGGCGAGCATCAGCTCGACCCGGACCCCGCCCGCGCACGGCGCGCCGATGATCGCGTCGCGGCGACGCTGCTCGGCGGGCGTCGCGAGCAGCGCGTCCTGCGCCGCGCGCGCCTCGGCCGGGCTGGCGAAGCCCACGCTGACCGCGAGGCTCTCGCCGTCGGCATCGACGAGGCGGAAGTGGAAGCGCCCGTCGCGCTCGCGGAAGGTCTTGAACGCGGCGCGCTTGCCGCCGGCCGGCTTCGGCGCCGCGACGGCAGCCGCACCCGTCGATCCGACCTGCCCGAGCGCGCGCAGGCCGACCGCGCGCCGCAGCTCGCGGATGAACGGCCGCGCGATCTGGCGCACGCGCGCGGCGCCCTCCTCGAGCGTCAGCTCGATCTCGCGCGGATTCGCGACCAGCGCCTGGTAGCGCTCCCGCGGCGCGGCGAGCTCGCGGTCGATCAGCGCCGACAGGCGCTCCTTGGCCTCGCCCCACGCGATGCCGGCGGCGTAGGCCTCGCGCATCGCCTGGGTCTCCTCCGGCGTCGCGAAGGCGCGGTAGATCTGGAACAGGTGCGAGTCGTCCGGGTCCTTCGGCTCGCCGGGCCCCTGCGAGTTGGTGACGATGCCGAGCACCGCCTTGCGCAGCGCCTTCGCGTCGAGCCACAGCGGGATCGTGTTGTCGTAGCTCTTCGACATCTTGCGGCCGTCGAGCCCGGGCAGCACCGCGACGTGCTCCTCGACGCTGGCCTCGGGCAGCACGAAGTGCTCGGCGCCGTAGAGGTGGTTGAAGCGCTGCGCGATGTCGCGCGCGATCTCGATGTGCTGCACCTGGTCACGCCCGACCGGCACCTCGTGCGCGCGGAACAGCAGGATGTCGGCCGCCATCAGCACCGGGTACTGGTAGAGGCCCGCGGTGATGCCGGCATCGGCGTCCTCGCCGGCGGCGAGGTTCTGGTCGACCGCCGCCTTGTACGCGTGCGCGCGATTCAGCAGCCCCTTGGCCGTGACGCAGGTCAAAAGCCACGTCAGTTCCGGGATCTCGGGGATGTCGGACTGGCGGTAGAAGTGCACGCGCTTCGGGTCGAGGCCGAGCGCGAGCCACGAGGCCGCGATCTCGAGCGTCGAGCGCGCGATCCGGTCGGGATCGCTGGCCTTGATCAGCGCGTGGTAGTCGGCCAGGAAGAAGAAGGATTCGACGCCGTCGCGGCGGCTCGCCGCGATCGCCGGGCGGATCGCGCCGACGTAGTTGCCGAGGTGCGGGGTGCCGGTCGTCGTGATGCCGGTGAGGACGCGTCGCATGGTCGAGGGTTCGGGTCGGGATGACGGTGCGGCGGAGCGCCGCGGTCAGGGGGTCGGAGTCGTGCGGCGCAGACGCCGCGGCTGCCTGAGCGCACGCTAACGCATCGATGAATCGCCGACAAATCGGCGCCGCACGCGCGCGCAACTCGCCGGCGGTCCGTGGCTCACTCGCAGCACCGCGGCGCCATCGGGGCCCGCGGAACCGGAGCATCCGAAGGAGCCCACCATGCGTACGTTCCTTGCGCTCGCCACCCTCGCCCTCGCCACCGCCCTGCCCGCCGAGCGCGCCGCCGCGCAGCCGACCGGGCAGCTCGTCGACGTCCGCATCGTCGATGCCTGGTCCGGCCGGCCGTTGCCGGTCTACGCGCACCGCGGCCGCCTGCACGTGCCCGGCGACCCGGGCCGCCCGTACACGGTCGAACTTGTCAACCGCAGCAACGAGCGCGTGCTCGTGGTGCTCGCGATCGACGGCGTCAACGTCGTCACCGGCGAGACCGCGAGCCCCTCGCAGTCGGGCTACGTGCTGAACCCGTGGCAGCGGACCGAGATCCGCGGCTGGCGCAAGAGCCTCGCCGAGTCGGCCGAGTTCTACTTCACCGCGCTGCCCGACAGCTACGCCGCGCGCACCGGCCGGCCGTTCGACGTCGGCGTGGTCGGCGTCGCGGTGTTCCGCGAGGCGCCGCGCCGCTTCGCGCCACCGAGCCCGCCGATCGCGCGCGAGCGCGACGGCTGGTCGAAGGGCGCGCCGGGCGCCGATGCCCCGCTCGCGAACGAGGCCACGCCCGAGGCCAAGTCCGGCGTCCTCGGCGCGCCTGTCCCGCGCCAGGAGCTCGGCACCGGCCACGGCCGCCGGCAATGGGACCCGGTCGCCGAGACACGCTTCGAGCGCCGCAGCCAGCGTCCCGACGAGGTGGTCTCGCTGTTCTACGACAGCCACGCGCGGCTGGTCGCCGAGGGCGTGATCCCGCGCCGCCCGCGCCACCTCGCCGGCCGCCCGAACCCGTTCCCGGGCGGCTTCGTGCCTGATCCGTGGCGCTGACGGGTCAGCCTTCCAACGTCGCGTCAACCCGCCGGCCGGGCGCAAGGCCCGGCCGGTCGACGCCTGAACCCGACAAGCCGGCGTGCGGTCAGTCCGACCGGCGCCGACGCCGCAGCATCAACGTCCCACCCAGCATGACCGTGCCTGCAAGCAGGCCGAGCGCCCAAGGCACCATGACCGGCACGGGCACCGCGGTCACCGGGGGACCGCCACCGGTGACGGTCCACGGAATCGGAGACTCGAACGGCGCGAAGACGTATGGCACCGGCGGCGGAAAGGATCCACGGTACAGCCCACCGCCGGTGACGCGAATCGTGTAGGTCCCTGCCGAAGGAGCGATGAAGTTCACGTTCCTCGACCTGATCTGCCCACCGAAGCAAACATGCGGCCGGACATCAACAGCGATATCGATTGTGATGACGCCGTGCTCGGGACCATTCACCGCGTAAGTCCACCCTGGGATCCAGTCGCTGCAGGCATTCGACTCGATCCGCAAGGTCACCGGCGTCCCTGCTGTGGGAATCTCCGGAATGCTGACGACGCCGTAGACCATGTGGATCGCGGGCGGCGTCGCGGCGAGCGAACCCGACGCCAGCACAAACATGCATAGCGTCGAGGCGGCCGCAAGCAGCCTGACGGGACGAAAAATCGTTGAATCAGCCATGTCGATGCCCTCCTTGGGTAACCCCCGCCATCGCCATGCGCAGCGCGATGCAGGCGCCGCACCTCGCATCAGGGGTTCTCTCGGACTCTCAGGAACCCTCGGGCGCCACGCCCGACGCGATCATGCGCTCGAAGCCGATCTCGCGGCCGCCGCGGGTGATGAGGATCAGCCGGTCACCTTCCAGCCGGTAGCCGGTGACGTCCTCGAGCTGGCGGATGAAGTGCGACTCGAGCGACTCGACCTCGCGACACGGCGCGGTCGCACAGCCGACACGGCCGATGCGGAGCTGGCCCGACTCACCGGGCGTATAGGCCGCAGCCAGGGCATTGCAGAGTCCCCGCCCGCTCATGCGGCCCTCGGCGAAGGCCACGGTCGGGCGCCGGTTCACGGCCACCTGCGCCAGGTTGCGGCCCGGCAGGGTCGACAGGCGTCACTCGCTGCCATCGAGCGGATCGACCGCGGCCGGTTCGATCGTCGACGCGCAGCCGACGAGCAGGGACACGCCAAGGAACAGCAGGATCGGCAGGCTTCGCATGGCTTCTCCTTCGCGGCAGCGCGGGCCTCACGTCCAGTCCATACCGAAGCGCCGATCAGTCGGCAGCGGCGAGTTCGGACAGCAGCTCCTTGCGGAAGCGGTGATAGTCGACCTCGGTGGCGTGCCGGCGCGTGCGCTGGAACGGGTAGTGCGGATGCGCCATCTCGTGCGCGATGCGCGCGGCGAGATCGGCGGGCCTGCGCCAGCGGCCGCAGATCGCGCGCGCGGCGATGCGGCCCTGGTGCTCGGCCAGCGGCCAGATGCAGCCGAGCGGCTGGAACAGGCCGATGAAATAGAGCCCCGGATGCTCGGCCGGGATCATCTTGCGATAGAGCGGGACGCGGTCGGCGTCCTGCCAGGGCGTGATCTCCGGCGCGAGGAACGGAAAGCGCGTGCGGTAGCCGGTGGCCCAGACGATCGTGTCGAAGGCCTCGCGGCGGCCGTCCACGTAGACCACCGCGTCGCCATCGAGGCGCGCGATGCCCGGGCGCGGGTGCACCTTGCCGTGGCGGATGAAATAGAGCAGCTCCGAATTGAGCGTCGGGTGCATCTCGAGCACGCCGCACTCGGGCTCGGGCAGGCCATAGTCGGCGTAGCGGCCCTGGACGACGCGGATCGTGAGCCCGAGCAGCCACTGGCGGATCCGCCACGGCAGCCAGGTGAGCCGCGCGTAGTTGACGTCGCCGGGCCGGCCGAACAGGAACTTCGGCAGGATGTGCTGGCCGCGCCGCACCGAGAGCGCAACCAGGCTCGCGACGCGCGAGACCTCGACCGCGACGTCGCACGCGGAATTGCCGGCGCCGACCACGAGCACGCGGCGCCCGGCGAAGGGCGCGGCGTCCTTGTAGGCGTGCGAATGCAGCACCTCGCCGTCGAAACGCCCCGGATACTCCGGAATGTTCGGCACGTGGTGGTGGCCGTTGGCGACCAGCAGCGCGTCGAAGGTGTCGACGTGCTCGATGCCGCCCTCGCGCCAGCGCACGCTCCAGCGGCCCTCGCCGACGGGCGTTGCGGCGATGACGGTGCAGCCGAAGCGCACGTGCCGGTCGACGCCGAAGCGCCGCGCGTAGGCCTCGAAATAGGCGGCGACCTGCGCGTGCGAGGGATAGTCCGGATAGTCGTCCGGCATCGGGAAGTCGTCGTAGGCCGACAGCGTCTTCGACGAGATGATGTGGGTCGTGCGGTAGACGCTCGAGTGCCCGACCTCGGGCCGGAAGACCCAGTTGCCGCCGATGCGGTCGCCCTGCTCGAAGACCACCGGGGTGATGCCCTCGTCGATCAGCGCGCGCGCCGCGGCGATGCCCGACGGGCCGGCGCCGACCACGGCGGCGCGGAGCGATTGCGCGGATGTCGCCATCAGTCGCGCATCAACGTCGACTTGCCGAACAGGCTCTCGACCAGATCGACGACCAGCGTCGCGGTGCGGTTGCGCTCGTCGAAGGCCGGATTCAGCTCGAAGAGATCGAGCGAGCGCATCAGCCCGGTGTCGGCGATCATCTCCATCACCAGCTGCGCCTCGCGATAGTTCGGGCCGCCGGGGACCGTGGTGCCGACCGCCGGGGCGATGGTCGGGTCGAGGAAATCGACGTCGAAGCTGACGTGCAGATGGGTGTCGGGGCTGAGCCCGGCCAGCGCCTCCTCCAGCGTGCGCTTCATCCCGACCTCGTCGATGTGGCGCATGTCGTAGATGTCGAGGCCGTATTCCTTGACCAGGCGCTTCTCGCCCGGATCGACCGAGCGGATGCCGATCTGGCGGATGTCGGCCGGCGACAGCGCCGGCACGCGCTCGCCGAGCCGGACCAGCGGCTCGGGGCCGAGGCCGCACAGGCACGCGACCGGCATGCCGTGGAGGTTCCCGCTCGGCGTGATCGCGCTGGTGTTGAAGTCGGCATGGGCGTCGAGCCACAGCACGCGCAGCGGCCGGCCAGTGCGCCGGCAGTGATCGGCGACCGCGGCGATCGAGCCGACCGCGAGGCAGTGGTCGCCGCCGAGCACGATCGGCAGGCGCCCATCGCGCAACTCGGCCGACACCGCGCCGTAGAGCGCGCGGTTCCACGCCACGACCTCGTCGAGGTGCCGGTAGCCGTTGGCCGGCGGCAGCCACGGGTTCACGGGACCCGCCAGATTCCCGCGATCGACCACCGCGAGGCCGCGCGCGACCAGCGCATCGGCGAGTCCCGCGACGCGCAGGGCTTCCGGCCCCATCGAGGCGCCGCGCGCGCCGGCGCCGACGTCGGTCGGGGCGCCGATCAGCGAGACGGGCGGGAAGCGGCCCTCGAAGCGGTCGAAGCTCATCGCGGTCTCCGGTGGCGGTCGGCGCGCAAGTGTCCGGGGGCGGTCCGGCGATGGCAAGCGCGGAACCGTGCCGCCAGCGGCGATCGACCCCTGCAACGCGCCGGGCCGGCAGCGGGAATCAGCGCGCTCGTCCGGCGCCCGCGACCTCGCGAAGCAGGCGTGCGAGGTCGCGGGGCAGGACGCTCTTGCGCACGACCGCATTGAAGCCGGCCGCCATCGCGGCGTTGCGCGCCCCGACGCCGTCGTCGACCGTGAAGCAGACGATCGGCAGCGTCGCAAAGCTGGGACTGGCCCGAAGCGCGGCCACGAGGTCACTGCTCGCGACGTCTCCGAGCCAGTAGTCGACCAGCAGCACGTCGGGCCGCTCGACGACGATCGCCTCGCGGAGCCGCAGCGGATCGTCGATCGTTCGCACCCGCAACCCCTCGGCCGACAGCACATCGCGCCACCAGCCGCACTGGTCGTGATCGTCGTCGACGTAGAGCACGAGCGGACCCGCCGCCGAGGCCGTCGTCACGGCATGACGGTCGCCCGCGTCGTCGTCTCGCGCCGCGCGCGCGAGCGCGCGCTGCAGCGCACCGACCCTGGCCGTGACCGAATCCCGAAGCACGCGGGCCGGGGCGCGCGCCTCGGTCGGCACCGACGCCCAGTCGGTCAGCGGCTCGTCCACCGCGAGCGCGTGCCGGCCGAGGTCGGAATAGCCGTAGGCCTCGGCCGAGCCGGCCAGCCGATGGGCGATCAGACGGACGGCGTCGCGCGCCGCGGCATCGTCGGGATCGGCCAGCCAGCGATCCCAGGAAACGGCCAGATCCCGCGCCTTGTCGGCCAGCGACGCGCGGTAGCGGACCGCAAGCGCCTGGCGATCGGGGCGTTCGTCGCGCATATCGGCGTCCGCTGACCCGCTCGAGAGGATGGTGCCGCTTGTCCGATTCGAACGGACGACCTATCGCTTACAAGGCGATTGCTCTACCGGCTGAGCTAAAGCGGCAGGCCGTCGATTCTAAGGCCTGACGAGGAGGACGGACGGTTGCGGCCCCGCGACTCTTCACCCGAAGCGAGGCCAGCGCGATCGCGCGGCCCGTCAGAAGCACGCGATCGGGCGTTCGGACAATGCCGACTCGGGCAGCAGCGCGCGCCAGTCGAGCGGGCGCTCCGGTGACGGCACGAGATCGACGAAGATCACGGCCCGATCGTCGACGCGCTCGGTGATCGCCGGTCGGAATCCGAGCAGCGTGACCTCGGCGACCCGCCGCTCGGCATTGTCGCGATTCGAGAACAGGCCGAGCGAGATCGTGTTCTGCTGCGGACCCGCGGTCACGACGTAGTAGTCGCGCACGCCGCGCTGCTGCAGCGCCCGCGCGGTCGCGAGCGCCTCGTCACGGGTCGCCGGCGCCGGCAGGAACACGGCGAAGCCGCGCGACTGGCGTTCGTACTCCTCGCGCGTGCGGATCCGCTCGACGAAGGGGGTCAGCAGATCCAGCGCCCGGCGCGCGTCGCTCTGCGCGACGAAGGGTCCGATCGCGAGGCAGCGCCGCTCCTGCCATTCGTCGAGCGCGTCGGGTGCGGCCGCGAGTTCGGCCGTGGCCGCGTCCGGGTCGCGCACCTCGCGCTCGGACAGCAGCACCAGCCGCGCGACGCCGGAGTCGACCAGCGCCGGCGGGGGCGCCGGCCGGCTCGATTGCCAGAGCCAGACGCCGACGCCGAGGTTCGCGGCGAGCAGCAGCAGGAAGAGGATCCGGGCGAACATCGGCGGACGGGCGCGCAGGCAGGAGCCGCGGCTGCGGGGTCCGGCATTCTAGCGACCGGCCGCGGAGAGCCATGCTCACGCCGTTCGCGCGCCATCGATCGCGACCCGATCGGTCCACGCGGCGAGTCCGTCGAGCACCAGGTCCGGCACGAGTTCGCACGCCCGCTCGATGAGCCGCATCAGCGTCGCCGCGTCACCGCCATGGCACACCAGGACCGGCTCGGCTGGCGCCCAGGCCGACGATCGCGCAAGCGCCCGCTCGACCAGCCCCGCCACCGCGTGCCAGACGCCGCTGGTGATCGCATCCGCGGTGTCGCTGGCGAAGTCGACGATCCGGCCCTCGGCGTCCGGGCGGATGCCGGCCGTCGCGTCGACCAGGCTGCGCTGCATCAGGACCGGCCCTGGGGCGATCAGGCCTCCGACATGGCGACCGTCGGCCGCGAGCGCGTCGACCGTGAGCGCGGTGCCGATGCCGATCACGAGCTGGTCGCGCGGCGCGCGGTCATGCGCGGCGAGCAACGCGAGGAAGCGGTCGACCCCGAGGCGCGACGGCTCCGCGTAGGCGATCCGCACGGGTCCGAAGCGCGCGGCCGTGCGGACCTCGCGGATCACGGCGTGCCCGAACGCACGGCGCGCGGCGTCCACGATCGAATCGCGCACGTCGCGATCGCCGACGCTGGCGATGACCACCTCGTCGACCCGAGGCAGGGCAAGCCAGTCCGTCATCAGGCCGTCGCCATTCCCGACCGCCGCTTGTTCGATCGCACCCGCGACCCGCGTCCCGTCGGCGCGATCGAAGCGCCACTTGACCCGGGTGTTGCCGTGATCGACGAGCAGTCTCACGTACGCCGTCTCACGCTGACCTCGCCGGCCGCGAGCGCGACGGTCGTTCCGTCATCGCGCTCGACCAGCAGCCGCCCGGCCGCGTCGACCCGAAGCGCCCGGGCCGTCCAGCGCCGCCCGTCCTCGTGGACCGTGATCGCCTGCCCGGCGAGCGCGTCGTGCGCGTGCCAGCGCGCGACGAACGCGCCAGCGCCGTCGCGTTCGAAGGCGGCCAGGGCTTCGAGCAGCGCGTCGATGACGCGCGCCGCGCCGAGGTTGCGATCGATCGCACCGCCACCGGCGCGATCGACATCGGTCCACGGCTGGTCGATCGCCCGCCCGGCAGCTCCGGGCATGCGCCAATTCACGCCGACGCCGACGACCGCGTGGCAGGGGCCGTGCCACTGGCCGCCGGCCTCGACCAGCACGCCCGCGAGCTTGCGCCCGTCGACGATCACGTCGTTGGGCCACTTGAGCCGGGCCGCGGCGACGCCGCATCGGGCGAGCGCGTCGCGCACCGCGACGCCGATCGCGAGGTTCAGGCCGGCGAGCGCGCCAAGGCCGGCATCGAACCGCCACAGCAGCGACAGGTACAGGTTCGCGCCGAGCGGTGAGGCCCACGCGCGACCGCGGCGACCGCGACCGGCGCGCTGGTGCTCGGCAAGGCAGGCGCTGCCGGACGGCGCGCCCGCGGCCAGCCCGCGCGCGAGCACGGCCATCGTCGAATCGACCTCGTCGTGGATGTCGAGCGCCGCGAGCCGGGCGCGCGCGGGGGGCGAGAGCTCGGCCAGCACCCGGTCGGCCCGGAGCCACTCGACCGGATGCGCGAGCCGGTAGCCGCGGCCACCCTCGGCGGCGATCTCGAGTCCCGCCGCGCGCAGCGACTCGATGCGCTTCCAGACCGCGGCGCGACTGATGCCGAGGCTCTCCGCCAGCGCCTGTCCGGATACCGGCCGCACCGCGTCGAGCCGGCGTGCCAGGGCGAGCGCGCTCATCGACCGCGCGCGGCCAGGCGATGCCAGATCCGCGCCTTCTCGAAGCGATGCTCGCGGCCCGCGAGCAGTCGCGCGACGTTGCTGCGGTGGGTGAACCCGATCAGCGCCGCGATCGCGATCGCGAAGCCGATCCACGTCGCCGGCGCGTCGTGCCCGAGCCACCACGCGACCGGCACCAGCACGAGGCCCGCGACGATCGTCGCGAGACCGACGTAGCCGGTCAGCGTCAGCACCAGCAGCCATGCGAGCAGCAGCGGCGGGATCGCGAGCGGCAGGCAGACGGCCAGCACGCCGATGAACACCGCCGCACCCTTGCCGCCGCGAAAGCCGAAGTACACCGGCCAGACGTGGCCGGCGGCGCAGGCGATGCCGCAGGCGAGCGCGACGGTCAGCGGACCGAGGCCCGGCACGCCGGGCGGCAGGAAGCCGAGCGCGGCGGCGAGCGCGCCCTTGCCGACGTCGATCAGCACGACGCCGAGCGCGAAGCGCCAGCCCTGGGTTCGGAACGCGTTGGTGCCGCCGGCATTGCCCGAGCCCTGGGTCCGGATGTCGATGCCACGGAAGCGGCCGAGGATCAGGCTGCCGGACAGCGAGCCGAGCAGGTAGGCGGCGAGCAGCTTGGCGACGAGGATCAGCATGGTCCGCCGACGCTAGCCGAAACCGCGGGTTCCGTCGCGCGATGCGACGCTCAGGCGCGGTCGCCCCGGTCGCCGAGCGGCACGACCTCCTGCAGGCCGACCACGAGCGAACCCGGCCCGGCGTGCGCGCCGATCCCCGATCCGGCCTGCATCAGCCACACCCGCTCGAGGTTCGGCGCGAGCCGCTCGAGCTCCGACCGGAGGCGCTCCCCGTCCGCCGCCACGTCGCAGTGACAGACGATCGCCCGGTAGCGGCGCGCCGGATCGAGCCGGCGCGCGATCCTCGCGGCGAATCGGGCCGGCAGGTCCCGGCGTCCCCACATGACACCCCCGATCCCGAGCTTGCCGTTGGCCTTGCCGGTGATGATCGGCAGCGCGCGCAGCCAGCGCGACAGCGGCAGGGCCAGCTTCGGCGCGCGTCCGCCGCGGACCCCGTAGGTCAGATCGCGCACGACCGCGAAGAGGCGCGTTCGTGGAACCATCGCGCGGACCCGCGCCACGATCGCATCGGCGGTCCAGCCCGCGAGCGCGGCCTCGGCGGCGTCGATCGCCAGCAGGCCCTGTGCTGCCGTGCCGGTCATCGAATCGACGACGTGCGCGCGTCCGGCGGTTCCCGTGCCGCGTGCCGCCGCGCTCTCGGCCGACTGCAGCGTACCCGAGAGGGCCCGCGACAGCCCGACGTAGACCAGGTGCTCGTGGTGCGACAGCAGGAACTCGAACAGGCGCCGGAAGTCGCCAGGTGGCGGCTGCGAGGTGCGCGGGTGGAGCGGCGATTCGCGCAGCTCGCGGAAGAACTCCGCGGACGACAGCGAGACCTTGTCGAGGTAGTCGCGCGAGCCGAAGCTGACCCGGACCGGCACCACGTGCAGGTTCAGTCGCTCGAGTTCGTCGGCCGGGATGTCGGCGCCGGAGTCGACCACCAGCGCGACCCGGCCCCGCGACTGGTGCGCGCTCGCGACCTGCGCGTGCATGTCGTCGGCCTTCTCGCTGCTGACGCGGCCGAAGCCACGGCAGGCCTCGAACAGCAGGTCCGGGTCGTCGACGTGGGCGTGGACGCGGACCTTCTCGCGGGTGCCGGCGATCACGACGCTCGAGACCGGCAGGGCCAGGATCGCCGCCTTCAGCGCGAGCCGGTCGACCGGGTCACCGCTGACCATGCACTCGGTGCACCAGCGGTGGCACTCGCCGATGCCATGGCCGGCCGCCGTGGCCTCGACCCCGCGGTCGAGATCGACCGGGCCGGCCGCCGTCCGTTCGAGCGCGGCGCGTCCCTGACGGATGTAGTCGTCGATGCCCTCCAGCAGATCGACGAAGCCGAGCGCGCCGGCGTCGACCACGCCCGCCTCCTTGAGGACCGCGAGCTGCTCCGGGGTCGCGCGCAGCGCCTCCTGCGCGCGCCGGAGGGCGGCGGCAAAGGCCGGGCGGAGGTCGCGCACGCCGGCCTCCGTCTGCCGCGCCCACTCGCCGGCGAAGGCGTGGATCACCGACAGGATGGTCCCCTCCCGCGGCTCCGCCATCGCCTCGCGCGCGGCGCGCGAGCCGGCGGCCGCCGCCCGCGCCAGCGCCTCGGCGCTGACCCGCCGGACGTTGCCGACGTGCTCGCTGACGCCCTGCAGGAACTGGGCCATGATCGCGCCGGAGTTGCCGCGCGCGCCGTCGATCGCCTCGCTGGCGGCGCGCTTCAGCAGTTGCCCGGCGTGGCCCTGACGGCCGGCTGCCACGACCTGGAGCACCGAGCCCAGCGTGAACGCCAGATTGGTCCCGGTGTCGCCGTCCGCGACCGGAAACACGTTGATCCGGTTGATCTCGTCGCGGCGCGCGATGACCCGCTGGATGCCCGCGATCAGCGCCCGTCGCAGCGCATAGCCGGATATGCCGCGCCCCGCGCGCCGCTCGCGCCGCCATCGGCCCGACCGTCCGGCTTCGATCGCCGATGGCGCGAGCGCGGATTCGGTGAAGGTCATCTCGTGCATCCTGACAACCGCATGGCAGACCGGTCTCACAGTTTAAGCGCCGTTCACCGGCCGGTGTTGCTGCGCCGCAGCGACCGGCGGCGGACGGCTTTTCCCCACGCGGACCGCACGGCACCATCGGCCGATGCTCGACTGGTTCCGTCGCCTGAAGCCCGCACCGCCCGACCTGCCCGAGGACCTGTGGCGGGCCGCGCGCGAGCGCGTGCGCCTGCTGGACGACCGGTCGCCGGATGCGCTCGGCCGATTGCGGTCGGTGACCGCGCGATTTCTTGCCGAGCGCCGGATCATCGGGGTGCAGGGGCTCGAACTCGATGACGTCCAGCGCGCCGTGATCGCGGCCCAGGCCGCGCTGCCGATCGCGAACCTGCCGTTCGAGTGGCTCGGCCACTGGCACGACGTGGTCGTGTATCCAGGCGAGTTCCGGGTGCGGCGCACCCACCAGGACAGCGACACCCAGGTCGTCACCGAATGGGACGACGACCTGGCCGGCGAGGCCTGGGAGCACGGCCCGATCATCCTGTCGTGGGCCGACATCGCCCGCGATCTCGAGGAACCGTTCGACGGCTTCAACGTCGTGATCCACGAGATCGCGCACAAGATCGACATGGCCGGCGGCGCCAGCGACGGCATGCCGCCGATCCGCGACCGCGAGGCGCGTCGCAGATGGCGCGTCGTGATGCAGGCGGCGTTCGACGAGCTGAACCGACTGCTCGACGACGACCAGGAGACGCCGATCGATCCGTATGCCGCCGAGGCGCCGGACGAGTTCTTCGCGACTGTCAGCGAGTACTACTTCTCGGCGCCCGACGTGCTCGCGGCCGCGCTGCCCGAGGTCCACGCGGAGTTCGCGCGCTTCTATCGCGGCGGAGCGTGAGGGGGGTGCGCAAGGGCCACGGATCTCGCGCGGATCGCGAGCGGCACTAGCCCCTACGACGAAGATCGCGAGCTGCGCTCGCTCCTGCGGCGGGAAACGGATTCATCCGTAGGAGCGACCGCAGGTCGCGATGGCGAGGCGCCGCGATGGGCTCGGGGACACCGGATCTCGCGCGGATCGCGAGCTGCGCTCGCTCCTACGACGAAGCTCGCGAGCGGCGCTCGCTCCTACGACGAAGATCGCGAGCTGCGCTCGCTCCTGCGGCGGGAAATCGATTCATCCGTAGGAGCGACCGCAGGTCGCGATGGCGAGGCGCCGCGGTGGGCTCGGAGACACCGGATCTCGCGCGGATCGCGAGCTGCGCTCGCTCCTACGGCGAAGATCGCGAGCTGCGCTAGCCCCTACGACGAAGATCGCGAGCTGCGCTCGCTCCTGCGGCGGGAAACGGATTCATCCGCAGGAGCGACCGGAGGTCGCGATGGTCGGGGGATCAGTCCGCGCGGCGGACCGCGAGTTCCATGCCGGTCACGCCGGTGACGACGACGCGGGTCCCGGCCGGCAGGTCGGCGCCGGTCACGGTCCAGAGCGCATCGCCGATCCGGACCTTGCCGTAGCCGTTCTCGATCGCCTGCTCGAGCACCACGATGCGGCCCACGAGCTGCGCCCCGCGCTGGTTCAGCAGCGGCTGGTCCGGGGCCGGCTCGCGCGACTTGAACCAGCCCTTGTAGACGAGGATCGCCGCGACCGCGAGTCCGCCGAACAGCGCGGCCTGGAACAGCGCGTGCATCTCCGGCGCGACCCAGACGATCGCCGCCATCGCGAGCGCCGCGATCCCGAACCAGATCAGGAACACGCCCGGGACGAAGGTCTCGAGCGCCATCAGCATCAGGCCGAGGCCCAGCCAGAAGTAGACGTTGGTCATCGACTCGCCCATCGCGAAACGGCCGGACCGCAAGGCCTCTTCAGGCCGGATCCCGCGGGCGCGGCGGCGCCGGCTTGGCCGGCGCATCCTTCTCGAGCGCGCTCTTCGCGATCTCGGCGATGCCGGCCAGCGAGCCGAGCACGCCCGTCGTCTCGAGCGGCATCAGCAGCAGCTTCTGGTTCGGCGCGGTCGCGAAGGCCTTCAGGGCCTGCACGTACTTGTCGGCGATGAAGTAGTTGATCGCCTGCATGTCGCCCTTCGCGATCGCCTGGCTGACCATCATCGTCGCGCGCGCCTCGGCCTCGGCCAGGCGCTCGCGCGCCTCGGCGTCGCGGAACGCGGCCTCGCGCCGGCCTTCGGCCTCGAGCACCGCGGCCTGCTTCTCGCCCTCGGCGCGCAGGATCTCGGCGCTGCGCAGGCCCTCGGCCTCGAGGATCGCGGCGCGCTTCTCGCGCTCGGCCTTCATCTGCCGGGCCATCGAGTCGATCAGATTCTGCGGCGGCTGGATGTCCTTGAGCTCGATCCGGTTGACCTTGACGCCCCACGGCGCGGTCGCGTCGTCGACGACCTTGAGCAGCCGCGAGTTGATCTCGTCGCGCTTGGACAGCGACTCGTCGAGGTCCATCGAGCCGATCGCGGTGCGGATGTTGGTCATCACCAGCGCGATCGTCGCCTGCTCGAGGTTCGCGACCTCGTAGGCCGCCTTCGCGGCATCGAGGACCTGGAAGAAGACCACGCCATCGACCCGCACCACGGCGTTGTCCTTGGTGATCACGTCCTGGCTCGGGACGTCGAGCACCTGCTCCATCATGTTGATCTTGCGGCCGACGCTGTAGACGTACGGCACCAGCAGCGCGAGGCCGGGCTTCAGCGTGTGCGTGTACTTTCCGAAGCGCTCGACCGTGTACTCGAAGCCCTGCGGGACGATGCGGACGCCCTTGGCGACGGTCAGGATCACGAAGAACAGGAAGACGAGGGTCAGGATCGAGCCGGTCATCGAAGGGACCTCGCGGGACGGGGCGGCGCAGTATCGACGAAGCGGCGCGGCGCGGCCAGTATCCGTCCGGACCGACGCCTCGATAAAGCCATCCGCCGCGCGGCTGGCGCTGATAGCGTCGGAGTCGCCGTCCGATCGGGCTTAAGACCGCCGTGCCAACCGTTCGTCCGACCAACACCGACGGCCGCCCCCACGCCGGGTGGCGCGCCGTCCCCTGGGCCATCGCCGGGCTGCTGCTCGCCGCGCCATGGCTCGCGATGCGCCTCACCGACGAGGTGCGCTGGACCGGCGTCGATTTCGCGCTGGCGGCGGTGCTGCTGGCCGGGCTCGCGGCGCTCGTCGACGTCGCGCTGTTCCGTCCCGCCGACCGCTGCTGGCGCGCCGGCGCCCTGGTTGCCGCGATGACCGGATTCCTGCTGCTCTGGGGCACGCTGGCAGTCGGGCTGATCCACGACGAGGCTCACCCCGCGAACCTCGCGGTCGCCGTGGTGCTGGCGATCGCGGTGATCGGTTCGCTCCTGGCCCGCGGCGAATCGCGTCGACTCGGCCGGGTGCTGGTCGCGACCGCGGTCGCGCAGGGCCTCGTCGCCGCGCTCGCCGTCGCGCTCGGCGACACGGCCGGCGCGCTCGCCGCGCTGGCCTTCACCGGCGGCTGGTCGCTCGCGGCCCTGCTGTTCCGTCGGGCCGACGCGCGCACCGGGCTCGGTGGATCGGCCTGATCCGCGGGTCGAGGGGGAGCGTCGGGGCGTTCAGGGCTCGAAACCGTTGACCAGCAGCGGCAGCCGCCACTCGATCGCGCCGACGTCGCAGACCGCGCTGCCGTTGCCGTCGCCGTCGACCGGGCGGACCAGGTTCCGCGCATCGCGCGCCGGGCAGCCCGGATTGACGCCGTTGTCGATCGCGACGCTGCCGGGCGCAAGGTCGAGGATCGGGACCAGGCTGTCGCGGTCGGACGGCGGCTGCAGGCCGAAGCCGTTGTTCGCGGCGAACTCGAGCGTGATCGTCTCGCCGCCCGGCAGGAAGGCGACGCAGTCGTTGCCGGCGACGAAGTTCGCCGCGCCAGCGTCGGCCTGGAACGTCGTCGGCGAACAGTTGCTGCCGGAGGCCGTCGGCCCGAACAGCACGTTGCGGAGCAGGCGCACGGCCGACGCGCCGGAGACCAGCGCGAGGTCCGCGCCCGAAGTCTCGCTTCCGTTCTGCCAGAACGTGGTGTTGACCAGCGACAGCTCGCCGATCGTCTCGTTGGGCGGCGCGATCGAGCGACTGACCAGGATCGCGCCCGCGGTCCGCGCGACGTTGTCGTGGAACATCGAGTTGGTCACCGAGAGCCGGACCGAGCGGACGAAGATCGCGGCGTTGCCGGTGCGGTTGCCGCCGAAGAACGTGGACTCGATCGAGAACAGCGGGGTTGGATTCGCGGCCGGTCCGAACAGCGAGATCGCGCTGCCCTGCCCGCTGAACGGCCCGGTCGGGGAACCGCACCGATGGGCGTTGCCGACGAAGCGGGAATCGCGGACCAGGAGGCTGCCGCCGGTCGCGACGGTCGCGCTCAGCGCTCCGCCGACGCCATCGAAGCAACCGCCCACCGGGCGCTCGGTGCGCAGCGTGTAGTTGCCGATGAAGCTGCTCTGCTCGATCAGCAGGCTCGACCCGGTGAACGACACGGCACCCCCGCCCAGCGAAAGATCGACGATCCCGCCGTCGCCCGCGACGTTGCCCTCGAACCGGGTCCGCGTGAGCCTGAGGGCGTTGCCCGCCCGCACCGCGCCGCCGCTGCTACCGCTCCCTGGGGTGCCGTCGGTGCGACAGCCGATGAAGGCGCTGTCGAAGACCTGGGTCATCGACGCGCTACTGGAGAGGCAGCCGCCGAAAGGAGCGTTGCGGCCGTTGCGCAGGGTCACGTCGCGGAGCAGGAGGCTCTGGCCGTCCGGATAGCGAATGATCCGATGCAGCCCGGCACCGTCGATCACGAGTCCGGGCGTGTCGGTGCCGATGATCTCGACCGAACTGCCGACGAGATCGGGCAGGCTCGAGGTCAGCGTGATCGTGCTGCCCGGCGGCAGCTGGAAGCGCAGGATCTGGGTCTGGCCGTTGGCCTGCATCGCCGCGATCGCGGCCGGCAGCGAGCCGGGCCCGGTCGGGGCCGTGGACGTCACGAGGTGGGTGTTCTGCGCGGCCGCCGGCGCGACCAGCCCGGCGATGACGAGACCGGCGGTCCAGGCGATGAATCGAGCGAACGGCATCGAGCGTCCTCCAGCAGCGAACCCGTCCGTCCTACGCGCAAAGGGCCCGGATTCCGCAACCGGTCGGTCGACGCGAGCGGACGCCCGCTCGGCGATGCCCGCGTCGCGCCCGGCCGCCGCCCCGGCACGGGCCGCCGACGGTCCGAATCGGACATCGTCGACGCCTATACTCGACCCGCATTCCGCGCCGGTGCGCGCGGGCGTGAAGGGGACATCCATGGGCGTTCTTCTTGCCGCCACGCGATCCTCGCTGGTCGCGCTGGCCGTCGTCGTGCTCGCGCTTGGCGGCTGCCGCCGCGAGCCACCCGAGGCGGTGCCGGTTCCGGTCGTGGAGACCACCGCCGACGCGCCGTTCGGGCTGGCCTCGGCCGGCAGCGAGCCCTTCGAGGGACGTCCGGCGGTCGTGCTGGGCTTCACCCAGCGACTGGCATCGGGCCAGCGCTTCGACGATCGGATCAGGATCGCCCGTGCCGACGGGGCTTCGGTCTCCGGCAGCTGGGCGCTGGCCGATGACGGCGTGACGCTGCGCTTCCCGTACCTCGCCGCCGACACCCACTACCGCGTCACGCTGTCGGGCGAGCTCGAGTCGGCCGACGGCGCGACCCTCGGGGCCGCGATCGAGAAGACCGTCTACACCGGGCCGCTCGAGCCGATCGTCGGCTTCGCCGGCCAGGGCAACGTGTTGCCGTCCTTCGAGTCGCGCGGCCTGCCGGTGATCGCGCTGAACGTCTCCGAGGTCGACGTCGAGTTCCTGCGCGTGCGCGAGCGCGACCTGCCGCGGTTCCTCGAGGCCTATCCGAGGAACCAGCGCCTCTACGGCTGGCGTCTCGGGTCGCTCGCGCGCTGGACCGAGTCGGTCTATTCGAACCGCTTCGCGCTGTCGGGCGCCCCGAACGAGCGCAGCGTGTCGTACCTGCCGGTGCGCGACATCCGGGAACTCGCCGAGCCGGGGCTCTACTTCGCCGTGCTGCGCCGGCCGGGGACGTTCGACTCGAACTACGACACCGCGATGTTCTTCGTCTCGGACATCGGGCTCAACGTCCGCCACTACCGCGACGAGATCCTCGTCCACACCGCCTCGCTCGAGACCGGAAAGCCCAAGGCACGGGTCACGCTGAGCCTGCGCAACGAGCGCGGCGAGGAGGTCGCGAGCGCCGAGACCGATGCGCGTGGCCTGGCACGTTTCGCATGGCGCTTCGACCCGCGCTTCGTGCTGGTCGCGCGCCACGGCCGCGACCTGTCGCTGCTGTCCTTCCGCCAGCCGGCGCTGGACCTCTCCGAGTTCACGATCGACGGCCGGCCTCATCGTCCGGCCGAGATCTTCCCGTGGTCCGGCCGCGACCTCTACCGGCCGGGCGAGACGCTGCGCGTCGACGCGCTGCTGCGCGACCCCGACGGGCGGGCGATGCCGTCGCAGCCGCTGTTCGCGCGCCTGAACCAGCCCGACGGCCGCACGCTGGCGAGACTGCGACTCGAGCCGGGCGAGCTCGGGCACTACGCGCTGACGCGCGCGATCCCGGCCGACGCGCCGACCGGCCGCTGGCAGATCGGATTCTCGACCGATCCGGCCGACGAGCGGCCCGCGCACGTGTTCCGCTTCCGGGTCGAGGAGTTCCTGCCCGAGCGGATCAAGCTCGACTTCGATTCGCCGGCCGCGCGGATCGCGCCGGGCGAGGCGCTGCCGCTGCGCGTCCGCGCCGACTACCTCTACGGCGCGCCGGCCGCGGGGCTGCGCTTCACCGCGAAGCTCGCCGTCGCCAACGCGACCGAGCCGCTGCCGCAGCTCAAGGGCTTCGTGTTCGGCGACGCGCTGCAGGAGCTGCCGACCGCCCCGGTCGACGTCGTCGACACGACCCTCGAACGCGACGGGACGCTCGAGGCCGAGGTCCCGGTGCTCGAAGGGGTACGCCTGACGGGTCCGGTGACCGTTGCCGTGCAGGGCAGCGTGTTCGAGACCGGCGGCCGGGCGATCTCGCGCAATCTGGTCCGCACCGTGTGGCCGGCCGATGCGCTGGTCGGCGCGCGACCGCTGTTCGATCTCGCCGACGGCGCTCCCTACGACGACCGCGCCCGCTTCGAGCTGGTCCGCGCCGATGCCGACGGCAACCGCGTCGCCGGGTCGGGCCTCGAGGCCAGCCTGATCCGCGAGCACCGCGACTGGCACTGGACCTTCGACCCGCAGACCGGCTGGCGCGCCGACTTCACGCGCCGCTTCGAGACCGTGGCGACCCGTCGCGTCGACGTGCCGGCCGGTGGCGTCGCGCCGCTCGAGTTCGACGTCGAGTGGGGCGAGTATCGGCTCGAGGTGACCGACCCGGCGACCGGCCTCGCCTTCCGGCTGCCGTTCCGCGCCGGCTGGGGCTGGGACGAGGACGCCGGCGATGCGCCGCGTCCGGACCGGGTCAGGATCGCGCTCGACAAGCCGGCCTACCGCGGCGGCGACACGATCGTCGCGACGCTGACGCCACCGCACGAGGGCCCGGCGCTGGTGCTGCTCGAATCCGACCGCGTGCTGTGGGAAACCACGATCGAGGCCCGCGCCGGCGCCACGGTGCGGATCCCGTTCGACGCGGCATGGGAGCGCCACGACGTCTACCTGACCGTGCTGTCGTTCCGCCCCGGCTCGAGCCGCGAGGGCATGACCCCGAAGCGCGCGGTCGGCATCGCGCACGTGCCGCTCGATCGGAGCGACCGGACGCTCGCGGTCACGCTCGCCGCGCCCGACACGATGCGCCCGCAGCGCAACCTGACCGTGGACATCGACGCGCCGGCGCTCGCCGGTCGCGCCGCGCGCGTCCGCGTCAGCGCGGTCGATCTCGGCGTGCTCAACATCACGCGCTTCGCGTTGCCCGACGCGGCCGCGTGGTTCTTCGCCCGGCGCGCGTACGGCGTCGAGGCGCGCGACCTCTACGCCCGCGTGGTCGAGAGCCTGGCCGGCCAGAAGGCGCGCCTGCGCTACGGCGGCGACATGGCTCTGCCGACCCTGCCGGGCTCGCGGCGCCCGAACGCGGTCGTCGAGACCGTCGATCTCCTCGCCGAGACGGTCGCGATCGGCGCCGACGGCAAGGCGCGCGTCGAGCTGCCGGTGCCGGACTTCAACGGCACGCTCAAGGTCCGCGCGCTGGTCTACGGCGAGGACCGCTACGGCGCGGCCGAGGTCGAGACGGTCGTGCGCGCGCCGCTGGTCGCGGAAGCGAGCACGCCGCGCGTGCTCGCGCCCGGCGACCGCTCGCGCCTGACGCTGGACCTGACCAACCTCTCCGGCCGCGACGGCGAGTTCACGCTCTCGGTCACGGCGAGCGGACCGGTCGCCGTGCAGGCCGCGCCCTCGCGGATCGCGATCGCGCAGGGCGAGCGTCGCACGGTCGAGATCCCGCTCGAGGCGACCGGCGTCTTCGGTGTCGGCGAGCTGCGCGCGCGCGTCACCGGCCCGGAGATCGAGATCGACCGCCGCTTCCGCGTCGCGGTCCGCCCGGCCTGGCCCGAGGTCGCGCGCGCCAGCGCGACGGTGATCGAGTCGCCGGCGCCGATCAGCCCGTCGCCGGCGCTGCGGCGCGGGCTGATTCCCGAAACGGTCACCCAGCGACTCGCGATCACGACCCTGCCGCCGTTGCCGTATGCGGCGGCGGCGCGGCAACTCGCGGCCTATCCGTACGGCTGCATCGAGCAGACCACCGCCAAGGCCTGGCCGCTGCTGCTCGGCGCCGGGGATCGCGATCGTCTCGGGATCGGCGAGCTCGCGATCACCGACCCGGCCGGAGCCCGCCTTGCGATCGACGAGGCGCGGCGCGCCGCGATGCTGGACCTTGCGATCGCGCGGATCGGCTCGATGCAGACCGACAGCGGTCACTTCGCGTTCTGGCCCGGCGAGGCCGAAGCGGTCACGACGATGACGCCGATCGTCACCGAGTTCCTGCTGGCCGCGCGCGAGGCCGGGGCCGCCGTGCCGGCCGAGGTGCTCGATCGCGCGCTCGAGCGGCTGCGCGAGGACCTGCTCGCCGGCGGCAACACGAACTGGGCGCTCGACCACTACGAGCACGTCCGGCTGGCCGAGATGGCGTGGGCGGGCTGGGTGCTCGCGAAGGTCGAGCGCGCCCCGGTCGGCACGCTGCGCGCGCTCCACGACAACGAGCGCGGCAAGTTCGTGACGCCGCTGCCGCTGGTCCACCTTGGCGCGGCGCTCAAGCGCATGGGCGATGCGGCACGCGCGCGGGTCGCGGTCGACGAGGCGTTCTCGAAGTCCTTCGATCGCCCGCGCTGGCTCGGAGACTATGGCTCCGAGACCCGCGACCTCGCGCTGATGCTCGCGATCGCGCGTGCGGAGGGTCTCGCCCGGCCCGAGCACGAGGCCCGCGCGATCGAACTGGCCCGGCGGCTCGGCGGACGTGGCGAGGCGCTGTACCTCAGCACGCAGGAGCAGGTCGCGATCCTGCGTCTCGGCCAGACCCTCGCGTCGACCGCACCCCGCAGCTTCGCCGCGAGCATCGCGGCCGGCGGCCGGGTCGAGGAGCGCACCGGCATCTCGACGGTCTCGCGCAGCGTCGGCGCCGAGGAGCTGGCCGCCGGCATCCGGGTCACGCCATCGGGCGGCATGCCGCTCTACGTGATCGAGGAGGCGGCCGGCATTCCGGCGACCTTCGAGCCGACATCCAGCGAGACGCTGAGCATCCGGCGCCGCTACTTCACGCCGGACGGCAGGCCGTGGACCGGCGGACGTCTCGCGGAGGGCGACCTGCTCGTGGTCCGCCTCGACATCGGCTCGGCCGAGCCGATCCGCGACGCGCTGGTCGTGGACCTCGTGCCGGGCGGGCTCGAGGTCGAGAACCTGAACCTGACCGACCCGGTCGCGTGGGGCTCGGTCGAGATCGACGGCATCGCGCTCGGCGATCGCTATGCGCGCGCGCAGCCGCGATTCGAGGAGTACCGCGACGACCGCTACGTCGCCGCGGTCGAACTCCACGGCGGCGAGGTCACGCTGATGTACCTGGCGCGCGCGGTGTCCCCCGGCAGCTTCGTGGTGCCGCCGCCGTTCGTCGAGGACATGTACCGGCCGACGCTGCGATCGATCGGCGAGGCGATCCCGGCGCGGATCGAGGTCGCGCCGCCGCGCTGACGCGATGCCGACGACCGCGCGCCGACGCGAGATCGCGATCGCGGGCGCCGCGGCGCTCGGCATCGCGCTGGCGACGCTCGCGCTCGACCGGGGATTCCCCCCGCCGATCCCGGGCGCCGACGCGGAACGGCCGGTGCTGGTCGTCGCCCGCGACGGCATGCCGCTGCGGGCGTTCCCGACCGCGGCGGGCACCTGGCGCTACCCGGTCGCCCCGGAGGCCGTGTCGCCGCGTTACCTCGAGGCGCTGATCGGCTACGAAGACCGACGCTTCTTCGTCCATCCGGGCGTCGATCCGCTCGCGCTGGCGCGGGCGCTGGTCCAGGCGCTTCGCCACGGGCGGGTCGTCTCCGGCGGCTCGACGCTGACGATGCAGGTCGCACGGCTGATCGAGCCGATCCCGCGCACGCCGGCCGGCAAGCTGCGGCAGATCGTCCGCGCGCTGCAGCTCGAGCGGCGCCTGTCCAAGCGCGAGATCCTCCAGCTCTATCTCGAACGCGCGCCGTTCGGCGGCAATCTCGAAGGCGTGGCCGCGGCCAGCCACGCGTACCTCGGCAAGCCTCCGGATCGGCTCTCGCACAGCGAGGCCGCGCTGCTGGCCGTGCTGCCGCAGGCGCCGAGCCGGCTGCGGCCGGACCGCCATCCCGAGGCGGCGCGCGCGGCCCGCGACAAGGTCCTCGCGCGCCTCGCCGATCACCGCGTCTGGCCGACGACGGTACTCGCCGAGGCCGAGGCCGAGCCGGTGGTCGCGCGCACGCTGCGGCCACCTCTCGCGGCCGCGCTGCTCGCCGAGCGGCTGCGACGCGAGCAGCCCGCGGCAGGCCTGATCCGGACCACGATCGACCCGCGCCTGCAGCAGGTGGTCGAGGCGCGCGTCGCGGCGCATCTCGCGCGCCTGCCCGAGCGCACCGGCGCCGCGGTGCTCGTGGTCGAGGCCGCGAGCCTCGAAACCCACGCCTACGTCGGGTCGGGCCGCTTTGCCGATCCCGACCGTGCAGGTCACGTCGACATGGTCGTCGCGCGTCGCTCGCCCGGCTCGGCCCTGAAGCCGTTCGTCTACGCACTCGCGCTCGACGAGGGACTGATCCACTCGGCCAGCCTGATGGTCGACGCGCCGCAGGACTTCGACGGGTACCGGCCGGCCAACTTCGGCGACGTGTTCCGTGGACCGGTGACCGCGGGCGATGCGCTCCGGCTTTCGCTCAACGTGCCCGCGGTCGATCTGCTCGAACGGGTCACGCCGGCGCGCTTCGCGGCACGGCTGCACCACGCCGGGGTCGATCTCGCGCTGCCGCGCGGCGCGACGCCGAACCTGGCGCTCGCGCTCGGCGGGGTCGCGACCTCGCTCGAGGATCTCGTCGGCGGCTATGCGGCGCTCGCGCGCGGCGGCCTCGCGGCCACCCCGCGGCACCGACCCGACCAGCCGATCGACGAGCGCCGCCTGATGAGCGAGGGCGCCGCGTGGATCGTGCGCGGGATGCTCGGGGCCGAGGGCCGGCCCGGCGACGGGATCGCCGGACTCGACCTCTCGGGCCGCGCGCGGCTCGCGTGGAAGACCGGCACCAGCTACGGCTTCCGCGACGCCTGGGCGATCGGCGTCACGCCGCGCTGGATCATCGGCGTGTGGATCGGACGGCCCGACGGCACGCCGATGCCCGGCCAGTACGGCGCGCTCACCGCGCTCCCGCTGCTGGTCGCGCTGGCCGACGCGCTGCCGCGCGGCGCCGGCGATGCCGCCTGGCCGACACCGCCACCGGGCGTCGAGCGAGTCGCAATCTGCTGGCCGCTCGGCATCGCGGAGTCGGCCCATGCCGACCCGTTGCTGTGCCATCGACGGTTCGAGGCGTGGACGCTCGACGGCCATGCGCCGCCGACCCTGCCGGACCGCCACGAGCCGGACGGCGCGAGCCTCGCGCGAACGCTGCTCGTCGATGCCGCAAGCGGCGGTCGCGTGCGCCTCGACTGCGCGCCGGGCCCGACCCGAACGCAGCACGTGGCCCGCTGGCCGACCCGGCTCGGGCCCTGGCTGCCGGCCTCGGCGCGCGCCGCCTCGCGGATTCCGGACTGGGCGCCGGGCTGCCTCGCCGACGGCGATGGACCCGCGCGCGGCCGCCTGCGCATCGACGGCCGACTCGACGGCCTCGTGCTTCGACCGGCGCCCGGGGCGACGCGTGCGCCCGCGCTCGATCTCGCCGCGATCGGCGCCGACGGCGAGGTGTCCTGGCTCGTCAACGACCGCCTGATCGGCCGCAGCCGGCCCGGGCGTCCGCTGCGCCACCGTTTCGAGACGCCGGGCGAGCAGGTGATCGTCGCGCTCGACGCCAGCGGGCAGCACGACCGCGCGCGGCTCCTCGTGCTCGACCCCGCGCATTGACGCCGGGCTCCGTCGCACTGGCGCGACGCAGGCGCCGGAACACGGCATCATCCGGGCTGGTCACCCCGAGCGCTCGTCGATGTCCGGACCATTCCCGAAGGTCGCCTTCATGGTTTCAGTCCTGGCCGCGCCGCTCCCGAGCGCAGCCGAGCCCGAACCGGCCGACCGGTTCCTCGCCGCGATCGCCGCCGAATGCGGCCGTGCGTTCGAGGGCCGGATCACCGACAACGAGCCGGCGATGCCGGACGATCCGTTCGTCGGGCAGCGACTGGTCATGCATGTGCGCGAATGCCGCCCGGGCGCGGTCCGCGTGCCCTTCCACGTCGGCGACGATCGCTCGCGGACGTGGGTGCTGACGCGCACGAAGGACGGGCTCCACCTTGCGCACGATCACCGCCACGCGGATGGCACGCCGGACACGCTGACCATGTACGGCGGCCGCACCACCGAGGCCGGCAGCGACACGGTCCAGCGCTTCCCGGCCGACGCGTACACGGTGGCGCTGTTCGAGCGAGAGGGCCGGCAGGTGTCGATCCCGAACGTCTGGACGATCGAGTTCCACCCGGGCTCGCATGCGGTCTACGAGCTGGCACGGCCCGGGCGCCTGTTCCGGGTGCGTTTCGACCTGACGCGGCCGGTCGATCCACCGCCGGCGCCGTGGGGCGCCGCCGACTGAAGGGGACGATGCCGATGCGCGACCCCTGGCCGAAGCTCGCCGCGATTCCGTTCCCGTCGATCGTCCGGCGCGCGCCGACGACCTTGCAGTTGAACCTCGGCTACCTCTGCAACATCGCCTGCCTGCACTGCCACGTCGCCGCCGGTCCAACCCGGAAGGAACTGATGGACCGCGCGACGATGGAACTGGCGCTCGCGGTGGCCGAACGCCACGGCATGCGGACGCTCGATCTGACCGGCGGCTCGCCCGAGATGAACCCGCATTTCCGCTGGTTCGTCGATGCCGCGATCGGGCGCGGGCTGCACGTGATGGACCGGCTCAATCCGACCATCGCCGAAGTGGACGGCTATGCCTGGGTGCCGGAGTTCCTCGCCTCGCGCCGGGTCGAGGTCATCGCCTCGCTGCCCTGCTACACCGAGACCAACGTCGACACGCAGCGCGGCAGCGGCGTGTTCGCCGCGTCGATCCGCGTCCTTCGCCAGCTCAATGCCCTGGGCTATGGCCAGCCGGGCAGCGGCCTCGCGCTGAACCTCGTCTACAACCCGGGCGGCGACTTCCTGCCGGGACCGCAGGCGAACCTCGAGGCCGATTACCGGCGGCGCCTCGCCGACGAGCACGGGCTGGTCTTCAACCACCTCTACACGCTCGCCAACATGCCGATCAAGCGCTTCGGCTCGTGGCTCGAATCGAAGGGCCGCTTCGACGGCTACATGGCGCTGCTGCGCGACCACCACCGCGACGAGAACCTCGAGCACGTGATGTGCCGGGATCTGGTCAGCGTGGACTGGCAGGGCCACGTCCACGACTGCGATTTCAACCAGATGCTGGCGCTGCCACTCGGCGACGGCGAGGCTCCGGTCCATCTGCGCGACCTGCTCGACGCGCCGCTCGAGGGCCGCCCGATCCGCGTCGCCGGCCATTGCTACGGCTGCACCGCCGGCCAGGGATCGAGCTGCGGCGGCGCGCTCGCAGGCTAGTCCGCGACGCCGGTCGCCGCGCCCCATCCTCGCCCGAATCGTCGCCGCCCGCGCGCCAGCGCGGCGCGCGCAGGCAGCTCCCTCAGCGCAACTCGAAGGCGTCGGCGTCGAGGTGGAACGGGAAGCGCTCGCGATGCGCGGCGAGCTCGGCCGCGCACAGGGTCGTCGCCGCGACCTCGGGCCGGCTGCCGAGCTCGACCAGCGGCGCGCCGAGCGGATCGAGCACCACGCTGCCGCCGAGGTAGGTGAGCGCGTTGCCGTCGGTGCCGACGCGGTTGACGCCGATCGCGAAGGACAGGTTCTCGATCGCGCGCGCGCGCAGCAGCGTCTGCCACGCGGAGTGCCGCGGCGACGGCCAGTTCGCGACGTACAGCGCGAGGTCGTAGTCGAAGCCGGCCTCGGCGTCGAATCGGTTGCGCGCGAACACTGGGAACCGCAGGTCGTAGCAGATCTGCGGCAGCACGCGCCAGCCGCGGACCTCGAGCACCACGCGCGTCGTGCCTGGCGTGTAGCGGCGATGCTCGCCGGCGTAGCGGAACAGGTGCCTCTTGTCGTAATGCGCGTGGCTGCCGTCCGGACGCATCCAGACCAGGCGGTTGAAGAAGCGCTCGCCGTCGCGGACGACGACCGAACCGGTGACGACGGCGCCGGTCGCGCCGGCGAGCTCCGCAAGCCAGCGCATCGTCTCGCCGTCCGGGCCCTCGGCATTGCCGACGGTCTCGTTGGTGAAGCCCGAGGTGAAGGTCTCGGGCAGCACGACGAGATCGACCGGCCGGCCGACCCGGGCGACGAGTTCGCCGTACAGCGCGCGGTTGCCGGCCGGATCGTGCCAGCGGGTGTCGCCCTGGACGATCGCGACGCGGAGGTCCTCGGTCGGCTGGCGCATCGTCAGAGCCCCCGGAGCCGTTCGGCCGCGGCGTCGAGCGTCGCGTCGGTCTTCGCGAAGCAGAAGCGGACCAGGCGCTGGCCGTCGGGCGGCGCGTCGTAGAAGGCCGAGACCGGGATCGCGGCGACGCCCTTCTCGCGCACCAGCCACTCGCAGAAGGCGGCGTCGGGCTGGTCCGAGATCGCGGAATAGTCGACGGTCTGGAAGTAGGCGCCGGCAACCGGCAGCAGCTCGAAGCGGGTGTCCGCCAGCAGGTCCCGGAAGCGGTCGCGCTTGGCCTGGTAGAACGCCGGCAGCTCGTCCTCGTGGTCCGGCATCGCGGTCATCGCCTCGGCCAGCGCGAACTGCGCCGGCGCGAAGGTGCAGAAGGTGACGTACTGGTGGACCTTGCGGAACTCGGCCGACAGCGCCGGCGGCGCGACCGCGTAGCCGATCTTCCAGCCGGTGCAGTGCCAGGTCTTGCCGAAGCTCGAGACCACGATGCTGCGCGCACGCAGCTCCGGGTGGCCGACCAGCGACAGGTGACGGCGGTCGTCGAAGATGATGTGCTCGTAGACCTCGTCGGACAGCACGACGAGGTCGCGGTCGCGCGTGATCGCGGCCAGCGCGTCGAGGTCGGCCGCGTCGAACACCGCGCCCGAAGGATTGTGCGGCGAGTTCACGAGGATCATCCGCGTGCGCGACGTGATCGCGTCGCGGACCCGGTCCCAGTCGACGCCGAAGGCCGGCGGCACCAGCGGCACGTGGACCGCGCACGCGCCCGCGAGCTCGATCGCAGGCTCGTAGCAGTCGTAGCAGGGATCGAGCACGATCACCTCGTCGCCGGCACGGACCAGCGCGGTGATCGCGCAGTAGAGCGCCTCGGTCGCGCCACTCGTGACCGTGATCTCGGACTCGGCGTCGACGCGGGCGCCGTAGCAGCGCGCGATCTTGGCCGCGATCGCCTCGCGCAGCACCGGCACGCCGGTCATCGGCGCGTACTGGTTCCGGCCCTCGGCCATCGCGCGCGAGAGCGCCTCGCGCAGCAGCGGCGGGCCGTCGAAGTCGGGGAAGCCCTGCCCGAGGTTCACCGCGCCGTGGCGCGCGGCGAGCTGGGACATCACCGTGAAGATCGTGGTGCCGACCTTCGGCAGCTTGCTGTCGATTCGCATCGGGCGCTCCTCAGGGCTTCCCGAGCACGCGCCGGACCGCATCGACCACGGCCTCGACGGTGAAGCCGAACTCGCGGAAGCAGACCTCGGCCGGCGCCGAGGCGCCGAAGCGGTCGAGCCCGACCACCTCGCCGTCGAGGCCGACGTAGCGGCGCCACCAGTCGCTGCGGCCGGCCTCGACCGCGACCCGCGCGCGGCACCAGCCCGGCAGCACGCCTTCGCGGTACTCGAGCGGCTGCGCGTCGAAGACCTCGCAGCACGGCATCGACACGACCCGGACCCGGATGCCCTGCCCGTCGAGGTGTCGCGCGGCGTCCATCGCGAGCCCGACCTCGGAACCGGTCGCGATCAGGATCGCGTCGAAGCGCGCCTCCGGCGGATCCGAGAGCACGTAGCCGCCGCGCGCGATGTCGGCCAGATGTTCGGCGCTGCGGTGCTGGTGCGGCACGTTCTGGCGCGTCAGCGCGAGGCAGGTCGGCCCGTCGCGCCGCTCGATCGCGGCCCGCCACGCGACCGCGGTCTCGACCGCGTCGCACGGCCGCCAGACCGGGTTGTTCGGGATCAGCCTGAGGCTAGCGAGGTGCTCGACCGGCTGGTGGGTCGGGCCGTCCTCGCCGAGGCCGATCGAGTCATGCGTGTAGACGTGGATCGCCGCGGCCGGGATCAGCGCGCCCATCCGCACCGCGTTGCGCGCGTAGTCCGAGAACACGAGGAAGGTCGCGTCGTACGGGATGAAGCCGCCGTGCAGCGCGAGCCCGTTCGAGATCGCGGTCATGCCGAACTCGCGGACGCCGTAGTAGACGTAGTTGCCGGCGGCCGGATCGGCATTGACGTCGCGGCTGCCCTTCCACAGGGTCAGGTTCGAGTGCGCGAGGTCGGCCGAACCGCCGATCAGCTCGGGCAGCGCCGGGCCGTAGGCGTCGAGCGCCAGCTGCGAGGCCTTGCGCGTCGCGACCGTCGGGCCCTCGGCCTGGAGCCTCGCGACGAAGGCGTCGGCGATCTCGCGGAAGGATCCCGGCAGGGTCCCGGCAATGCGCCGCTCGAGCTCGATCGCGAGCTCCGGATGCGCGGCGCGGTAGCGGTCGAACAGCGCGTTCCAGTCGGACTCGGCCTGCGCTCCGCGCAGGCGCGCGTTCCAGCCGGCGTAGATGTCGGGCGGGATCTCGAACGGCGCATGGGGCCAGCCGAGGCGTTCGCGCGCGCCCGCGATCTCGTCCTTGCCGAGCGGCGCGCCGTGGCTCGACTCATGGCCGGCCTTGGTCGGCGCGCCGAAGCCGATCGTCGTGCGCATGCAGAGCAGGGTCGGCTTGGCCGGGTCGAGCGCGGCCGAGACCAGCGCGGCCTTGATCGCCTCCGGATTGTGGCCGTCGATGCCGGCGATCACCTCCCAGCCGTAGGCCTCGAAGCGCTTCGCGGTGTCGTCGGTGAACCAGCCGCGGACCTGACCGTCGATCGAGATGCCGTTGTCGTCGTAGATCGCGATCAGCTTGCCGAGGCCGAGCGTGCCGGCGAGCGAGCAGGCCTCGTGCGAGACGCCCTCCATCAGGCAGCCGTCGCCGACGAAGACGTAGGTGTAGTGGTCGACGACCGGGAATCCCTCGCGGTTGTAGCGTGCCGCAAGCAGCTTCTCGGCCAGCGCCATGCCGACCGCATTCGCGAGCCCCTGGCCGAGCGGCCCGGTCGTGGTCTCGATCGCCGGGTGCTCGCTGCGCTCCGGATGGCCGGGCGTGCGCGAGTGCCACTGGCGGAAACGCCTGATCTCGGCCATCGGGAAGTCGTAGCCCGACAGGTGCAGCAGCGCGTAGAGCAGCATCGAGCCGTGGCCGTTCGAGACCACGAAGCGGTCGCGGTTGAACCAGCGCGGGTTGGCCGGGTTGTGGCGCAGGAAATCGTTCCACAGCACCTCGGCGATGTCGGCCATCCCCATCGGCATCCCGGGATGGCCCGAGTTGGCCTGCTGGACGGCATCCATGGCCAGCGCGCGGATGGCGTTGGCGAGGTCGAAGCGCGTGGGCATCGGGGATTCCGGGATCGGCGGCGGCCGCGAGGGCGCGGGAGCGCGGCATTGTCGCGGCGCCCCGCCGAGGGGGCAACCGCGACGGCGGGCAGGCCGCCGCGACCCCTACAATGCCGGCTCCTGCCGCGAGGACGCTCCGATGACCGACGCCCTGATGCGCGACGCCGCGCGCCAGACCAAGTGGATCCTGATCGCGCTGGTCGCAGGGGCGATCGCCGGAATCGCCATCAATCTCTCGAAAGGGGCGCTGCCCTGGCTCGAGACGGTGCTGGTCGACGTCGTGTTCAGGCTGCTCGGCGACGTGTTCCGCAACGCGCTGATGCTGCTGGTGGTGCCGCTGGTGTTCTTCTCGCTGACCGGCGGCGTCGCCTCGCTGCGCAATCTCGGCGAGCTCGGCCGGGTCGGCGGGCGCACCCTGGCCCTGTACCTCGTCACGACCGTGATCGCGGTGTCGATGGCCTTGGCGCTCGCGCTGTTCCTCGAGCCCGGTGCCGACGTCGACCAGGCGACGGTCGCCTTCGTGCCGCCGGCCCCGCCGCCGCCGCTGCTCGACCAGATCATCGGGATGGTCCCGACCAATCCGGTGCAGGCGCTGGCGACGATGAACATGCTGCAGATCATCGTGTTCTCGATCCTGCTCGGCACCGCGATCCTGATGGCCGGCGAGCCGGGACAGCGGGTCCGCGCGATCGTCGACGACATCGGCCAGGTGGTCATGAAGCTGGTCACGATCGTGATGCTGTTCGCGCCGGTCGGCGTGTTCGCGCTGCTCGCGCGCGCGATCGCGGACCTCGGCTTCGACCAGATCGTCAAGCTGATCCAGTACTTCCTGCTGGTGCTCGGTGCGCTGCTGCTGCAGCTGGTCGTCGTGTTCCCGCTGATGCTGCGCACGGTCGGCGGCCTCGACCCGCGGCCCTGGCTGCGCAAGATGCGCGAGGTCTGGCTCTACGCCTTCTCGACCTCGTCGAGCAATGCGACGCTGCCGGTGACGCTGCGGGTCGTCGAGCAGCGGCTGGGCGCCAGCAACCGCGTCGCCTCGTTCACGATCCCGCTCGGCGCGACCGTCAACATGAACGGCACCGCGATCATGCAGGGCATCGCGTGCGTCTTCATCGCGCAGCTCTACGGCATCGACCTGACGCTGGAGCAGCTGCTGACCGTGGTCGGGATGGCGACGGTGGCGGCGATCGGCACCGCCGGGGTCCCGAGCGCCGGCATCGTGATGCTGGCCGCGGTGCTGAGCCAGGTCGGGCTGCCGGTCGACGGCATCGCGCTGATCCTCGCGGTCGACCGGCTGCTCGACATGACGCGGACGGTCGTCAACGTCTCGGGTGACGCGGCGGTGTCGATCATCGTCGCGCGGCGCGAGGGCGAGCTCGATCTCGAGACCTACCGCTCGGCGTGATGGTGCGGCCGCGGAGCTTCAGAGCGCCGTCGCCGAAGGCCGGGTCGCGACCCGGTCACGCCAGGCTTGCAGATGGACGAGGCCGTCGTCGGCCGGCCGCCACCTGACGAGTCCACGCGCGAACTCGAGCGCGCAGAAGGCCGTGATGTCGGCGACCGTGAAGCGCTCCCCGGCGATCCACTCGCGCTCCGCGAGCCGGCGGTCGAGGATCGCCGCCGCTTCCCGCCCGCGCGCGGCCTGGCTCGCCGCGTAATCCGGCAGCTGCGGCGTCTCGAGCACCGCGAGTCCCGGGTGGGTGTGTCGCACCCACATCGCGAGCGGGAACAACAGGTACAGCTCGACCTGCCGGTCCGCTTCCTCGATCGAGGCGCGCTCGTCGGCGTCGCGGCCCATCAGGTTCGGCTCCGGGAAGCGCCCTTCGAGCCAGGTCTGGATCGCGCGCGATTCGGTCAGCACGCGCCCGTCCGGCAGTTCGAGCGCCGGAACCTTCGAGAACGGGCTCCGAGCGACGAACGCGGCATCGCGATGGGCCTGCGCCGCGAGATCGACATCGACCAACTCGATTCCGTCGATGCCCTTCTCGGCGATGAACATCGTGACCCGGCGCGGGTTCGGCGCGCGCGGCGTGCGGTGGAGTCGCATGCTCATGCCCTCGGGTTCAGGAACGCTCGCGGCCCGTCTCGACGATCCGGCGCGCGCCGGCGACGAACCGTTCGATCTGGTCTTCGCTCGCGTCGGCGAGGTCCAGCCTCGAGGGCGGGACGGCGAGCCCGCGCTCGACCGCGGGTCGCGCGCGGATCTGCTTCAGCCACCGCTGCAGATGGGGAAGGCCGGAGAGGTCGATCCCCGACCAGCGGTGGGTCCGCGCCCACGCGAAGTTCGCGATGTCGGCGATCGAGTAGTCGCCGGCGAGGTACTCGTGGTCCGCGAGCCGATGGTCGAGCACCGCGAGCAGGCGCCTGCCCTCGGCCTGGTAGCGGTCGATCGCGACCGGGATCTTCTCGGGCAGGTAGCGGAAGAACACGTTGGCCTGCCCCATCATCGGCCCGACCCCCGCCATCTGGAACATCAGCCACTGCAGCACCAGCGAGCGGCCCTTCGGGTCGGCGGGCATCAGCCGGCCGGTCTTCTCGGCCAGCCAGACCAGGATCGCGCCGGACTCGAAGACCGGAAAGTCGCCGGCGTCGTGATCGACGATCGCCGGGATCCGGCCGTTCGGATTGAGCGCGAGATACCAGTCCTGCTTCTGTTCGCCGGCGGCGAGGTCGAGCACGCGAACCTGGTACTGGAGGCCGAGCTCCTCGAGCGCGATCGAGACCTTGTGGCCGTTCGGCGTCGCGGCGGTGTAGAGCGTGATCACCGCGGTCTCCCCTGATGGCGGCAGGAACGAAGAGGGCTGCCGATCGGCAGCCCTCCCGCATTCATGCGCGACCGGTGGTTCAGGGACCGGCGCAGTTGGCGGCGTTCCGTGCGACCACGGCCGTGCAGACGACGGCCCCGTTCGCCGGTACCGGTACGACGACCAGCGGCGAGGTTCCCGAGCAGGCGCCTTCCCAGCGGCAGAACTGGGTCGTGCCGCCGCTGGTCAGCGTGAACTGCAGCGTCGCGTTGTTGGTGAAGAACGCGGTGCAATCGCCAGTGTTCGACGAGCCGTTGAAGGCGCAGTTGAGCCCGATCGGAATGCTCGTGATCGTGCCGGTCGGCACCGGGTCGGACATCCCCGGCGGCGTCACTTGCGTGATCCGGCTGGCGACCGTCAGGCGTCCCGGCGCCACGTAACCCGGGCAGCCCGGAATCAGCTGCGGATTGCCCGCCTCGCAGAGGTCCACGCCGGTGAACCGGACCGTCGCGGTCGGGGCGCCGCTCGCGGTGCGGAAGGTGCAGGTGCCGCTCGGCGCCTGGCCGATCTGCACGAAGTTGCCGGCAATCACCAGCACCGTGGTCTGGCCATTCTCGTTCGTCAGCGCGATCGGCCCGACCTGCAGCGAGGCGTTGCCGCTGGTCTGGCAGGTTGCGGCCAGTTGCGCCCCGGCGACGCCGACTCCGTTCTGGTCGATCAGCCGAAGCGTGACCAGCACCTCGCCGCCACCGACCACGTCGGTCGGGTTGGCGGTCAGGATCAGCTCGCCGACGCGGATCGCGACCACCGCGGTCCGCTCGACGCCTGCCGAAACCACCCTGAAGGTGACCTTCGGATCGCCACCATTGCCTTGCATCCCGGTGGTCGTGACGCTCGCGGCGACGCAGCCGTTCGGTCCGGTCGGGGTCGGAATGGTGCCGGAGTTGGCGACGCCACCGATCGATCCGGTGCCACCGCTCGAACCCATCTCGAACGCGAAGCCGATCGGCACGCCGGCCATCGGCGCGCCGAGGGCGTCGAGGACGCAGACGTCGACCGTCTGGGTGCGGTTGCCGATGATCGTCTGCGGCGCGGCGGTCAGCACGAAGGGCGCGGCGCCGGCGTAACGCTGCAGCGCGACGTCGCTCGCGACTTCCGGGGTTCCGCTGCGGATGTCCGCATTGGTCTGCGCCCAGATCGCCGCCTGGCGGCCGAGCCGGCTGACCGGATAGGTCATCACGGTCCGCGCCACCCCGCGCGCGTCGGTCAGGCCGGTCATCTGGATGTTGCCGCTGGTGGCGCGTCCGATCACGTACGGCAGGACCGGCCCGGAGTCGACCGGCGCGCCGGTGTCATCGTTGAAGTTGAAGCGGTCACGAACGACGAGGCTGGTCGGCGACGTGATCGACGCGATCACCCGTGCGGATTCGAGGTCGCGGTTGCCCGGCACGGCCTTGCCGAAGACCAGCAGTGTGTCGCCGGGTCCGGCGCCGCCGCCGGCGGTCGTGAACGCGCCGGTCGGGGCCGTGAACTGCGTGCCGCCCTCCTGCGGATTGCCGTCGTCGCCGGCAATCGCGAATCCGCCCGCCGGAGCAAGCGGCGCGTCGATCAGACCGAAGCGCACCGGCGTGCCGGGCGGCACCGGATTGCCCTGGCGGTCGGTCACCAGCGCCGACACGGTCAGGCTGTAGCTGCCATTGGGGCTCGGCGGCACCGTGGGCGGCTGGCCCACGCCGCCCGGGACGAGGCCATCCGCCGGATTGACGACCAGCGCGTTCTGGGTCGGGGAGGTGATCACGACGTCGAATGGCACGCCGTCCGACACGTTGAGCTGCCGGGTCGACGTGACCGGGTCCTGGATGCCGTTGTCGACGTTGTTGTCGGCCCGGTCCGCGGTTGCGCGGATCGTGACCAGGCCCGAGCGCGTGCCCGCCTCATACGTGAACTGCCCGATGCCGTTCAGCGAACGGATCGCGATCGTCGGTCCCGTGACCGTCTGTCCAGCGCCATTGACCGCGCGCAGGCGGTCGCCACCCTGGCTGCCAGGCACCAGTTCGAGGCGGATGTTGTTGGTACCGGCCGGCGGATTCGGGATGAGCGCCGAGGCGCCGTCGTAGACGAAGGTCTCGAACTGCTTGCTGGTGTCGCCATTGGCGCCCTGGACGAAGACCGGGAGGTCGTTGACCGGCTGGATCACGACCGACGACGGCAGCGCCGGCGAACCACTGACGATCGTGAACTGCTGGGTCGCGAACACGGTGTCGTTGAGCTGCGGGTCGACCGCGGTCACGGTCATCGTCGCGGTTGCCGGCAGGTTGAACGAGTGGAAGAACACGGTGGCGCGACCTGCGACCACGCGGACCGGGCCCTGGCCGAGTCGCAGCTGGAATTCGTTGACGTCCGGCGTGGTCGGGTCGTCGAGGGTGCTGAAGCCACCGGTCGGATTGACTGGATTCACCGACACCGCGACGTTGCGGTCGTTGCCCGAGATCAGCGCGCCATCGAGCGTCCGCCACGTGATCGTGACCTCGGCCATGTACGGCGAGCCGACGAACGGCAGGATGTTGTTCGGATTGACCGGCAGCGTGGTCAGGACCGGCGCCAGCGTCAGGCGCGGATCGGACGGGGGACCCGCGACGACCGCGAAGTTCTGGTTCTGGGTGACCACGCGGTTCGGCGCGGTCGGCTCGGTGACCGAGACCTGGACGGTCGCGGTGCCGATCTGGCGGCTGTGGAAGCGGAAGGTCGCGAGCCCGCCGGCCGTCGGCGCGGTGACGCGTTCGCCGATCGCCGGCGTCGGCGCGACCGACGACACGAGACCGGCCCCCGAGGTCGTGACCTGGGCGGTCACGACGGTGCCGTCGGCGATCGCGGAGCCGTTCGGATTGCTGACGCGCACGGTGAAGGACACCAGCGAGTTGGGCGTCGTCTGCGTCGACGCCGGCGTGATCACGATGCTCGGCGGGTCCGGCGTCGTCGGCGGCGGCGGGCTGAACGCGCCGCCGTTGCTGCCGCCACCGCCGCAGCTCGCGAGACCGACGGCGGCCGAGACGGCGACCAGTACATGCTTGATGGACTTCATGGAGGGTCTCCGTGGGGTCTGGGCTGGGCTCGCGTTCATCGCGTCGCCTGGGTCTCGTCGATGATCTTCGGCGTGACGAAGATCAGCAGTTCGACCTTCTCGTTGCTTCGGCCGGTCTTGCGGAACAGGTTGCCGACGGCCGGCAGGTCGCCGAGGAACGGAACCTTCGAGAGGTCGCTGCGGTTCTTGAACTCGTAGACGCCGCCGAGGACGACGGTCTGTCCGTTGTTGACGAGGACCGCGGTGTTGATCTCGCGCTTGGCGATCTGGGGCACGCTGCCGATCGAGGTGTTCACGAAGCCCGAGATCTCGTCCTTCTTGACGTTCATGACCAGGAACACGCGGCGATCCTGCGTGATCGTCGGCGTGACCTTGAGTTCGAGCAGCGCTTCCTTGAACTGCACGTTCGGGATCGGCACCTGGTTGCCGCCCTGTTGCGGCGCGATCGTGACGTAACCGACCTCGTCACCCTGGCGGATGATCGCCTCGCGCTGGTTCGCGGTGATGACGCGCGGGCTGGAAACGACGTCGCCGCGGCCTTCCGAGTGCAGCGCCGAGAGCTCGAGGTCGAGCAGGTAGTCCTGCCCGAGGACCGCGAGCGCGAAAGTACCGGTCGGGTTGGTGACCGGCAGATTGACGTTCAGTCGATCGGCCAGCGCAGGCACGACGATCCCGGCGCCGGCCGGACCCGGCACCGTGACCGGAGCGTTCGGCGACGTCCGGTTGAAGCGGTTGGCCAGCGCCTCGTTCAGCATCGTGTCGGTGGCGCGCAGGCCGGCGCCGCTGGCGACGACGTTGCCGTTCGAATCCTCGCGTGCGGCGCTGACGCCGAAGCGGGCGCCGAGCTCGCGGCCGAAGCGCTCGTCGGCGATCACGATCCGCGACTCGATCAGCACCTGGTCGACCGGCCGGTCGAGCAGGCGGACGAGGCTGCGGATCTCCTCGATCTTCGAAGGAATGTCGCTGACCAGCAGCGTGTTGGTGCGGACGTCGAAGCTCACGCTGCCGCGCGGCGACAGGAAACCGGTCTGCTGGCTTCCAACGGTGTTGGTCCCGCCGATACCGCGCAGCGCCGAGGTCGTCAGCAGGGTGGCGATCTGCTCGGCACTGCCGTAGTTGATCGGGATGAAGTCGGACACCAGTGGCGTGCGATCCTCGATTGCGATCCGGGCGTCCTCGATCGCCTGCTCGCGCGCGGCGATCTCCGCGGTCGGCGCAACCCACACGACGTTGCCGCGCTCGCGCTTGTCGAGCCCTCGCGCCTGCATCACGATGTCGAGCGCCTGGTCCCACGGCACGTTGTTGAGGCGCAGCGTGACGTTGCCCTGGACGCTGTCGGCAACCACGATGTTGAGTCCCGAGATGTCGGCGATCAGCTGCAGCACCGAACGCACCGGGATGTCCTGGAAGTTGAAGGTCACGCGCTCGCCCTTGTATTCGGGCTCGCGCGCACGCGCCATGGCCGGCGTGTCCTCGCGCTGCGGCGCGATCTCGACCACGTACTCGTTGCCGGTCTGGTAGGCGAGCGGCTCGTAGGCCCCGGTGACGGCGATGTCGAGGCGCCCACCCGACGGCGTGCGCACCACGTCGATCGAGCTGACGCTGGTCGCGAAGTCGGTCACGTCGAGCTTGCGCGCGCGCGCGTCCGGCACCGACACGCCCGGGAGTTCGACCACCACGCGGCTGCCCTCGCGGCGCAGGGTCGGCGAAGCGCCACTGTCCGAAAAGCGCACGATCACGCGCCCCTCGCCGCCGGACCCGCGGCGGAAGTCGACTTCCTCGATCGAGGTCCGGGTCCTCGCCACGACCTTGGTGGGATCGGTGGCCACGGTCTGCATCGCCCCGGAGGCCGGGGAGCCGATCGACAGCACCAGACTGTTGCCCTCGACGCGGGTCGCGTAGCGCCCGCTGCGCAGCAGTTCGACGACCACCCGGGTCCGACCGCCCGCCTCGACCGCGCTCGCCGCGACCGCGGAGCCGAGGTTGATGTCGACGCGCCGCTGGGCGACCGCGTTGCGCGTGTCCGGAAGATCCACCGCGATCCGCGGTGGCGTGTCGGTCGCGAACAGCTTGGCGTCGGCCGGCGGCGCCCCGGACATCGCCATGACCAGTTCGACGGTGTCGCCGGCGCCCGCCCGGAAGGTCAGGGACTCGAGCGTGTTGGCGGCTGCCGCATTGCCGGCGATGGCCAGCGCGAGGAGAACGACGCCGAGGCGCACGACGGCCGCGATCGGCGCGGGGCCCGGCGGCGCACGGTCTGCGGAGGCTTCAATGTGCACGGTCATTCGAGTACCCCTTACTTGCCTAGTCGTCGAGCGCAATGGCGGACTGGCGCTCGAGCCAGCCACCGGTGCCGTTCGGCACCAGCTCGACCAGTTCGACACCGGTTTCGCTGATGGCCAGGATCCGGCCGAAGTTCTGCCCCATGTGGTTGCCGACGCGGACCTGGTGGATCAGTCCGCTCGGATCCTTGATCAACGCGACCATGGCCGGTCCGGTTCCGATGGTGCCGACCATGTCGAGCGCATCGAGCGGAAACGACTCGAGCGGCTCGCGCGGGCGGTTGATGTCCGGCCGCACGCCGCTGTCCGCGACCTCGGTCGTCGTCGAGGGCGCGAAGGGATCCCGCAGCGACTGAGCCTGGTAGACGAAGCTCTCGAAGGTGCGCAGCACCGGCGGCGGATCGAGCGGAGCGCCACGCTGGGCCTTGATCTCCTCGACCTGGGCGCGCAGGTCGGCGTCGCTCCGGGCACACCCCGACAGCGCCAGGACCACCAGCGGCAACGCGATGCGAAGAAGGTTGGCTCTCATCGCGACCCTCCCTGACGCGCGGCGTCGATCGCCTCGCCTGTCGCGAGCGCCGACTCGTCGTCATCGACGTAGCGATAGGTCTTGACAGTGCCCTCGAGCACCAGCTGCCCCGGAGAGGCGCCGGCCGCGGTCGCAGGCTGCAACGCGATGTCGTGCATCGTCAGGATCACGACGCGCGGCAGCGACGCGACCGCGCTGACGAACTCGCCGAACTGGTGGTAGTTGCCCACCATCCGCAGGCTGATCGGGCGCTCGGCGTAGAACTCGTGCACGATCTCCGGCTGCGGCTGGAACTTCTGGTTGTCGAGCCCGGTGGCCAGCGCCGCCTGGCTCACGTCGACCAGCAGCTCGGGCATCTCGGTACGGCTCGGCAACTGCCGCAGCATCTGGCGCAGCAGTTCCCGCATGTCGTCGAGCTGGCGGCGGTACTCCTCGAGGTTCACGACCTTGGCCTGCTTGGTCCGGAACTCCTCGAGCAGCTGCCGCTCGGTCGATTCGAGCGACTCGAGCTCCTGCATCTTGCCCCGGATCAGCCCGTAGTAGGCGCCGACCAGGATCAGCACGATGATCAGCGCGGCGAAGAAATACTTGACCGGATTCGGCCAGCCGCCCGGATTCTGGAAGTCGAGGTTGTTGAGGTCGAAATCGGCGGCTTTCATGGGCTCACCCCCGCGACCGGCGTCGAATCGCCCTCGGCCGACGGCTTCTTCAGGGTGATCGCGAGCGTGAAGGCGTAACGCTGGCGACGATCGGTACCGCTCGCCTCGACGATCGTCAGGTCGGCATTGCCGAGCCACTGCGACTGGTCGAGCGCACGCATGTACTCGGAGACCCGCGCGTTGGACTCCGAGACCCCCTGAAGCGTCAGCTGGTTGCCAGTCTGCTTGACCGACGTCAGCCGGATCCCGTCCGGCGTGCGCCGGACCAGTTCGTCGAACAGGTGGACCATCACCGAGCGATCGGCCTGCAGCTGCTCGATCACTTCCTTGCGCCGCAGCAGGGTCTGTCGGGTGCGCTCGAGGGCCTCGATCTCCTTCATCTTCTCGTCGGCGACCCGGATCTCGGCGCGCAGGAACTCGTTGCGGGCCTCCTGGCCCTCGATCCACTTGCCGACCTGGAACCACGCGCCGAAGGCGATCAGGGCGCCGGCCAGCGCCGCAGCCGCGAGCAGCGTCTGCGCTTCCTTGTTGCGCTGCTTGCGGCGCTCCTCGCGCCACGGCAATAGGTTGATCTTGGCCATCAGTCGAAGCTCCTGAGGGCGAGGCCTGCGGCGATCATCAGCGCCGGCGCATCCTGCTGGAGCTGCGCGGCCTGGATCCGCGGCGCCAGCGCCATGCCGGCGAGCGGATTGGCGACGATCGTCGGCACGCCGAGCTGCTGCTCGACCATCTCGACGATGCCCGGAATCACGACCGATCCGCCGGCCAGGACGATCTGGTCGACGCGGCTGTACTCGCTGCCGGCGAAGAAGAACTGGAGCAGGCGGCTGATCTGCTGGGTCATCGCCTCCTTGAACGGCTCGAGCACCTCGTGCTCGTAGCTGTCCGGCAGGCCGCCCTGGCGCTTGGCGAGCGATGCCTCGTCGAACGAGAGCGCATAGCGGCGCATGATCTCGTCGGTCAGCTGCTTGCCGCCGAACACCTGCTCGCGGGTGTAGATCGCGCGCTGGTTCCGGAGCACGATCAGCGTCGTCATCGTCGCCCCGACGTCGACCAGCGCGATCACCGCGTCCCTCGAGACCGAGAGCTGGTCGGCGACCAGGCGGAACGCGTTCTCCATCGCGAAGGCCTCGACGTCGACCACCTTCGCCGTGAGGCCCCCGGCCTCGAGCGCGGCGACCCGGATGTCGACGTTCTCGGTGCGGGAGGCCGCGAGCAGCACGCTCATGAGCTCGGTGCTGTTCGGCGCGGGTCCCAGGACCTCGAAGTCGAGGCTGACCTCGTCGAGCGGGTACGGGATGTACTGGTTGGCTTCGGATTCGATCTGGCTCTCGAGGTCCTCCTCGGAGAGGTCGGCCGGCATCGTGATGACCTTCGTGATCACCGCGGACCCGGCGACCGCGGTCGCGGCCGCCTTCGACCGGATCCCGGCACGCGCGATGGCGCGGCGGATGGCGTCGCCCACCGCCTCGACCTCGACGATGTTCTTCTCGACGACGGCGTTCGGCGGCAGCGGTTCGAGCGCGTAGTGGTCGATCCGGTAGCGCGATCCGACCTGGCTCAACTGCAGCAGCTTGACCGCCGTCGTGCTGATGTCGACGCCGATGAGCGGTGCCTGCGATGCGCTGAATAGGCCCACGACCCTAGTCCTCCCCACTCGGCTCTGCGTTCCGGTCCGTCCCCGATGACCCAACGGCCCACCGCAGACCCTACCGCATTAGACCGAAAACTTAATGCTTTATCAACAGGAGGAAGCGGCACCTTCCTGCAAATGCGACTTCGGTTCGCGTTCCAACTGCGCGCTGGCGCACGGTTTTGTGGCCCGGGCTTGCGGCAGGCCGCGCCCCGGGCGGCTCGGCGGCGGGCCTAGGCGCCCATGCCGCGCGCCCGCCCGCGCCCGCGGCTTGCCGCGTAGCCGGCCGTCCGACCGCGTGTCGCTGCGCCCCGAT
>PVBP01000019.1 GCA_002995625.1 Lysobacteraceae bacterium | reverse complement strand
GCAGTCCGCGCTGGACGCGGCGCGAGCGGCTGCCGAGGCTTCGCAGCGCGCCCGCCGCGCGAACGCGCTCGGCGCGGTCCGCGCGCTCGAGGCGGCGGCGATCGAATGCGCGCGGGCCGACGTCCACGCGGCGACGTCCGACGCCGTCGTCGCCGCGACCCGGTCGCTCGACGGCAACGCCGATCCGCTGCCCGCAGATCTCGCGCAGCGCCGCGACGCCGCGCGCGCGGTCATCGATGGTCGATCGCCGCGCGATGCGTGGCTCGCGGCCGCCGCAGCGGCTGCGGGCGAGGCCCTGGGACTCGCGCTGCGAGCCGAGTGCTGCGCCGGCATCGCGTCGCCGCCCGAACACGCCGAGGCCCGGCGGCGGATCCAGGTCGCGCGCCTCGAGGCCAGGATGCGCGAGGGCCACTCGGCGGATCCGGCCGTCGAGATCGCGGCGATCGAGCGTGCTTGGGAGGCCCTCGCACCGCTCGAATCGGCCGTGGCCGCTGCGGTCGGAGCGCGCATCGAGTCGGCCGCTGCAGCCATCCGCGCCCACCGCCGGCCATGACCGAGGTCGACCGGCGCACTCGATCCTGAACGAGCCAACGCGGCAGTCAGGAACGGTTTCGCCAGCCGCGCCTATGTTGCACCCGTGACTTTCCCCGACGAGGAGGATCCGCCATGACGTTCCGAGCCATTGCGATCGCGCTCACCGCCGCCCTGATGACCGCCTGCGCGACGCCGGGCTACCACGCCGGCCCATCGAGTGGTCCGCGCTATGCCGATTCGTGGTCCAGCCAGTGCCGGAACTGCGGCACGGTCGAGCGGATCGAGCGGGTCACCGGTCAGGGTGGCGGGACCACCGGAGGCGGCGCGGTGCTCGGCGCCATCGTCGGCGGCGCGCTCGGAAACACCGTCGGCAAGGGCGACGGCCGCCGGGCCGCCACGGTCGCGGGCGCGGTCGCCGGCGGCCTGATCGGCAACGAGATCGAGCGCAACCAGGCCGGCGCCGGCGGCGATACCTGGTTCGAGGTCTTCGTCCGGATGGACAATGGCCAGCGCGTGGTCACGCGCCAGTACGGCATCGCCGGCATCCGCGAAGGCTCGCGCGTCCAGCTGCGGGACGGCGCCGCGTTCCCGCTCTGACGCTCCGCGATTCGGCGGGGCGACGCTCTCGCCCCGCCGGCGGCGTCGGGCCGCGTTCGCGCTCGACGGCGGGGTGGAAACGGCTCACCCCGACGCGGCATCCCAAGCCGCAGGCGGCCATGCGCCGGAGACGGCGTCGGAGCCAGCCGACTTGTCGCGCCGCGCGAAGCTGCCGTATACTTCAACGCTTTCGGCCGTCGACTCCTGACGGCTGCTCCACAGCCCAGCAGGTCGTGCCATGAAGGTTCTCTCCTCCCTCAAGTCGGCGAAGGCCCGCCACCGCGACTGCAAGATCGTGCGTCGCCGCGGCAAGGTGTTCGTGATCAACAAGACCAATCCCCGGTTCAAGGCGCGCCAGCGCTGAACCCGGTCGCGACCACGCCGCCCGTCCGGGCTGCGCGGTCACGGCGAAGCCTGACGACGAAGGGCCGGTCCTGCGACCGGCCCTTCGTCATTCCGCACCTTCGTTCCCGTGTCGGACTCAGCGCCGGGCGAAGACCCCGGGCCGCGGCCCCGGCGCGAACCCCGGGAACACGTGGGCCAAGTCGGCCCCGCCCATGCGCTGTTCGATCAGTTCGGCCAGCACGGTGCGATAGTCGATCGTCACCTTGAGGTCCCCGTTCACGAGATCCTGGTTCCGCAGGCCCGGCCAGGCGCGGACGACCTGGCGGCCGAGCACGCCACCGCCAAGCAGGAACATCAGCGTCCCTGCGCCGTGATCGGTGCCGTTCGATCCGTTCTGCTGCACGCGGCGGCCGAACTCGGTCATCGTCACCACGGTCACGTTCGCCATCCGCGGTCCGAGATCCGTATCGAAGGCGACCAGCGTCCGGCTCATCTCGTCGAGAAGCGGACCGATGAAGTTGGCGATGTTCTCGTGGTGGTCCCATCCGCCGATGTCGACGGCCGCCGCGCGCAGCCCGAGGTCCGCCTTGATCAGCTGCGCCAGTTCGCGCATCTGGTTGCCGAAGTTCGTGTTCGGATAGGTCGCGCCGTACTCCGGCGTGCGGGCCGAGGGATTCGCGGCGGCGAGTTCGTCGATCGCGCCGAGCGCCTTGCGTGCGTTGATGCCCATCACGTCGCTGGCGCCATACAGCCCGGCGATCTGCTGCTCGATCTCGGCTGCGCGCCCACCCGCAGTCCCGAGCCGGAAGTTCGCGATCGTCGAGATGCCCAGGACCGGCGACGGGCCGCGCATCGAAGGCTGGATCGCGCGCCCGATCGCGACCGCGCCGAAGGTCGCGTCGGGCGTGTTCGACTGCAGGTAGCGGTTGACCCAGCCATCGCTGACCTGCGAGGCGTTGGTCGAGCCACGCTCGTAGAAGTCCTGGCACTCGAAGTGCGAGCGGCTCGAGGTCTCGAGACCGGCGCCATGGACGATCGCGAGCCGTCCGGCGTCGTAGAGCGGCTTCAGCGGTGCCGCGGACGGGTGCAGGCCGAAGAAGCCGTCGAGGTCGATCGCGGCGTTGGTGGCCGTGCCGGGCCGAGGGATGCCGATCGTCGGCCGCAGCCGGTAGTAGTCGGCGTCGGCGTGCGGAACCACGGCCTGGAGCCCGTCGAGGCCGCCGCGCTGGAACACCACGACCAGCACGTCGGAGTTCGTCGGAGTCGCGTTCGCGAACACCAGCCGCGGCGCCGCGAGCGGAAGCGTGGCCGCGGCGGTGACCTTGAGGAAATCGCGTCGGTCGAGTCTCATGGCGATCCTCCTCAGCGATACATGAAGTAGTTCGACGCGAGCAGCAGGCCGAGCACCTCGCGCGCGCGCTGCGTCCGCAGGGCCGGCGGCAGCGCCGCCTCGACCGGCGCGCCGGCCGCGGCGAAGGCGACGAGCCGGTTGCGGTCGTCCAGCGACAGCGCGCGCCTGAGCACGCGCTGCGCGAGACGGTCGACCAGCTCCTCCGGCGTGCGGGGCAGCGGACTGCCGAGCAAGGCGTTCACGTCGACGGCGACCCCGGCCAGCGTGCCGTTGCCGAGCGCGAGCGCGTGGTTCCAGCGCGACAGCATCGCCGCCGAGCTGATCCAGTAGCCGCCGACGTCCGGGTAGCCGTTCGGCGCGGCCCACTGGAAGTGCGACTGGCCGAGCGTCGCGAGCGCGTCGGTCAGGCTTCGGGTCCAGTTGCCGGAGACGGTCGCGCCGAGCACCCGCAGCGAGGACACGACGTACTCGACCGGCCGCTTGAACTTGCGGTCGCCCGAGGTCCGGAACTCGCTCGAGAGCAGGATCGTGCGCAGCATCGCGCGGATGTCGCCGCCGCTCTCCCGGTAGGTCGCGGCGACGCGGTCGACGAGGCTGGCCGGCGGCGAATCGGAGACGAAGCGGCGCACCAGCTTGGTCGCGATGAACCGTGCGGTCGACGGGTGGCTCACGAGGATGTCGAGCACCTGCTCGCCGTCCTCGATCCCGCGGCCTGCCGGCAGGTCGACGCCGAGCACGCGCTTGGCGCCGACGTCGTGGACCGCGCGGTTGAAGTTGAAGACGACGTCGGTCTGGCCGTTCTGCGGCCGATAGGCGGTGAACGTCCAGCCGGTGAACGCGCGGGCGACGGCCTTGACGTCGTCCTCGGTGTAGCCGCCGTCGACGCCGAGCGTGTGCAGCTCGAGCAGCTCGCGCGCGTAGTTCTCCTGCGGCCCCGAGGCGACGTTGAGGAAGTTGTCGAGGTAGAACAGCATCGCCGGGCTTCGGGCGCTGGCCCGCAGCAGGTCGCCGAACTTGCCCATCGCATGGCGGCGGATCACCTCGCGATCGTCGACGGTCTTGTAGTAGCGGGCATTGCCGTCGAGGATGTAGACGTTGAAGTGGTTGGTCCAGAACTCGACCATCACCTCGTACAGCTGGCGCGGGCTGTACAGCTGGCGCAGCAACGTCGCGACCGTCAGTTCGGTCGCGGCGACGCCCTGCCCGCCGCCCGCCGCGATCGCGGCGAGGATCTGCCCGATGGTCTGGCCGACGCTCGGCAGCGAGTTGGCGATCAATGTTTCGACCTGCGAGGCGTCGATCGCCTCCGGCGCCAGCTGGTACTCGACCCAGGCCTCGTAGCCGGCCGCGCTGGCGCCGGCGAATTCCTGCTGGGTCGGGCCGTAGGTCGTGCGGCTCAGCAGCGTCCAGAGCTCGCTCGCCGGCGGCACCCGGGAGCCCGGATCCTTGGTCCCGTTCTTGCCGTGGGCCGATTCCTCTCCGCCGAACACGGCGCCCTCATAGGCGCCCAGGAACGCATCCATCGCCCGCCCTCCTCCGGACTTCGTACCCCGACGTTGTAGCCCCAACGACGCCCACCGACAAGCTGCGGCGCGGGATGTTCGTCGGGCCAAGATGCACGAAACCGGTCGCCGGTCGCAGCCGATCCGGCCATGACCGGTCACAATACGCCCCGAGCCCACCCTGGAGGACGACCATGCGCCCCGTTCCGATGCTCCTTGCCCCGCTGGCAATCGCCGTGATCGGCCTCACCGTCGCGCCGACCCCGGTCCGCGCCGACACGCTGCGGATGGAATCCGCGCCAGCCTCCGGCACCTCGGCCCCCGAGGTCCGCGGCCGGACCAAGGCCCAGGTCCGCGCCCGGCTTGGGGCGCCGACCGAGGAACTTCCGGCGGTCGGCGGCGACCGCCCGCGCCACCCGCCGATCACGCGCTGGGTCTATCCGGGCTTCACCGTGTACTTCGAGCGCGACCGCGCGCTGCACGCGGTCGTCAATCGCCGGGCCGCGGCGCCAGCGACCGAATGAGCGGCGGCATCGACGGCGGGATGCGCCTGCCGGCCGAGTGGGAGCCGCAATCCGGGGTCCTCGTCGCGTGGCCGCACGAGGGGACCGACTGGGCCTCGGACCTCGCCGCGGTCGAGGACGCCTACGTCGGCCTCGTCGGCGCGATCGCGCGCTTCACGACCGCGATCGTGGTCGTCGCCGACGACGCGCTGCGGCGGCGGGCGGCTTCTCTGCTCGGCGCGGCCGGCATCGCGCCACGCCCGATCCGCTTCGTCACCGCCGAGTACGACGACACCTGGCTGCGCGACTCGGGGCCGATCACGCTGCGTCGTTCCGACGGCGACTTCGATCTGCTGGACTTCGCGTTCACCGGCTGGGGCGGCAAGTTCGGCGCCAGTCGCGACGATCGGCTCGTCGCCGCGCTCGTCGCGCAGGGCCTGTTCCGGAATGCCGCGCACCGCCGCATCGACTTCGCGCTCGAGGGCGGCGCGATCGAGTCCGACGGCGCCGGCACGATCCTGACCACGTGGCAGTGCCTCGCGCAGCGCCACCCCGGGCGCTCGCGCGACGCGCTCGCCGCGTTCCTGCGCGATGCGCTCGCGGCCGAGCGCGTGCTCGGCCTCGAATCCGGGCATCTCGAGGGCGACGACACCGACGCCCACATCGACACGCTCGCGCGCTTCGCGCCGGGCGACGCGATCGTGCACCAGGCCTGCGACGACCGCGCCGACGCGCATTTCGGCCCGCTCGCCGCGATGGCCGACGAACTCGCGGCACTCGAAACCGCGGATGGCCGTCGGTACCGGCTGCACGCGCTGCCGTGGCCGCGACCGATCCACGCCGCCGACGGCCGGCGGCTCGCCGCGAGCTACGCGAACTACCTCGTCACCGACGGCGCGGTGCTGGTGCCGGCCTACGGCGATCCGGCCGACGCGCTCGCCGCGGACGTCATCGCCCGCGCCCATCCGGGCCGCGTCGCGGTGTCGGTGCCATGCCGCCCGTTCATCGAACAGAATGGCAGCCTGCATTGCCTGACGATGCAGCTGCCGGAGGGAGTGCTCGCCGATGCCTGACCGCCTGCTCCGGGTCGCGCTGGTCCAGGACCGCGACCACGGATCGACCGACGCCAATCTCGCCGCGATCGAGGCCGCCGTCGCGCGGGCCGCCGAGGCCGGGGCGCGGCTCGTGCTGCTGCAGGAACTCCACAACGGTCCGTACTTCTGCCAGCACGAGGACACGACCGAGTTCGACCGCGCCGAGCCGATCCCGGGACCCTCGACCGAGCGCCTCGGCGCGCTCGCCGCGCGCCACCGCGTGGTCCTGGTCGCCTCGCTGTTCGAGCGCCGCGCGGCGGGCCTCTACCACAACACCGCGGTGGTGCTCGAGCACGATGGTCGTCTGGTCGGCCGCTACCGCAAGATGCACATCCCGGACGATCCGGGCTTCCTCGAGAAGTTCTACTTCACGCCGGGAGACCTCGGCTTCGCGCCGATCGAGACCTCGGTCGGGAAGCTCGGCGTGCTGGTCTGCTGGGACCAGTGGTACCCGGAGGCCGCGCGGCTGATGGCCTTGGCCGGTGCCGACCTCCTGCTCTACCCGACCGCGATCGGCTGGGATCCGGGCGACGACGAGGCCGAGAAGTCCCGCCAGCGCGAGGCGTGGATCACCGTGCAGCGCGGCCACGCGGTCGCCAACGGGCTGCCGCTGCTCGCGGTCAACCGGGTCGGCTTCGAACCGAGCCCGACCCCGGGCAATCGCGGCATCGCGTTCTGGGGCTCGAGCTTCGTCGCCGGCCCGCAGGGCGAGTTCCTCGCGAGCGCCGGAACCGACGCGCCCGAGCTGCTGATGTGCGACGTCGATCTCGCGCGCAGCGAGGCGGTGCGCCGGATCTGGCCGTTCCTGCGCGACCGCCGGATCGACGCCTACGGCGATCTCTCGAAGCGCTTCCGCGACTGAACGATCGGCTCAGAACCGGCGCGCGACGAGCAGGAAGGTCTCGCCGCGGTTGCGTCCTTTCGTGCTGCCGTTCGACAGGTGCCGCAGCGACAGCGACCACTCCGCGAGACCGAGCCCGAGCGCGGTCTGGAACTGGAATCGCCCGGACAGCACCTCGTCGTCGTACGTCACCCACGCGATGCCGGAGCCGAGATACCAGCGGCCGGCCGTAAACCGTCGGGCGACCGCGAGATAGCCGCGATCGGCCGTGAACGGCGGCCGGTCGAGGCCGCGACCGGTGAAGAAGCCGGCGCCGAGCTCCCACGGATGACGGTCGGCCGAGAGCCACATCAGCGCGTAGGCGCGGGCGCTGTGGCCGTCGATCGGATCGGCGAGCCCGGCAGCGAGTTCGAACGCGGGTTCCCGGGGCTCGATCGGATCGGCACGCGCGCCGTCGGCGAGGAGTCCGACGAGCGCGGCCGCGAGGACGGCGAGGCGGCGCCTCACGAAGCGCCCGAACCGTCCGTCGGGGCCAGCGCCGCGAGCCGCCGCTCGAGCACCTCAAGCCGCAGGTCGGCGCAACCGCCCGGCGACACCCGCGCCGCGAGGCTCCCATCGGGCGTGCGCGCGGCGCGTTCGGCGCCGAGCGCGGCCGCGTCGCGGTAGGCGTCGCGAAACGGCACGCCGGCCCGGGCCTGCTCGATCGCGACGTCGGTCGCGTGCATCGCCGGCTCGATCGCCGCCCGCAGCCGCGCCTCGTCCCACGCGAGCCGCGCCAGCAGCTCGGGCGCCAGCGCCAGCGCGTCGAGGCCGTGGCGCATCGCGCGCAGCACCGGGGCCTTGCTGAACTGGAGGTCGCGCTGGTAGCCGGACGGCAGCGACGTCAGCGTCGCGAGTTCCACGATCGCGCCGGCGACCGCGGCGTGGCTCGCTCGCAGGAGCTCGATCACGTCCGGGTTGCGCTTGTTCGGCATGATCGACGAGCCGGTCGTGTACTCGGGCGGCAGCCGCACGAAGCCGTACTCGGCGGTCGTGTAGAGGCTGAGGTCCCAGGCCAGCCGGCGCAGGTCACCGGTCGCCGCCGCCAGCGCCGACAGCGCGAGCTGCTCGTACTTGCCGCGCGAGAGCTGCGCGGCCTGCGGATTGACCTGCAGCCGCGCGAAGCCGAGATCGGCGGTGACGCCGTCGCGGTCGAGCGGCAGGTTCACGCCGAAGCCGGCCGCGGTGCCGAGCGGGTTCGCGTCGACCAGCGCCCGCGTCGCGCGCGCGACCTCGAGGTCGTCGATGAACGACTCGGCCCAGCCCGCCCACCACAGGCCCGCGCTCGACACCACCGCACGCTGCAGGTGCGTGTAGCCCGGCATCGGCAGCGTCGCCTCGGCGCGCGCGCGATCGAGCGCGACGCGCGCGATCCGGCACGTGGTCTCCGCAAGCTCGGCCAGCCGCGCCTTCAGCCACAGCCGGCTCGCGACCAGCACCTGGTCGTTGCGGCTGCGGCCGGTGTGGATCCGGCGGCCGGTGTCGCCGAGACGCTCGCTCAGCCACCACTCGATCGCCGAGTGGCCGTCCTCGAAGCGCGCATCGAGCACGAACGCGCCCGACTCGAAGGCCGCCCGCAGCGCGTCGAGCTCGCGCGCGATCGCGGCCGCCTCGTCCGCGGCGAGGATCCCGATCCGCGCAAGGCCCTCGGCGTGCGCGCGGCTCGCGTCGAGATCGTGCGGGAACAGCTCGCGGTCGAGCACGACGTCGTCGCCGGCCAGGAAGCGCATGATCCTTGCGTCGATCACGCTGTCGGCCTTGCCCCAGAGCGGCGTGCTCATGCCGGGATCCCCAGCAGTTCGGGCAGGCCGAGCGCGAGGTTCAGATTCTGCATCGCCTGCGTCGCCGCGCCCTTGAGCAGGTTGTCGAGCGTCGCGACCAGCACCAGGCGGCGACGGTCGGCGGACAGCGTGAAGCCGCCGATCTCGGCGCCGTGCCGGCCGGCGATCCGGCTGACCCAAGGCGCCTCGTCGACCAGCGCGACCAGCGGCTCGTCGGCGTACATCGCGCGGTAGGCCGCCAGCACCTCGTCGGCGGTCAGCTTCATCCTGAGGTGCAGGTTCACGGTCATCGTGATCCCGCGGAAGTGCGGCGCGACGTGCGGCATGAACTCGACCGGGTGGCCGAGGTGGCGCGTGACCTCGCGCTCGTGGACGTGGCCGACCAGCGCATACGGCATCAGGTTGTCGCGGAGCTTGTCGGGATCATTGCGGTCCGAGGGCGTGGTGCCGGCCCCGCTCCAGCCGGAAACCCCGAAGCACTGCGCCGGCTGCGCCAGCATCTCGCGCATCGGCGCGATCGCAAGCTGCATCGCGGTCGCGTAGCAGCCGGGATTGCTGATCCGCGTCCGGCCCTCCGCCCGCGCGCGATTCAGTTCCGGCAGCCCGTAGAACCACGCATCGTCGAAACGGTAGTCGGCCGACAGGTCGATCGCGACCGTGCGCGGCGAGCGCGAATCGAGGGCGGCCACGTAGGGCGCCGCCATGCCGTTCGGCAGGGCCAGCACGACGACGTCGGCCGCGGCTTCCGCCACCGCGTCGGGGTCCGGCGCGACGTAGCGAAGTTCGCCGGCGTAGCCCGGGACGTGGTCCGCGAGCCGCTGGCCGGCGCGCTCGCGCGAGCAGACGAAGGCCAGCTCGAGGCCCGGATGGGCGCTGACCAGCGCGAGGAGCTCGGCGCCGACGTAGCCGCGGGCGCCGACGAGGCCGATCCGGTGGCGACGGTCCATCGCTCAGCCCTTCAGCGTCGCCGGGCGCGCGCGGCAGTGCGTGACCGCGGCCTCGATCTCGGCCATCGATTCGAGGCCGTACCAGTACACGTTCCAGCGCTCGCCACGGATCATCCCGTCCGCCTCCTCGGCGTAGAAGTCGTTGACCGGATTGCCCGGCCGCGCGCGCCAGAACATCTTCGGGATCTCGGCGCGCACCTCGCGCCACGCGGCCTTGCCGAGGCCCTCGCCCTGCGCGTCCTCGGCGACCGCGAACTTGTCGAGGTGCGGGATGCCGTGCTCGAGCGTGATCAGCAGCGCCGCGCGATAGTGCTCGCTGACGAACGCGCGGTGGAGCTTCGTGCGCTCGAAGTAGTCCGGGACCAGCTTGCGCCCGAAGCTCGACTCGATCAGCACGCGCAGGCGCTTCAGGTCGAGGTCCTTCCAGCGCGTCCTGCGACGGATCTTCTCGCCGAGGCGCACCAGCGTGCCCGAGCCGCGGTGCGTGAACAGTTCCTTCGCGAGCTCCGCCGGACGCGTGATCGAGACCGACGACGACAGCGGCAGCTTGGTCAAGAGGTCGTGGATCTGCTGGATCTTGAGCCGCATGCCGCCCTCGACCCACGGCGCCTGCATCAGCGCCTCGTACTCGGTCGAGAGGTTGATCGACGAGATCACTTCGCGATTCGCATCGAGCAGTCCGCCCGTGCCGGTCAGGAAGATGATCTTGTACGGCTTCAGCGTCGCGACCAGCTCGTTGGCCGCGACGTCGGCGTTGATGTTGAGGATCTGGCCCGAGGCGGTCTCGCCGAGCGAGGCGATCACCGGGATCGAGCTGGCCTTGAGCGCCGCCTCGATCGGGGCGAGGTCCACGCGCGTGACCCTGCCGACCAGCTGGAACCTGCGGCGATTGAGGTAGTCGGCCTCGAACACGCCGCCGATCACCGAGCTCGCGCGCACGTCGAGCGCCTGCAGCGCCTCGACCAGCCGCAGGTTCTCGGCCTGGAACACGCGCCGCACGACGCGCAGCGCCTGCGGCGAGGTCACCCGCAGGCCATCGACGATCGGCGTCTCGATGCCGGCCGCGGCCAGCTCCTCGTTGAGCTGCGGTCCGGCGCCGTGGACCACGATCGGGGTCAGGCCCACCTGCTGCAGGAAGGCGAGCGAGGAGACCAGGTTCTCGAGGTCGTCGCGCAGGATCGCGCCGCCGACCTTGACCACCGCGAAACGCTTGGCGTCGAGCTGCGAGAAGCGCTTCAGGTACTGCTGGATCTCCTTCGCCGAGGCCATGTTCGACAGCAGCCGGACGATGGTGTGGCGGAGTTCGGCGTGGGCGCTCATGTCAGGGTCCGGAATCGATGATCCGCGCATACTCGTGCGCGACGTGCTCGAGCTGGGCCACCTCGACCCACTCGTCGGCGGTGTGGGCCTGCGCGATGTCGCCGGGACCGTAGACGATCGCGGTCAGCCCGGCCTCCGAGAACAGCGAGGCCTCGGTCCAGAAGCCGACCGCCGGTCCGACCGGCAGGCCGAGGCGTCCGGCCAGCGCGACCGACTCGGACATCGCGCGCTCGGCCTCGGCTCCGGACGCCGCCGGCAGCGGCGGGCCGCGGAACAGCTCGTCGAGCGACTCGAGCTCGGCCGGCGCCGCCATGCCGCGCAGCATCCCGATCAGCGCATCGACCGACTGCGACGGCAGCGGGCGGAAGTTGATCCGCAGCTCGCAGCGGCCGGCGATCACGTTGCCCTTGACGCCGCCGTCGATGCGGCCGAGGTTGAACGGCAGCCCCTCGAGCTCGCCGAAGCGGTCGTGGCGGCGGCTGCGCGCGAAGGTCAGCGCGCGGTGGCCCCACTCGATCGCGCGGTGCACGGCGCTGTCGTCGAGCGCGCGCGGCTCCGAGGCGTGGCCCGGGACGCCGCGGAACACCGCGCCGAGCGAGACGATGCCGCGGTGGCAGACGCGCGCCCGGGCCTGGGTCGGCTCGGCGACGACCGCCTCGTGGAAGCCGTGGTCGGTCGCGAGGAAGCCGCGCACGCAGCGCGGATCGTTGGCCTCCTCGTCGGAGGTGAACAGCAGCGCGAGGTCGCCGCGGGTCTCGCGCGCGGCGACCAGCATCGCCGCCGCCGCGCCCTTGATGTCGCAGGCGCCGAGCCCGTAGGCCCTGCCCTGCTCGATCGCGAGCCGGTGCGGCTCGCGCGTCCAGCCCTCGGCCACCGGCACGGTGTCGAGGTGGAAGTTGTAGACGCGGCCGGGCCGGCCGCGGACCGAGAGCAGCGACACCGCGCCGGCGCCGTGGTCGGTCGTGGTGTGCGTGAAGCCCGGCAGCGCGTCGCGCAGATACGCGAAGATGCCGTCGGTCCCGATCGCGCGCGGCGGGTTGCGCGTGTCGAAGCCGACCAGCGCCGCGAGGTGGTCGAGCGTGCGGTCGATCATGGCTTGCGGTTGACCTCGGCGTGCAGCGCACTCGACATGCCGTAGAGCTGGATGAAGCCCTCGGCTTCGGCCGCGCCCCAGCTCGCGGCCTGCGCGTAGGTCGCCTTCGGCGTGCGCAGGATGTGCGGCGACTCGACCGCGATCGCATCGACGCGCCCGCCGTGGGTCTCGAGCGTGACCTCGCCGTTGACGCAGGCCTGGCTCGAGCCGATGAAGGCCTCGAGGTCGGCCTTGAGCGGGTCGTAGAAGAAGCCCTCGTAGACGAGCTCGGTCCACTTCGCGGCGACCTGCGGCTTGAAGCGGTTCTGGTGCTTGGTCAGGACCGCCTCCTCGAGCGCGCGCTGGGCGCACTGCAGCGCCGCGAGGCCCGGCGCCTCGAACACGATCCGGCCCTTGAGCCCGATCGTGGTGTCGCCGGTGTACAGGCCCCGGCCAACGCCGTAGCGCGCGAACGCGGCGTTGAGGCGCTTCAGGATCTCCGGGCCCGGCAGGGCCTCGCCGTCGAGCGCGACGGCCTGGCCGCGCTCGAGGCGGATCCGGACGCGCAGCGGCTCGGCCGGCCACTCGGCCGGCGGCGCGCACAGGCCGCGCGCCCCGGGCCCCGGCGCTTCCCAGCGGTCGATCTCGCCGCCCGAGAGGGTCACGCCGAGGATGTTCTCGTTGATCGTGTAGCTCTTCTGCTTCGCCTTGACCGCGAAGCCGCGCTCCTCGAGATAGCGCTGCTCGTACGCGCGGACCTCGGCGTGCTCCTTCTGGATCTCGCGGATCGGCGCGACGATCACGTAGTCGCCGAGCGCGCGCACGGTCACGTCGAAGCGCACCTGGTCGTTGCCCATGCCGGTGCAGCCGTGCGCGAAGTGCTTCGTGCCGAGCTCGTCGCACCACGCGAGCGAGTGCTTGACGATCAGATAGCGGTCCGAGACCAGCAGCGGGTACTGGCCCTGGTACCACTGGCCGCCGCGGACCAGCGGGACCACGAACTCGTCCCAGATCGACTGCGAGGCGTCGACCGTGCGGTGCTCGATCGCGCCGAGTTCCTTCGCGCGCGCAGCGATCCAGTCGCGCTCCTCGTCGGCGACGCCGCCGGTGTCGCAGAACAGCGTGTGGACCTCGTAGCCGCGCTCGATCAGCCACGGCACGCAGAAGCTGGTGTCGAGGCCACCGGAGAAGGCGAGGACGATGGGCGTGGGTGCGGTCGTCATGCGAGGGCTCCTCGGAGGGATTCGGTCGTTCGAAGGTTCAGCTCAGGCGCGACCTGCGCGGAAAGCAAATGGCAAATGGCAAATGGCAAATGGCAAATGGCCCATGGGAAGCTCGCGAGCTCGGATGCCTTGGGGCGGAAGGAGCCCCGTGCATGACGCGGCGATCATGCTTGCCGGAATCCCGCGACCGCGCATGCCGTTCCAATTCGCCATTCGCCATTCGCCATTCGCCAACCGGGGTCACGCCCGGCCATTCCACGCCAACAGCCTCGTCATCACCGCCTTCTGCACGTGCAGGCGGTTCTCGGCCTCGTCGATCGCGATGCAGTACGGCGCGTCCATGACGCCGTCGGTCGCCTTGACGTTGCGCCGCAGCGGCAGGCAGTGGCTGAAGACGCCGCCGTTCGTGAGCGCCATCTTGGCCTCGTCGACGATGAAGTGGCGGTAGCGGTCGCGGATCGGCTTCTCGTCCGGCCAGCGGCCGAAGTACGGCAGCGCGCCCCAGCTCTTGGCGTAGACCACGTCGGCGTCCCGGTAGGCGGACTCGATGTCGTGCGAGACCGTGAGCCGGCCGCCGGCCGCCGCGGCATTGGCGTGGCCGAGCGCCATGTAGCGCTCGTCGAGCACGTACTCGGGCGTCGGGCACAGCAGCGTCACGTCCATGCCGAGGCGGGTCGCGATCAGCAGCGCCGAGTTGGCCACCGCGGTGTTCAGGGCCTTCGGGTGGTAGGTCCAGGTCAGCACGTACTTGCGGCCGCGCAGGTCGCCGAAGCGCTCGCGCAGCGCCAGCGCGTGCGCGAGCTCCTGGCACGGATGCGTGATCGTCTCGAGGTTGATCACCGGCACCGTGGCATGGCGCGCGAAGCCGTGGATCACGCGGTCCTCGCGATCGACCGCCCAGTCGACGAACTTCGGGAAGGCGCGGACGCCGATCAGGTCGACGTAGCGCGACAGCACGCGCGCGACCTCGGCGATGTGCTCCTCGGCCTCGCCGTCCATGACCGCCCCGGGCTCGAACTCGATGCCCCACGCGTCCCTGCCGGGCGCCAGCACGACCGCGTAGCCGCCGAGCTGCCAGGCGCCGAGCTCGAAGCTGGTGCGGGTGCGCATCGACGGATTGAAGAAAACCAGCGCGATCGAGCGACCCGCGAGATCCCGCCCGAGCCGCTCGCGCTTGAAGCGCGCGGCCTCGCCGAGCAGCTCGTCGATTTCGTCGCGCGAGAGGTCCTGGGTGGTGATGAAGTGCTTGAGGCTCATTCGACGATGGCTCCGGCTCGAAACGAAGAAGCCCAGCGCGGGGGCTGGGCTTCGGTTCGGCGCATGCGGGAATGCGGGACGGACGAAACCCGGTCTCAGCCGGGTCGGCGCGCGCGCGAGGTCATGCCGGAGGCCAGTCGGGCTCCGGACAGGCCGCGCATCGCTTCTTCGATCGGTCGAGTCATCCGCGCATTAAAGCGGGGCCGCCGGGACACCGCAAGGCCCGCGGCCGGAGTGCGATCAGTCCGCGGGCGTCACCGACACGCGAACCCGCAGCCGCGAGCCGGGGTCGTAGTCGAGCCGCGACGAGAAGATCTGGCCCTGGAAGCGGTACTGGACGTCGTAGCCGACGATCTCGCGACGCTCGGTCTCGCCCTCGACGATCCGGCAGCGCGTCTGCACCTGGCCGCCGTTCTGGGCCATGTTGTTGCCGACCGCGCCGCCGACCACCGCGCCCGCGATCGTGGCCGCCCGGCGTCCGTCGCCGCGGCCGACCTGGTTGCCGAGCGCGCCGCCGACCACGGCGCCGAGCACGGTGCCGGCGGTCGCATCGCCGCGCACCCGTTCGTCGTAGCACTCCTCGCGCGGTTCGCTCCTCACGAACCGGAACACGGGATCGGCCGAGAGCACCTCGGCGAACGCGTAGGTGACGTTCTCGGTCCAGCCGGGCTCGGCGCCGCGGGACTGGGCGAGGGCCGACGGCGAGACGGCCAGGGCGATCAGACAGGGGACGACGACGCGTCGGGACATCCGGAACTCCTCGTGCACTGCGGCCGCGAGAGGGGCGCTGGTTAACGGGAATTTAATCACGCAGGTTCTGAACCGGGCTGCAAGTCGGCCCGCGGCGGGCACCGGTGTTCACCGCACGTTTGGACGCCGGTTCAGCCGCGCGCGCGGGGCCGGCTCCGCGCATCCGAGCCGGGGACGACGCGTCGCCCCGGCCGGGCGCCGGCGCGCGGACCGCTACACTGGAAGGCCGCGTCCGACCGATGGCCCATGCGCCCCGACCTCGTCCTCCACAACACCCTGAGCCGCCAGCGCGAGCGCTTCGCGCCGCTCGATCCGGGCCGGGTCACGATGTACGCCTGCGGACCGACGGTCTACAACTACGCCCACATCGGCAACGCCCGTCCGGCAGTCCTGTTCGACCTGCTCGCGCGGGTCCTCCGACGCCGGTTCCCGGCCGTCGTCTACGCCCGCAACATCACCGACGTCGACGACAAGATCAACGCCGCGGCGGCCGCCGAAGGCGTGCCGATCGACGTGATCACGGCGCGCTACGCGGCGGCCTATCACGAGGACATGGCGGCGCTCGGGGTCGCCCCGCCCGACGTCGAGCCGCGCGCGACCGCGACGATCGGCCCGATCATCGCGATGTGCGAGCGCCTGATCGCGAACGGCCACGCCTACGCCGCCGAAGGCCACGTGCTGTTCTCGATCGAATCGTTCGCCGCCTACGGCCGGCTGTCCGGACGCTCGATGAAGGAGATGATCGCCGGCGCCCGGGTCGAGGTCGCGCCGTACAAGCGCCACCCGGGCGACTTCGTGCTGTGGAAGCCCTCCCCGCCCGAACTGCCGGGCTGGGAGTCGCCGTGGGGCCGCGGCCGGCCCGGCTGGCACATCGAATGCTCGGCGATGATCGAGACCCACCTGGGGCGCACGATCGACATCCACGCCGGCGGCAACGACCTCGTCTTCCCGCACCACGAGAACGAGATCGCGCAGAGCGTCTGCGCCCACGACGGCGCCGACCTCGCGCGGGTGTGGGTGCACAACGGCTTCGTGACCGTCGAAGGCCGCAAGATGTCGAAGTCGCTCGGCAACGTGCACCTGGTACACGACCTGCGCCGGCAGGCGCCCCCGGAGGCGCTGCGCTACCTGCTGCTGTCGGCCCACTACCGGCAGCCGCTCGACTGGTCGGCGAAGGCGCTCGACCAGGCCAGGCGCACGCTCGATGGGCTCTACGGCGTGCTGCGGGATCTCGAGGACGTGCCGGTCGCTCCGGACGCGGCCCCGGTGCCGGCGGACATCGAGGCCGCGCTGGCCGACGACCTCAACACGCCGAATGCGCTCGCGGCGCTGTCCGCGGCCGCGAACGAGGCGCGCCGCGCCGTCGATCCCGGCACCCGCGTGCGACGCAAGGCCGAGCTCCTTGCCGGCGCCGAGCTGCTGGGCCTGCTGCGGGAATCACCCGCGCGCTGGTTCGGAGCGGCGCCGGACGCCGGACTCGACGTCACGCGGATCGAGACGCTGGTCGCCGAGCGCCAGGCCGCGAAGCAGGCGCGGGACTTCGCGCGCGCCGACGCGATCCGGGCCGAGCTCGCGGCGCTCGGCGTCGCGGTCGAGGACACGCCGGCCGGGCCGCGCTGGCGCGCGACCGGCTGAGGACGGCGCCGATGCGCGACGCGACGCCCTTCGTGCAACCGGCAGAGCCCAGCGCCGAGGCGGCGCAGGATGCGATCATCGACGAGTTCGGGATGCTTCCGGACTGGACCGAGCGCTACCAGTACCTGATCGACCTCGGTCGCCGGCTGCCACCGCTGCCGTCCGAGCTCCGGACCGAGGCCAACCGGATCACCGGCTGCCAGTCGATGGTCTGGATCGTCCACGACGGGGACGCCCGCGGCCTGCGCTTCGGGGGCGCCAGCGATTCCTCGATCGTCGCGGGGCTCGCGGCGCTGCTGCTGCGCGTCTATTCCGGTCGGGACGCGCAGACGATCCTGTCGACGGAGCCCCGCTTCATCGAGGCGATCGGGTTGTCGGCGCATCTGTCGCCGACGCGCGCGGGGGGACTCGGGTCGATGCTGAAGCGGATCCGCGAGGTCGCCGCCGCGGCGTCCTGAACCGGAGCGCCGGCCCGGTCACATCGTCGCGGTCGCCTTGTCGGCACCGAGCGCGGCCGCGAGCAGCGCCTCGATCTTCGCGCGTGCGGCCTCGCCATCCGGCGATTCGTTGAACTGCACGCCGATGCCCGCGGTCCGCGTGCCCTGCGCACCGGGCGGCGTGATCCACACGACCTTCCCCGACACCGGCAGGCGCTCCTTGTCCTCCATCAGCGAGAGCAGGATGAAGACCTCGTCGCCGAGCTGGTAGCGCTTGGTCGTGTTGATGAACAGGCCGCCGCCGCGCAGGAAGGGCATGTAGGCGTGGTAGAGCGCCGCCTTGTCCTTGATCGCCAGCGACAGGATGCCCTGCCGCGGTCCCGCTCCGCCGATGCCGATTGCCATGCATCTCTCCCCGATGATTCGCGGCCCGGACGCGAGCCTGCGGCCATGCCCTAGTGACCGAACGCGCGGCGGGCCGCTGCGAGCTGTTCCGCCAGCAGAAGGTCGGTCCTCACCGGCGTCCGGACCTGCGCGCGGACCCGGTTGAGGCCGGTCCACCACTGCGCGAGCGTGTTGAAATCCGCGCCCCGGGTCAAGGCCGCAAGGGGCTCGAGCGATCCCGGCAGGTCGGCCCCCGCCGGCCAGGCCGCGAGACTCGTGGCCTGGGCCAGCCAGTCGAGCCGCGCATCCGGCCGGTCCTTCGCCCATTCCGCCGCGACCTCGACCAGCGACCGCCGCCCTTCGACCACGGCGACGAACTCCGTCAGCGTGGCCCGTGCCAGCGCCGCGGACTCCGGTTGCGCGAGGCGTTCGGCCTCGCCGGGATTGCCGCGCGCAACCGCGAGCACGTCCGCGGCCAGCGCGGCATCGAGCCCGCGCTCGGCCAGCCAGGCCAGCGACTCCTCGCGCGTCGGCATCCGGATCGTCAACCGCTGGCAGCGGCTCAGGATCGTCGGCAGCAGGCGCGACGGGCTGTCGGCCACGAGGACCAGCACGGACCCGGGGCTCGGCTCCTCGAGCGTCTTCAGCAGCGCGTTGGCCGCATTCGGATTCATCTCGTCGGCCGGGTCGACCACCGCGACCTGGCGACCGCCCGGCTGCGGGGCCAGCGTCAGCCGCTCGCCGAGGGCCCGGATCTGCCCGACCGTGATCTGCGTGGCGTCTTCCGCGATCGCGACGCGGACGAGGTCCGGATGGGTGCCGGCCGAGCGCCACGCGCAGCCCCGGCACTGGCCGCAGGCATGGGCGTCCTCGCGCCGGTCGATGCAGAGCAGGCTCGCCACGATCGCGTCGACCAGCCGGCGCTTGCCGAGCCCTGCCGGGCCCGCCGCGAGCAGCGCGTGCGGAACCCTGCCATCGCGCATCCGTCGCGCGTGGACCTGCCAGTCCGCCTCGAGCCAGGGCGGCATCGCGTTCATGCGGCGCCCCAGCCCGCGGCCAAAGACTCCAGCTCGGCGACGACGTCCGCGATCACGCGATCGAGCGGACGCGTCGCGTCGACGACCCGGAAGCGTTCGGGCTCGGCGGCCGCGCGCGAGAGATACGCGCCGCGGACCCGGTCGAAGAAGGCATCGTCCTCGCGCTCCATCCGGTCGCGGCCACCACCGCGCGCATCGACCCGGCGGCGCCCCTCGGCGACCGGAACGTCGAGCAGGATCGTGCGGTCCGGCCGCACGCCGAAGGTCGCGAACCGCTCGAGCCAGTCGAGCGCGTCGATCGGAACGCCGCGTCCGCCGCCCTGGTACGCGTAGCTGGCGTCGGTGTAGCGGTCGGACAGCACCCAGGAGCCGGCCGCGAGCGTCGGACGGATCAGCTCGGCCACGTGCTGCGCGCGCGCCGCGAACACCATCAGCACCTCGGCCTCGGGCGTCAGCGGGAGCTGCGCGGGATCGAGGACCAGCGCGCGCAGGGCCTCGGCCAGCGGCGTGCCGCCCGGTTCCCGGGTCAACCGGTACGGAATGCCGCGCGCGTCGAGCGTGGCCCGGGCCGCCGCGAGGACGCTGCTCTTGCCGGCGCCCTCGCCGCCTTCGAGCGTGACCAACAGGCCCCGTCTCATGGCCGTCGCAGCTGGTAGCGCCGCACCGCCGCGTTGTGCTCGTCGAGCGTGGCGCTGAAGTGGTGGGAGCCGTCGCCACGCGACACGAAGTAGAGCGCGTCGGTCTCGCGCGGGTTGGCCGCGGCCTCGAGCGCGGCGCGTCCCGGCATCGCGATCGGCGTCGGCGGCAGCCCGGACCGGGTGTAGGTGTTCCACGGCGTGTCGGCCATGAGGTGCGCGCGCGTCAGGTTGCCGTCGAAGGCCGCGCCGAGGCCGTAGATCACGGTCGGATCGGTCTGCAGCCGCATCCCGATCCGGAGCCGGCGCGTGAACACGCCGGCGACCTCGCGACGTTCGTCGATCCGCCCGGTCTCCTTCTCGACGATCGAGGCCAGCACCAGCAGCTGGTCGCGGTCGGCGAGCGGCAGATCGTCGGCCCTCTCGTTCCAGGCCGCGTCGAGCGCGCGATCCATCGCCCGGTACGCGCGTTGCAGCAGATCGACGTCGCGGGTGCCGCGCGGGAACAGATAGGTGTCCGGAAGGAATCGACCTTCCGCGGGCACGCCGTCGGCGCCGACCTGCGCCATGACCTCGGCTTCCGAGCGGCCCTCGATCGTCGCGACCAGCACCGGGTCGCGCCCCAGCGCGGCGCGCAGGTCGCGGAACGTCCAGCCCTCGACGATCGTGAAGCGATGCTGCACGACCTCGCCGCGCGCCATCCGCGCCAGCAGGTCGCGCGGCGTCGTGCCCGGACCGAGCGCGTACTCGCCGGCCTTGAGCCGGCGCGCGATGTCCATCCGCGCCGCGAGCCAGTACCAGTGGTGCCGCGACGCGTCGGTATGACCGGCCTCGGTCAGCCGCGCGACGATGCCATCGAAGCTGGTGCCGCGCGGAATCACGATCGCGACGCCGGGGCCGGTGCCCGAGAGCTCGGCATCGGCGAAGCGCCGATTCGCGGACTCGAAGGCCAGCATCGCCGCGAGGCCCGCGAGCCCCAGCACGACCAGCGCGGCGACCGCGCGCAGCCACCGCCTGCTCATCGGAGGCCCGCCTGTGGCAGGCCGGCGCGCGCCAGCGCCCGGGCGGCCTCGGCCGCGAGCGGGCCGGAACCGAAGCGCCGCGCATCGATCCGCGCGACGCGCATGACCCCGCGCAGCGCGTTGGTGAGGAAGACCTCGCTGGCCCGCTCGATGTCGTCGGCACTCACGCGGCGAACCTCGGCGGCAAGCGCATCGACCACGATCGCGCGCGCGACGCCGGCCACCCCGGCGTGGCTGACGTCGGGCGTCACCAGTCGACCATCGATCACGGCGAAGAGGTTGGCGGCGGTGGCGCAGACCACATGCCCCGAAGCATCGCACAGGAGCCCCTCGTCGATCGCCGGGTCGTCCCACTCGGCACGCGCCAGCACCTGCTCGAGCCGGTTCAGGTGCTTGATGCCTGCCAGCGCCGGCTGGCTCGCGAGCCGCAATCGGCACCAACGGAGCACGAGGCCGTCCGGATCCGAAGGCGGCCGCGGCCGCCACGGCTCGACCAGCGCGAAGGCGGTGGCGGGAACATCACGCGGCGGCGGGTAGCCCCGCGCGCCGACGCCGCGCGTCACCACCAGCCGGATCACCGCATCGCCGTCCCACGACACCGCGCCCGGGAGCGCCGCCTCGAGGCGCGACAGGTCGGGAAGTCCGATCCCGAGCCGCCGCGCCCCTTCCGAAAGACGCGCCAGATGCCGGCTCAGCAGCGGGCAGCGTCCTTCGGTCCAGCGCATCGTCTCGAACAGCCCGTCGCCATACGCGAGGCCGCGATCGCGCGGGTCGACCCGGCCATCGACCAGCCCGGCGATCGGCACCAGCGTCATGCGAGGCCGCCGTCGAGCGCGCGCAGCAGCCCGCGCGCCTTGGCCCGGGTCTCGTCGAGTTCGCGCTCGGCGATCGAGTCGACCACGATGCCGCTGCCCGCCCGCAGGCGACAGACCGGGCCGTCGATCTCGAGCGTGCGGATCAGGATGTTGAGGTCCATGTCGCCGTCGCGGTTGAGCCAGCCGAGCGAGCCGGTGTAGGCACCTCGGCCCGCGCGCTCGAGCTCGGCGATGATCTCCATGCACCGGACCTTCGGCGCGCCGGTGATCGTGCCGCCCGGAAACACCGCGCGCAGGATCGCGCCCGGCGTGGTTCCGGATGCGAGCGTCCCGCCCACGTTCGAGACGATGTGGTGGACGTGCGCGTAGGTCTCGACCGTCATCAGTTCGCTCACGGTCACGCTGCCCGGCACGCAGACGCGCCCGAGGTCGTTGCGCTCGAGGTCCAGCAGCATCACGTGCTCGGCGCGTTCCTTCGGATGACCGATCAGTTCGCGCACCCGCGCCACGTCGTCGTCGCCGGCGAAGCGCGGTCGCGTCCCGGCGATCGGTCGGGTCTCGATCCGGCTGCCGACGACCCGCGCCAGGCGCTCCGGCGAACTCGACAGCACCGCGCGCTGGCGGTCACGGAACGACCCGGCGAACGGCGCGGGATTGGTCTGCCGCAGCGCGGCGTAGATCCGCGCCGGGTCGCAGTCGCCCGGCATACTGGCGCGCCACTCGCGCGACAGGTTGACCTGGAACACGTCACCGGCGGCGAGATACGCGTGGATCCGGGCCACGCCGTCGAGAAAGTGCCGCGCGTCGTCCTCGTCGACCGGAATGCGACCGGACCACGGCTCGATCGGCGGCCGCGCGACGCGCAGGGCCGTGTCGAGGCGGTCGAGCAGCGCCTCGAAGCCCGGCTCCGCGATCAGCGTGGCGCGGCCGGTCCGCCGCTCGACGATCGCCGCGGCCGGCGCCCTGACTGCAACGGCGTAGGGCGCGCCGCCCGGCGGGCGTGGCAGGTCCAGGCTCGGCTCGCACTCGCCGGCGAGTTCGTAATCGAGCAGCAGCACCCAGCCACCGCGGAACGGCAGATCGGCATCGTCCGGATCGCGCTCGACGCGAGCCGCGGACCAGGCGCGGTCGAGCGCCTCGAGGAACGGACGGCCGGCGCCGACCTTCGGGACCGCCGCCGGCGCCTCGATGCGGGACCCGTCGGTCGCGAACAGCAGGTCGAAGCCCGCGCTGTCGCGCGTGCCCGCGACCGATTCGAGCAGGCACGGGAAGGCGACCGGATCCGCGGCGTGCGCGGCCAGCAGGTCCGGGCGGAAGTCGAGGACCCGCCGCAGCAGCGCCATCCGGCGGGCCCGCTCAGATCCGGCGGAAGACCAGGCTCGCGTTGGTGCCGCCGAAGCCGAAGGAGTTCGACAGCGCGACCTCGATCGACCGCTCGCGGGCGACCTTCGGCACGTAGTCGAGGTCGCAGCCCTCGCCCGGCTGGTCGAGGTTGGCGGTCGGCGGGATCACGCCGCGGTGGAGCGCGAGCACGGTGAAGATCGCCTCGACGCCGCCGGCTGCGCCGAGCAGGTGGCCGGTGACCGACTTGGTCGAACTGACCATCAGCCGGTCGGCGTGGGCGCCGAAGGTGCTGCGGATCGCACGGGTCTCGGCGACGTCGCCGAGCGGGGTCGAGGTCGCGTGCGCGTTGATGTAGCCGACCGCCTCGGCCGCGATCCCGGCGTCGCGCAGCGAGTTGCGCATCGCCGCGGCCGCACCCGCGCCGTCGTCCGGCGGCGCGGTCATGTGGTACGCGTCGTCGGACATTCCGAGACCGGCGAGTTCGGCGTAGATCCGGGCGCCGCGCGCGCGCGCGTGCTCGTATTCCTCGAGCACCAGCGCGCCGGCGCCATCGGCGAGCACGAAGCCGTCGCGGTCCTTGTCCCACGGCCGGCTGACCTCGGCCGGATCGCGCTCGGACTGCGACAGCGCGCGCGCGGCGATGAAGCCGGCGACCGAGCTCGGCACCGTCGCCGCCTCGGCGCCACCGGCGACCATCACGTCGGCGTCGCCGTACTGGATCGTCCGCATCGCGAGCCCGATGTTGTGGGCGCCGGTCGTGCACGCCGACACCGCCGAGAAGTTCGGCCCGCGCATCCCGGTCATGATCGCGAGCTGGCCGGGCAGCATGTTGATGATCGTGCTCGGGATGTAGAACGGCGATACCCGGCGCGGACCGGATTCCTGGATCGTGACGCAGGTCTTCTCGATGCCGGTGATGCCGCCGATGCCGGCGCCGAGCGCGGCGCCGACCCGATCGGCGTTCGACCCGTCGATCTCGAGGCCGGCATCGCGGATCGCTTCGAGGCTCGCGGCGATGCCGTAGTGGATGAACGGGTCCATCTTCTTGACGTCCTTCGCCGGGATCCAGCGGGACGGATCGAAGTCGCGGACTTCGCCGGCGATCTTCGTCGCGTAGCCTTCGCAGTCGAAGCGCGTGATCGGTCCGATGCCGCTCCGCGCCTCGACCACGTTGCGCCACGCGCTCTCGATGTCGTTCCCGACCGGCGAGACGATGCCGAGGCCCGTCACCACCACGCGTCGCTTGCTCATCTCACGCTCCTCGTTCGGTGCGGCGCGCGCCGCAGCTGCCGCCGGCTGTTCCGGGCCGCGGCCACGCGCCCCCAGAAACACGAACTGCGCCGAGCGGCGCAGTCCGGGGCGCGCGGAACGGCAGGATTCAGGCCTTGACGTGGGCCTTGATGTAATCGATCGCGCCCTGCACGGTCGTGATCTTCTCGGCTTCCTCGTCGGGGATCTCGCACTCGAACTCCTCCTCGAGCGCCATGACCAGTTCGACGGTATCGAGCGAATCGGCGCCGAGATCGTCGACGAACGATGCGCCGGGGGTCACTTCCTCGTCCTTCACGCCGAGTTGCTCGACGACGATCTTCTTGACCCGCTCTTCGATGCTGCTCATGTGACTCCTGCCTCCCGGGGCATGCCGTGAAGCCCTGCATTGTACGTGAACGGCGCGTGGCGTCGATGCCCGACGCGGCCGAACCGAACACACGTTCGACCGGCCGACCGCGACTAGGGCATGTACAGGCCGCCGTTGACGTGCAGCGTCTCGCCGGTGACGTAGCCCGCGGCCGGCGACGCGAGGAAGGCCACCGCGTTCGCGATGTCGGCGGGCGCCCCGAGCCGGCCGAGCGCGGTGTCGGCGAGCATGCCCTCGCGCACGGCCTCGGGCAGGTCACGGGTCATGTCGGTCTCGATGAAGCCCGGCGCGACGACGTTGACCGTGATCCCGCGCGAGCCGACCTCGCGCGCCAGCGACTTCGAGAAGCCGATGATCCCGGCCTTCGCCGCCGCGTAGTTGGCCTGCCCGGCGTTGCCGGTGAGGCCGATCACCGAGGCGATGCTGATGATGCGCCCGCGGCGCTGCTTCATCATCCCGCGCAGCACGGCCTTCGACATCCGGTAGACCGAGCCGAGGTTGGTGTCGAGGATCGCGTCCCAGTCCTCGTCCTTCATCCGCAGCAGCAGCTGGTCGCGGGTGATGCCGGCGTTGTTGACCAGGATCGTGATCGGCCCGAAGCGCGATTCGGTCGCATCGACGACCGCCGTCACGTCCTCCGGACGCGTCACGTCGAGCTTCATCCCGGCCCCGCCGGCGCCCGACAGACGTGCGTCGATCGCGGCCGCGCCGGCGTCGCTGGTCGCGGTGCCGACGACGCGCGCGCCGAGGGCCGCGAGCTCGTCCGCGATCGCGGCACCGATGCCGCGGCTGGCACCGGTGACGAGGGCGACCTCACCCGAGAGATCGATGTTCATGCCTGCCTCCAGGCCGCGAGCGCGGCATCGAAATCGCTGGCGGTGCCGAGCGCGCGGGCGTCGAGCGACCTGTCGATGCGCCGGGCCATGCCGGTCAGCGCCTTGCCCGGCCCGCACTCGCCGACGCGGCTCGCGCCGCGCCGCACCAGTTCCTGCATGCACTCGGTCCAGCGCACCGGCGAATGCAGCTGCCGCGCGAGCGCCTCGCGGATCGCGGCCGGCTCGGCGTGGCTCGTGGCGTCGGCGTTCTGCACCACAGGGATCGACGGCGCGCGCCAGGCGATCGCGTCCATCCGCGCCGCGAGCGCCGCGGCCGCGTCCCGCATCAGCGGGCTGTGCGAGGGCACCGAGACCGGCAGCCGCACGCTCTTCTTCACCCCGCGCCCGGCGAGCAGGGCGAGCGCGCGATCGACCGCCGCGGCGTGGCCCGCAATCACGGTCTGCCCGGGTCCGTTGAGATTCGCCGGGACCACGACCTCGTCCTGCGCCGCCTCGGCGCAGCAGGCGGCGATCAGGTCGAGGTCCTCGGTGCCGAGCACCGCCGCCATCGCGCCCGCGCCTTCCGGCACCGCGGCCTGCATCAGGCGCCCGCGCTCGCGCACGAGGCCCGCGGCGTCGGCGAGCGGGAGCGCGTCGGCGACGACCAGGGCCGCGTACTCACCGAGGCTGTGGCCGGCCAGCAGCGTCGGCTCCGGGCCGCCCTCGGCGCGCCACAGCCGGAACACCGCGACGTCGGCCGCCAGCATCGCCGGCTGCGTCGTCTCGGTTCGGTTCAGCTCCTCGGCCGGGCCGTCGCAGACGAGGCGCCACAGATCGAGGCCGCAGCCCGACGACGCCTCGTCGAAGGTCGCCCGCACGATCGGGTCGCGGTCCGCGAGATCGGCCAGCATGCCGACCGACTGCGAGCCCTGCCCCGGGAAGACGAATGCCAGCATCGATGGACCTCCCTGCAGCATGTCGAATGGATCGTTCCGGACGAAGGACCCGTGCCAACCAGCCCGCGGCGCCCGGGTTCGCCGCACGCGCAGCGGCGCGCCTCAGAACCGCAGCAGCGCCGAGCCCCAGGTAAAGCCGCCGCCGAAGGCCTCGAGCAGCAGCATGTCGCCGCGCCTCACGCGCCCGCTGCGCACCGCCTCGTCCAGCGCCAGCGGCACCGAGGCAGCCGACGTATTGCCGTGCCGGTCGACGGTCACGACCACGCGCTCCATCGGCATCTCGAGCCGCCTGGCGGTCGCGGCGATGATCCGCAGGTTGGCCTGGTGCGGGATCAGCCAGTCGATCGCCGACTTCGGAAGGCCATTCGCGGCCAGGGTCTCCTCGACCACGGCATCGAGCGTCTTGACCGCGACCTTGAACACGTCGTTGCCGGTCATCATGACCCGCACCCCGTGGTTCTTCTCGTCGCGGAAGCCGGCCGACACGCCGACCGGGTTGTAGAGCAGGTGCCTGTAGGCGCCGTCGGCGTGCAGGTGGGTCGACAGGATGCCGGTCTCGGCGTCGGGCTTCAGCACCACGGCGCCGGCGCCGTCGCCGAACAGGACGCAGGTCGAGCGGTCCGACCAGTCGAGCATCCGCGACAGCGTCTCGGCGCCGATCACGAGCGCGCAGCGCGCCACGCCGCCGCGCACGAACTGGTTCGCGACCGACAGCGCGTACAGGAACCCGCTGCACGCCGCGTTGACGTCGAAGGCCGCGCAGCCGTTCGCGCCGAGCCGGGCCTGCACGAGGCACGCGGTGCTCGGGAAGATCAGATCCGGGGTCGTCGTACCGAGGACGATCAGGTCGATCTCGGCGGCCTCGACGCCGGCGGCCGCCATCGCCTTGCGCGCGGCCTGTTCGGCGAGGTCGGCCGTGGTCTCGCCGGGCGCCGCGATGTGGCGCTGGCGGATGCCGGTGCGCTCGGCGATCCACTCGTCGCTGGTGTCGACGAGGGTCTCGAGCTCGGCGTTCGTCAGGACGCGTTCCGGCAGATGACTGCCGGTGCCCGCGATGCGTGCGTAGGTCAACGGAGCCTCCGGAACGGAATGGGCGCGCTCATGCGCCCGCACCACGCAGGAACGAGGCGACCGGCGGAATCGCGGCGCCCGTCATCGGCCGCCTGCCGCCGCGCGACTCGGGCACGGCGGCGGCGCACGGCGCCAGGGCCTCAGTCCTCGTCGGACTCCGGCTTGACCTTCGACGCGACGACCTGGCGGCCGCGGTAGAAGCCGTCCTTGGTCACGTGGTGGCGGCGATGGGTCTCGCCGGAGGTCTTGTCGACGGCGAGCGTCGGCGCGCTCAGCGCATCGTGCGAGCGCCGCTGGCCGCGACGCGAAGGGGTGACTCGGCTTTTCTGGACCGCCATGGCAATCGACTCCGGATACTTCGTCTGGATGGGACCGGCCCGACCCTCCAGGGCCGGCCGACCGTCGCCACACCCGGCAATCCCGGGCGGGCACGCGCTGGATCAGGCGCTCACGTTCCTCGATCCGTGGACGCGCCGTCCGTGGCGCGCATAGTTTCGATGTCGTCGATCTCGTCCCCGGATTCAGGCCGGGTCGTCGCGCAAGCGGACGAGTGCCGCGAACGGCGAGGGACGCTCCGCGGCCGCCCCGTCGGCCCCGGCGTCGCCCGCGGTCGACCAGACCACGCCGTCGGCGGACTCCTCCCCGGGCCGCGTCGGGATCAGCGGCACGGCCAGGATCAGCTCGTCCTCGATCACCGCCTTCGGCGCCATCGCGTCCCCGCCGACCAGCAGCGGCTCCCACCCCGGCGGCAGGCCGGCCTCGTCCGCCTCGCGGCGGAGCAGCCCGAGCCGCTGGTCGATGCGGACCGGAAACTCGAACCGCTCGAGCGTCCGCTGGCAGACCAGCGGCAACGCCGCCTCGGCGACGATCTCGACGTAGGCCATGCCCTGTTCGTCGCGATCGAAGGCCAGGGCGTATCGCACCGCGCCTTCGCCGTCCGCCAGCATCGGCCCGAGGCGCTGGAAGGCCGAAAGCGGCAACGCGCCTTCGTAACGCCGACGCGCCGTGACGGCGCGCCACGCATCGATCGTTTCGGGCAGGGCCGCCGACATAAACCGTAGATGGTAGTCGCCGCGAGCCGGGAGCGTCAATCGCACGCGGACACGGATCCGAGCGGGCCGATCGGCTGCAATTGCGGGTCTGTTCCGCGCCCGCGACACTCCGGCCCTGGCGAGAGGAATCCGACATGCCGCTGTCCCTGCCCATCGTCGCCGCTGCCGGACTGGTCGTGGCGCTCCTGGCCGGCTGGCTCTGGTGGCGCGGCGAACGACGACGACGCCATGACGCGCGGCTCGCCGCGCTGCTCGACGCGCTGGATGCGCTCGAGGGCACGATCAAGCGCTACCGCGAGCGGATGCTGGCGATGGATGCCGAGGTGCGCAGCCAGGGGCCGGTCAGCGGCTACCGGCGGATCGACCCCGAGGCGCCGATGCAGGAGGCCCTGCGCGGCGTGCTCCAGCACCGGCTGTGGATCCGGGACCATGGCGCGCGGGCGAGCGTGCGGGAACTGGAGCAGGCGCTCGGCGCGACCGTCGCCCGACGCGACCAGCTCGATGCCCGGCTGGCCGAACTCGACACCGCGGTCGAAGCGCTGATGGCCGCGCGCGACGCGCACCCCGCCGAGCCGCGCAGCCTGCACTGACGCCATGCGCCTGCTGCTCGCGTCGACCTCGCGCTATCGGCGCGAACTGCTCGATCGGCTCGGCCTGCCCTTCGAATGCGCGTCACCCGGCGTCGACGAGGCGCCGGCGCCCGGCGAGGCGCCCGAGGCACTCGCGCTGCGACTCGCCCGCGCCAAGGCGGCGGCGGTCGCCGCGACGATCGAGGGGCCTGCGCTCGTGATCGGCTCGGACCAGTGCCTCGCGCTCGACGGCCGCATCGTCGGAAAGCCCGGCACCGTCGAGGCCGCCTGCACGCAGCTCGCGGCGTCCAGCGGTCGCCGCGTGCGATTCCACACCGCGGTCGCGATCCGCAGCACCGCCGAAGGCCGCGAACTGACCCACCTCGATGCGACCGACGTCGTCTTTCGCGCGCTCGACGACGACACGATCCGGCGCTACGTCGAGCGCGAACGGCCGCTCGACTGCGCCGGCAGCTTCAGGTCCGAAGGCCTCGGCATCGCGCTGTTCGAGCGCATCGACAGCGCCGACCCGACCGCGCTCGTCGGCCTGCCGCTGATCGCGACCGCCCGGATGCTGCGCGCGCTCGGGCTCGATCCGCTGGCGCGCCGCGACTAGCGCCCCAACGGCGAGTCACGACGGGCCACGAACGACGTCCTTCGGTCCTTCCTCGCGGCCGCGGCCGCCGGGCGTCAGGCGATGCCCGGCGGAACCGACGGCCGGTCTCAGGGCTCGAAGCCCGACGCGAAGATCGGCTCGGCGCGCGGCGGGAAGCAGTCCTGCGGCGGGAAGTTGGGGCCCAGCCGCGACCAGTTCGGCACGTCCGGCACGATGTAGTCGACCACGGTGAACTGGTGCTCGTAGCCGACGTCGCTGCGCTCGACCCGGGTGTAGGCGTAGGGATGCGCACGGAAGCCGCATTGCGGGTTGGAGCCGGGCAGCGCGCCGGGCACGGTTCCCGAATAGTTGAAACCGGTTCCCCACTCCATCGTCGACGAGTTCTCGGTCGTGACGCCCGATTCGAACGAATAGGCGCCGCCGGCCACCGCCTGGGCGACGAAGCCGGCCTCGACGTCGAACTCGGCGCCGACCCGGCTCGAGTGGGTCAGCGAACCGGTGGTGCCGACGAGGTTGGTCGTGCCCTGGAACAGGTCCCAGAAGGTCGAACCGGTGCCGGCGCCGATCGTCGCCGTCGACCAGATGTTCGGCCGCGGGATGCTGCTCGCGACCGGACCGCACGAGGCGTAGTTCTGGGTCGTGCCGAGCCACTTCATCCGGCCGCGGATCTGGATCGTGCGGTAGACCGGGGTCGTGGCCACGGTGTCGGCGACGCGTGCGAAGAATACGTCGTCGTCGACGTTGTCGTCGCAGACCGCGGCCGGATAGGTCGGCGGCTGGCGGTGGGTCGCGTCGAACACCTGGACCTGGGTCAGCACCAGCTGGCTGGTGCCCGGCCCGACGTTCTGGATCCGCAGGTAGCGCGCGCTGATCGGCACGAATGCCGGCGCCGGTCCCACCGTCCGCAGGTTCCAGACGTCGACGCCGTTGCGGGTCTGCGGGTCGGGGTCGTACCGGAGCACGCCGGGCCCGGACGGCAGACCCGAGCCCGAGAACGGCTGGCTCGATGCGAACAGCGCGAACCCTCCGCCGTGGCTGCGGGGCTTGTGGACGCGCACCGAGGCGATGCTGCGGACCTCGCCGAGATCGATGTCGATGAACGGTGCGATGGCGCTGATCGAGGTGTAGCGCGTGTCGAAGCGACCGTCGACCGCGTTCGTCGCCGGCTGGCCGCTGACCGCGGCGGTCGCGCTCACCGACCGGAACAGCGCGATGCTGGCCCAGTCGGGCTCGAGGCCGGTCCACTGCGCGCGCTGCGCGCCGGTCGTGGTCACCGAACGGAACGTGTTCCAGTCGTCGAGGCTGGTGCCGAGCACGCTGACCGCGGCCGGCCGGTGCTCGCAGGCGCGCAGGTCGCTGTTCGGCACGACCGCGCCGTTCTGGATCACGTCGTAGTCGTAGCAGTCGAACTGGTTCTCCTCGATCACCACGAGCCCGCGTCCGGTGCTGACCGAGCGGCCTTCGGTGACGGTGGTCGTGACCGACTGCGCGCGGACTTCCCCGCGCGCGCTCTGGAAGTTGTATCCGAAGGTCGCCTTGACCGTGGCCTTGGCCCCGATCCCGAGCACGTCGCCGCCGACCGACACGCCGAGGTAGCCGGACACGTCGTGGGACTGGAAGCGGCTGAATCGGGTTTCGCTGGTCCCGGTGCTGCTGCCCTGCTGTCCGACCATGGCCTCGAAGCCGCTGTCGGCCGGCTGCAGGCGCGACCACGATGGGGGCATGAAGACCAGGCTCCGCACCAGCGGTTCGGTCACGCGCCGGCACGTGGTGCCGAGCCGGCCGAGCACCGAGTCGCGGTCGAAGTCGGCGATGTGGAGGCCGAACTGGCTGGTCGAGCCGCCGTCTCCGAAGGTGAAGGTCCCACGCACCGCGAAGGTGGCGGTGTCGACGATCCCGTTCGGATTGCCTGCCGGCGCGTTCATCTCGAGACGGTGCAGACGCGAGGTGCCGCCGTCGTTCGCGACCACGTAGACGTCGCCGATGCCGTCGCCGTCGGCGTCGCCGACCGCGATCGCCTGCGCGGTCATGAAGTCGTTGTTCATCTGGATCCGCGCGAGGATCGTCGGGTTCGCCGGCGCGATCGCGGTCGGGAAGCCATCGACATTGAAGACCACGCGATAGCCCTCGACGCGCATCCGCCGCGACGGGTCGCTGTCGGGCGAGGGCATCCACGCGGCGACGATCTCGCGCGGCGGGCGCCGGTCGAGTTCGCCGATCGCGAGCGAGGCGATCGCGCCGGAGGTATTGATCGAGCCCGCGAGCTCGAGCCGCTGGAGATTGATCCCGGTGATCTGGTTGCTGGCGTTGCGCACCGTGGTGAAGTAGTGGAGGTGCAGCAGGGTCGTCGAGAGTCCGCCATCGTTGTTCTGCTGCTGGATCACCAGTTCGCTCGCGGCGCTGCCGCCGAGGTCGCCGACCAGCAGGTTCAGCGTCGCGAGATTGGAGTTGCCGACACCGCCTTCCCAAACGAAGTTCGTGGCGGCAAGCCGCGCGTCCTGCGCGCCGCTCGGGGTGTAGCGCAGCAGCCGGTAGCGCCAGCGCGGCGGGCTGCTGATCCGGGTCAGGATCACGATCTGGTCGCGGCCCTCGAGCAGCACGTCGCCGACCGCGGCGCGCAGCGTGTTGTCCGCGTCGCTCGCGCTGTATGTGTAGCTCGCGCGCGCGAGGCCCTCGCCGTTGGGCTGGGCGATGTTGCCGGCCGCGTTGGCGCTCAGAACGAACACCCGGATCGTGCTGTTGCTCCAGCGCGAGACCACGACGATCTCCTCGCCGCCGACGGCCGGATCGATGTTGCCGGCGTGGATCGCGAGGTCGAGCAGCGTCTCGCCGGTGGTGGGCGCGAACTCCCAGGTCGGCGACTGCTCGAGCACGTTGCCGGGGATCGTGCGCCGGACCAGCCAGACGGTGATCCGGCTCGACAATCCGGTCCCGGCACGGCCCGCGGCGTAGGCCATCTCCTTCTGGCCATCGCCGTCGAAGTCGAGCGCGGCCGTCTCGAGCCGGGTGATGTTCGGGAGCGTGGTCGCCAGCGTCGCGGTGCGCTCGGCCACGAGCCCGGTGCCGGTCCCCGCGTGCTGGCTGAACAGAATCTGCCCGGAGGCGGCATTGCGGCGTGTCACCAGCGGCTCCTCGTCGGCCCCGATGACCAGACGCGCGCCGAACGGCGACTGCGAGCACTCGATGTTCTGGCTGGCCTTGTAGGTGCCGCGCGACGCATCGCCCGGCTTCGCGATGGCCGAACCGGAGACACCCAGGGTCAGAACCAGCACCCACCCCCACCCACGCGTGATCGTCATGGCACTCCCCTCGGTCGGCGGCCCCGGCGAGTCGCCGGAGGACGAATGAAACTAATTGTGACGAAACGTATGTTGTCACGATCGTTTGCATTTGTCCAGTGCCAGCGCATCGAGCGCCGCCCGACGCTCGTGCGGGTCCGGTCCGCGCGGCCGATCCTCGGCGCAAAGGGATTGATTCGACGAATCTTTTCAGGAGTCCACGCGAGCCGACGGCGTCCGCGCATCGGCGCCGCCCGTCGGACCTAGCGGGCGGTCAGCGTGAGCTCGCGAATCGTGACGACGCGGCCTTGGCCGCCCCGCTCGACCGCGCGCAGCATCAGGCGATGGCGTCCCGCGGCGATCCCGGCGGCAAGCGGATCGAACTCCACCCGGAAGCCGACATCGGGGTGCCGCGGATCGGTCGACATTGGCCACTGGCCGAGGACGCCCGGGAACGGTCGGTCGAGGATCGACCGGCCGACCACGCGGTCGCCGATCAGCACCTCGACCTGCGCAGCGCCGTCGAACTCGTCGATCGCCCAGCCCTCGACCACGAAAGGCCGGTCGATCGGGACCCGGTCCGGCATCGCGGCGTCGAAGTCGCCGAGCGGCGGCAGGTCGCAGGCGCGCCCCTCGTCCGCCGGTGGGCCGTCGCGGCGCGTCACCTCGAACGCCAGCACGCGGAAGCGTCCGCCATGCAGCACCAGCTCGTCGCGCCAGCGCACGCCGCCGAAGATCCGGCACAGTTCGAGCAGCGCCGGCAGCCGGTCGATCTCGCGACGCGCGGTGTCCTCGACCAGCAGCAGGCCCTCCCGCCAGCCGCGGGCCTCGAGCGCGGCCAGGTCGCGACCGAGGATCGAGAGCTGACCCGCCCGGCCATGGCGGGCATTGCGCGGGTGCGGCAGCACCGCGACCGGCTCGCCGAGCGCGAACTCGAGCTGGGCGCCGAGCATGAAGTCGCCGGCGATCAACGCGGCCCCGGCTTCGCCCGCGCGCTGCGCCTGCGCGAACGCCACCACCGCGGGCCACTCGGCGAGGTTGTCGATCATCGCGCGCGACGGCGGCGCGTCGGCGCCCGGGGGTGGCCGGGTCGTGGCCACCACCAGCAGCGCGAGCGCCAGCGACCCGCAGGCACCGAGCGGCAGGGCCACGCGCGCCGCAAGCCGCGACACGCCGCCAGCCGCCCGCCAGTCCGCGAGCACCGACGGCAAGGCCGGCAGCAGCAGCAGCCAGGCCGGCAGCAGCCAGTGGAAGCGCGTGCGCTCGGCATCGGCGACGAGGCCGAGTCCGGCGTAGGCGACGATCAGCCCACCGGCACAGGCCGCAAGCACGTCCCAGGGCGCGCCCGCATCGCCGCGGCGACGCCAGCCCGTCACCAGACCCGCGAGCAGCGCGACCAGCAGGACCGGGGTCACCACGATCGCCTGGGCCAGCGGATCGGCCAGTGCGGCGAGCGAGGGTCGCCACGGATGGCGCTCGAGATACTGGAACGCGAAGCCTTGCCAGTCGTGCTGCGCGTTGAAGGCGATCGTCGGCAGCAGACCGGCAAGGCCGACCGCGAGCGCAAGCCAGAATCTCGGCTCGCGCGCCACGCGCCGACCTCGCGGTGTCACCAGGAGCCAGGCCGCCGCCGGCACGGCCGCCACCACGAAGCGGTAGTGCGCGAGCCATCCGAGCGCGATCAGCATGCCGAGCACCAGCGCATCCGTCGTCCGTCCGCGTTCGGCGTAGCGGTCGAGCGCCAGCGCGAGGGCGACGATCACGAGCGTCAGCGGCACGTCTGGCAGCGCCAGCAAGCCGAGGCTGCCGGCCAGCGGCACCGCGAGGCTCGCCGCACCGACGACGCGCGCGCTGCCGGCATCGACGAAGCGTCGCGCCCACGCCGCGACGAGCAGCGGCAGGAGACCGCCAAGCAGCAGGAACGGAGCGCGGACTCCGACGGGCGTGTCGCCGAACAGGCCGGTTCCGACGGCGATCAGCCACGGCGTCAGGCCCGGCACGTCGGTGTAGGCCAGCGCCGGCTGCCCGGACTCGAGCCAGTAGAACGCCTCGTCGCCCAACAGCGGCAGGCGGGTGGCGAGCCAGAGCTTCGCGCCAGTGACTCCCGCGACGAGCGCCACGAACGCGCGACCGGACAGCGACGGCCACCCGGTCCCCGGCGCCGGCGCCGGCGCCGGCGCGCCGACTACACTCGCCGCAGACATCGCTTCGCGCACGGTTCGACGCTGCCTGCCCGACCGGATGCGCCGATGACCCTCGAACGGAATCCGACCATGAACGACACCGCGAGCGCCAGCGCATCCGCCGAGTCCGACGCCCGCGCCGACGCCGACGCCGCGCGCCGGGCCCTGCCGGCCGCGCTCGAACAGGTCAACCGGGTGCTGCTCGGCAAGGAACGCGAAGTGAGGTTGGCGTTCGCGACCGTCCTCGCCGGCGGGCACCTGCTGGTCGAGGACCTGCCCGGCATGGGCAAGACCACGCTCGCCCACGCGCTGGCGGCCACCCTCGGACTCGGCTTCTCGCGCATCCAGTTCACGTCCGACCTGCTCCCGTCCGACATCGTGGGCCTCTCGATCTTCGAGCGCGAGCGCGGCGCGTTCACGTTCCACCCGGGACCGATCTTCGCCGAAGTCGTGATGGCCGACGAGATCAATCGCGCCACGCCGAAGACCCAGAGCGCACTGCTCGAAGCGATGGCCGAGCGCCAGGTCACGGTCGACGGCGAGACGCATCGGCTGCCGGATCCCTTCATCGTGATCGCGACCCAGAATCCGGTCGATCTCGCCGGCACCTTCCCGCTGCCGGACTCCCAGCTCGACCGCTTCCTCGCGCGCCTTGCGCTCGGCTATCCCGATCCCGCATCCGAACGCGCGATGCTGGCCGAGCCCGATCGTCGACTGCTGATCGACCGGCTCACGCCCCGGCTCGACCGGACGGGACTGCGCGCGCTGCGCGCCGCGACCGCGGCGCAGCTGACCGGCGCGGCGCTGATCGACTACGTGCAGCGTCTGCTGGCCGCGTCGCGGTCGACCTCCGGGATCGCGGTCGGCCTGTCGCCGCGAGCCGGCCTCGCATTGCTCGCCGCCGCCCGCGCGCTCTCGCTGATCGACGGCAGGGACCACGTGCTTCCCGAGGACGTGCAGGCGGTCTTCGTCGCGGTCGCCGCGCACCGGCTGGTGCCGGCAGCCGACGAACCGCGATCGCGCGAGGCGCTGGCCGAAACCCTGCTGGCGCGCGTCGCGGTGGACGCTTGAGGAGGCGAGGCGAACCGTGCTCGCCGCGGCGCTTCGCGAACCGCGTGACCGCCTGCTCCGATGGGCCGAGGGTCGGCTCCCCGCGCTGACCCGCTGGCGCGCGGCCGAGCCGCTGCCGATCGAGCTCCATCCGCGCCGGATCTACGTGCTGCCGACACGCTTCGGCCTGATGTTCGGCGCGATGCTCGTGGTGATGCTGCTCGGCGCGCTCAACTTCAACAACAACGCCGCCCTGCTGCTGACCTTCCTGCTGGCCGGCGCGGTCGTGCTGTCGATGGGACGTGGCGTGCGGATGCTGGACGGGGTGCGTCTCGTCGACATCCAGGCCTCGCCGGTTCCGGCCGGCAGCGAACTGCACGTTCGGCTGCGATTCGAGACCGCCGACGGACGGCCGCGCGTCCAGCTGCAGCTGGCACACCCGGCCGGTCGGCTGCCCTTCGACATCGAGGACGGCGCGGCGACGATCGATCTCGCCGTGCCGACGGAACGCCGTGGACTCGTCTCGCTCGGACGCCTGACGCTCGCCTGCGAATATCCGTTCGGGCTGTTCCGCGCGTGGAGCGTGCTGCATCCCGACACGCGGCTCCTCGTCCACCCGCGCGCCGAGGCCCGGTCGCCGCCGATGCCGCGCGGCGGCGGCGGAGAGGGCGAGGCGCGCGTCAGCCCCGCCGGAGAGGACTGGCATGCGCTGCGCGAGTACCGCCATGGCGATCCGCGCCGGCTGATCGCATGGCGGGCGAGCGCCCGCGCCGAGCGGCTGCTGGTGCGCGAGTTCGCGACGCCACGCAGCGCCCCGGTCGAGATCGCATGGGAGGCGACCGCGGGTCTGCCGCACGAGCATCGCATCAGCCGCCTGACTCGTTGGGTCATCGACGCCGCCCGCGCCGACGGCGAGTTCACGATGCGACTGCCCGACGCGACGTTCGGCCCGGACCGCGGACCCGCGCATCTCGCCCGATGCCTGCGGGCGCTGGCGGTGATGCCGTGAACGAGGCGCTCGACCGGACCGGCTTCCTCGCCGCGGCCGCCTGCCTCGTCGGCGGCTACCTGCTGCACGCGGCGTGGCTGCCGCTGCCGCTGGTCGCGGCCTTCGCGCTGGTCGCCGCCTTCGCCGCGACCCTTGTGCTGGCCGGACGCCCGCCCCTTCCGGCGGTGCTTCGGATCGCGGTGATGGTGCTGCTCGCGGCGCTGGTCGTGCGGACCTTCGGCAATCCCTTCGGTCGCGAAGCGGGCTCGGCCCTGCTGCTGGGGATGCTGGCGGCCAAGCTGCTCGAGACCCGGACCCGTCGCGACGCGCGGGTCGTGCTGACCACCACCTGCTTCGTCGCGCTCGCCGGCTTCCTGTTCGACCAGGGCCCCCGCCAGGTCGCCCTCGCCTTCGCCGTCGTCATCGGCCTGCTCGCAACGATGGCGCTGCTCGCCGACCCGCGCCCGGCGAGGGCCGGCGGCCTGGTCGCGCGGCTGCGGCCCTCGGCTCGCCTCGGCGCCGTCCACACGCTGCTGGCGATCCCGTTCGCGATCGCGTGCTTCGTGCTGTTTCCGCGCCTCGACGCCCCGCTGTGGGGCGCGCCGGCCGATGCCTTCGGCGGGCGCTCCGGCATCAGCGACCGGATGCAGCCGGGCATGCTCTCGAGCCTCGCGCTCGACGACACCCCGGTGATGCGGGTGCGCTTCGACGGCGAGATCCCGCGACCGGCCGACCGCTACTTCCGGGGGCTCGTGTTCTGGTGGTTCGACGGCAGCACCTGGGCCGGCAAGGACGCGCTATCGGGCTTCGCGCAGCCGCCGATCCTCGAGCCGATCGGGCCGGCGCTCGACTACGAGGTGCTGATCGAGCCGACCGACCAGCGCTGGCTGTTCGTGCTCGACGCACCGGCCGAGGCCCCGCCCGGCGCGTCGCTGACCGGCGATTTCCAGGCGCGCCGCCCGACCCCGGTCACCGGCGTGATGCGCTACACCGCGAGCGCCCACCTCGCGTACCGCATGCAGCCCGACCTGCCGAGCCTGCAGCGGCGCGCGGCGCTGCAGCTGCCGGACGGGAACCCACGCACGCGCGAGCTCGCATCCCGCTGGGCGCGTGAAGCCGGTGGCGACGCGCGCGAGGTTGCGCGCCGCGCGCTCGGCCTCTTCAACGCCGAGTTCATCTACTCGCTCGAGCCGCCGCTGCTGGCGCGCGATGCCGTCGACGACTTCCTGTTCGAGACGCGGACCGGATTCTGCGAGCACTTCGCGTCCGCCTTCGCGTTCGCGATGCGCGCCGCCGGCGTGCCGGCCCGGGTCGTGGTCGGCTACCAGGGCGGTTTCGTCAATCGCGCCGGCGGCTATCTCGTGCTGCGGCGAGCCGACGCGCACGCGTGGACCGAGATCTGGATCGACGGCGAGGGCTGGGTCCGGATCGATCCGACTGCGGCGGTCGCGCCCGAGCGGATCGCCGACTCCGCGCGCGCCCAGTTCAACCTGCGCGCCGGCGCGGAGGCGCCCGGGTGGCTCTCGCAGCTGCGCCAGCGCTCCGACCTGTTCGGCTACTGGTGGAACCGGACGCTGATCGAGTTCTCGGCGCTGCGCCAGCGCGAGATGCTGGCGTCCTTCGGCGCGCCGCCCGACCCCCGCGTGCTGGTCGGGCTGCTGGCGGTCGTGGCGCTGGTCACGCTGGCGCTGGCGTCCTGGTGGCTCGCGCGGCAGCGCCGAACGGCCGATCCCGTGCTGGCCGAGTGGCGACGGTTCCGCGCGCGGCTCGCCCGCGCCGGCGTCGAGACACCACCCCAGCTCGGGCCGCGGGACCTGTCGGCGCGCGCGACCGCGGCCCTCCCGCAGTTCGCGCCCGTGATCGCGTCGATCACCGCGGCATTCATCGACCTGCGGTATCGCACGCGACCCGGGCAGCACGGCGATGACGAGCGGCTCGCGGAGCTGCGCCGCGTCGTGCGTTCGTTCACGCCGGCGCGCGCGCGGCGGGGCAGAATCGGGAACGTCTGACTGGTCATCGAGGGCAGCGGGCATGACGCCGATTCGACGCCTCGTCGCCATCACGCTGGGGCTGGCGCTGGCCGGCTGCGCCAGCATTCCGGCGCCGATCGGCGGCAGCTTCGGCGCGCGCACGCCGGCCGACCCCGGACCGGACGGCGAACGCGTGCGCTGGGGTGGGCCGATCGTCGCGACCGAGCCCGGCGCGACCGAGACCTGCCTCGAGGTCCTCGCGAGGCCCCTTGGCCCGAACGCCCGCCCGAACGACACCGATCGCGCCCTTGGCCGCTTCCTGGCCTGCCGCGGCGGCTTCATCGACCCCGCGGTCTTCGCCGCCGGTCGCGAGGTGACGGTGGTCGGCCGGGTCGTCGGCCGCGCGCCGCGCACGCTCGGCGGATTCAGCTATGACGTGCCGCGGGTCGAAGCCGAAGCGATCCATCTCTGGCCGAGGCGGGTGCCCTTCGACCCGCGCTGCGTCGACCCATGGCACCGCGGACCCTGGCCGTGGCCCGGGCCCGGATGGTGGGGACCGCGACACCCGTACTGGTGGTGGTGAGCCCGCCGTCCACGCCGCATCAACCCGGAGGCCAGAGCATCGGGCGTCCGGCCAGCAGGTGCAGATGGATGTGGTACACGCTCTGGCCGCCGTCGCGGTTCGTGTTCATGACCACGCGGTAGCCATTCGCCGCGACACCGATCTTCCGCGCGTACGCGGCCGCAGCCAGCATCAGCCGCCCGAGCAGTTCGGCATCCTCGGGACCGGCCGCATCGAGGGTCGCGATCGGCTTGCGCGGCACGAACAGCACGTGCACCGGCGCCTGCGGATGGATGTCCTGGATGCCGACCACGTGCTCGTCCTCGTGGACGATCGTCGCCGGAATCTCGCCGCGCAGGATGCGCGAGAAGATCGAATCGGAAGTCGCTGCGCTCATCGGAAGCCTCCGCGAAGAACCGGGCGACAGGGTAGCAAGCGGATCTGTCGCGACAGCCCTTGGCCGGGATTCCGAGACGCATCGGCCGCGCCGCCCGCGGCCCCGGCGCTTCTTCGGGCCGGCGCCGGTGCGCTCGGCCGTTGCGGAGCCGAGCGCGGGCTGAACCTTCACCAGGCGTCCACGTTCACGTCATCGATTTCACACTTCGGCGCCTCCATGCTTGACGCGGTCCGGAACGGCGTTCCGGGCGAACCCCGATGATCCAGATCAGGAGAACACCATGCACAAGAATCGTCCGCTGATCGCGCTGGCCGTCGCCGCCGCGCTGGCTGCGCCCGTCGGTACCGCCCATGCCGCCGACTTCGCGGTCCGCGTCGGCTTCGAGAACGTCAGCCCGAAGTCGAACAACGGCACGCTCGCCAACACGCTGCGCGCCGATGTCGGCAGCGACTCCCAGTTCACGCTTGGCGCCACGGCGTGGTTCACGCCGAACCTGGCCGCGGACTTCCAGACCTCGATCGGCCGCTTCGAGCACGAGGTGCGCCTGAACGGGACGCCGGCAGCGACCGTCGAGCACCGTCCGACCACGCTGCAGATGCACTACTACTTCGGCGGCAACAGCGGATTCCGCCCGTACGTCGGGGCCGGCTGGGGCTGGACCAACGTCAAGCCCAAGCGCGTCTTCGGACCGCTGGCCGGGGCCGATCTCGGCCTGTCGAATGCCAACGGCTTCACCGCCGAAGCCGGTGTCGACATCGTCTACGCGGATGCCTGGTTCGTGCGCGCGAGCGCCGAGTACCTCCGCTTCGAGTCCGACGCGCGGCTCGCCGGCGCACCGATCGGAACGGTCAAGGTCAATCCCTGGATCCTCGGCGTCAGCCTCGGTTACCAGTTCTGAGCGAAGCGTTCGGATCGCAGTGGGCAGGGCCGGCGCACCACGGACGGTGCGCCGGCCGCGGGCGGGCACTCACAGCACGAGCCGGCCCCCGAAGGCGTGGGCCAGCGTGCCGCGATCGACGAACTCGAGTTCACCGCCGATCGGGACGCCGTGGGCGATCCGGCTGACGCGGGTGCCGGTCTCCTTCGCGATCTGCGCCACCAGGTGCGCGGTCGCCTCGCCCTCGACGGTCGGGTTCGTGGCGATGATGACTTCGTGGATCCCGCCCTCGCCGAGCCGCGCGGCGAGCCGATCGAGGCCGAGTTCCGCCGGACCGATGCCGTCGAGCGGCGACAGCCGGCCGAGCAGCACGAAATAGAGCCCGCGATAGCCGGTCGCCTGCTCGATCGCGAGCTGATCGACCGGCGACTCGACGATGCACAGCTGGCCGCGGTCACGCTGGGGGCTCGCGCAGATCGCGCACAGTTCGCTCTCGCTCAAGGCGCGGCAGTCCCGGCAGTGCCCGATCCGGTCCACCGCGTCGACCAGCTTCTGCGCCAGCCGGCGCGCGCCATCGCGATCACGCTCGAGCAGGTGGAACGCCATCCGCTGCGCGCTCTTGCCGCCGACGCCCGGCAACACGCGCAAGGCGTCGATCAGCTGCGCCAGCAGCGGCGATCCGACGTTGCTCAAAACGGCAGCTTCATCCCGGGGGGCAGCGACATGCCCTGGGTGACCTCGGCCATGCGCCGCTGCGTGACCTCGGCGAGCCGGTTGTTGGCGTCGTTGATTGCCGCGACCACCAGGTCCTCGAGCATCTCGCGGTCGCCGCCGACGAGACTCGGGTCGATCGAGACCGCGCGCGCCTCGTGCTTGCCGTTGAGCGTGACCTTGACCAGGCCCGCGCCGGCCTCGCCGGTGACCTCCGTGCGCGCGATGTCCTCCTGCGCCCGCTGGAGGTTCTCCTGCATCTTCTGGACCTGCTGCATCATGCCGCCGAGCGCGCCGCGCATCGTCTTCACTCCCGTGGGTTGGGTCGGATCGAGCCCGGCACCACGCGGCCGCCGAACTCCTGCATCAGTTCCCGGATGAGCGGATCGGACGCGACCGCCTGCTCGGCCGCGCGCTGAGCGGCGTCTGCCGCGCGACGCTGGCATGCGGCCGGCGAGTCGGCGCCGATGGCCGCCCGCTCGATCACGATCCTGACGGCGTCAAGACCGAGCTGCGGCGCCAGCGCGTCGCCGAGACGGGCGAGCGTGGCGTCGATCGCCAGCGCCTCGTGGGCGGCGTCGAGGCCGAGTCGCAGACGCGAGCCGTCGAGCCCCAGCGGGACCGCATTCATCGCGAGCTCGCGCGCGGGGCCGCGGATCTGCGCGCGCTCGATCAGCGCCGCCCAGGACAGCGGATCGAGCGGCAGCCCCTG
>PVBP01000018.1 GCA_002995625.1 Lysobacteraceae bacterium | reverse complement strand
CGCCGCGCGGCTCTCGCTGCCGTTGCTGCGGGCGCAGTTCCTCGCGACCGCCGACGTGGCCCTTGGCGGCTACATCGAAACGTCCGCGCGGCGGACGCCCGCGCCCGGCGCGGCCAGCGAGCGCCTCGCGGCCGTCCTCGACTGGCGCGCCGCGCGCGATTCGGGCGCGGCGTCGCCCACCGACGAGCCCACGCCCGGAGCGGAGACCCGGCTCGACGCGGCGCTGCTGCGGTACTGGGTCGATCTTGCGACCGGCTCGAGGCCCCACGGTGAAGGCGCGGCGGCAGCTCCGGACGCCGAGCTCGGCGAACTGCTCGCGCAGGTCGAGGCGCGATCGCGCGGGGCCGCAGCGTCCGCGCTGCGGTCCGAGCCGGTCGACCTCGAGCGACCCGAATCGCTCGCGCCGATGCTGGTCGCGGTCGACTTCGCGACGACCGCCTTCGTGTGGCGCGTGGACGAGCGCGGCGTGGTCGAACGCCAGGTCGATGCCGATCGGGTGCGCGGCCTCGTCGATGCGCTCGCGCGGCAACTCGATGCGGGCGAGATCGATCGCGCCGCGCTCGCGCGCGACGCGTCGAGCCTGTCGGCGGCGCTCGGCCTCGATCGGTTGCTCGATGGGGGCCGTGATCGCTGGCGGCTGCTGCTCGGTGGGCGACTCGCGGACGTGCCGCCGCTGCTGCTGGTGGTCGGGGACGCGGTCGGGCAGGCCGGCCGCGCCGACTCGCCGTGGCCCGCGATCCGTCTGGTCCGGACGGCGGCGCGGCGCGCCGACGCCGAGCCAGCCGGCTGCTGTGCCGGTCGGGCGCTGCAGGTGTTCGGTGATCCGGTTCCGCCCGACGACGGGCGCGAGCGCCGGGCCCTGCCGTGGCAACGCCTGCCGGGCGCGCGGCGCGAAGCGTCGGCGATCGCGCGCATCTGGCGCCCGCAGCCGGTCGAGATCCACCTCGGCGCGGCGTTCACGCGCGAGCCGGTGCTCGCCGCGCTGCGCGAGCCCGGGTCGATCGTGCATCTCGCGACGCACGGCTTCGTCGATCGCGGCGACCCCGCGCGCGGCGGACTGTGGGTCGCCTCGCCGACCGCGCCGGAAGGCTACGAGATCCTCGGCTGGAATCGGATCGCGCGCCAGCGCGCCGCCGCCGGGCTCGTCGTCCTGAGCGCCTGCGAGGTCGGTGACGGCGGCGATTTCGATGCGCTGGGCTCGATCGGCATCGCCCAGCTGCTGGTCGACCGGGGCGTCGACGCCGTGATCGCCGCGGTCCGACCGGTCGAGGACCGGGCGTCGGTGGGCTTTCAGACCGACCTCTACCGCGCGCTCGCGGCGGGTCGCACGCCGGACCAGGCGCTGGTCGAAGCGCAGCGTCTCGCGATCGCGCGCGGCGATCTCGCGACCGCGCTGGCCTACGTCGTGATCGGCCGATAGCGAGCTGCCGGCCGCTTGCCCCGCTCACACCAGCGCGGCACCGATCGAACGCAGGTCGGCGGTGAGCGTGGCGAGCAGCGTCGCGAACGCGCGCGGGTGGGTCGCGGGCCGGACAGCGGACCGTTCGCCGATGTCGCCCGCGTAGCCCTGGTCGTGCACGGCGATGACGCCGTCGCGGTCGAGCGCGAGCACCGGGGATCCCGAGTGGCCCCGGGACGCGGCGAGCGTCGACGCGAGGCGCCCGCCGTCGGCCGCGAGTGCCCGGGCATGCGTCGACGGCGTCCGCGGATCGCCGATCGTGATCTGGACCGGCTGTCCGAACGGGTGCCCGATCATCGCGACCGGCGCGTCCGGCTCGACGCCCCGACCGACCGCGCAGGACGTCGGTGATCGGCCAGGGGGCGCCCGGTCGAGCTCGAGGATCGCATAGTCGCCCGACTCGGGCCCGCGGTTCGCCGCGACGACGCGCGCGACGCGGGCCCAGCGCCCCGGCTCGAAGCGATAGCGGCGCACGCCATCGATGTCCGGCGGCGCGAGGCGGTCCGGCGTGAAGTCGAACAGGGCCATCAGTTCGCCGGCCTCTCCGGGCAGCCCGTGGGCGGCCGTCAGCAGATGCTGCCGGGTCACGAGAAAGCCGGTCAGCGGGGCCGCACTCTGGATCCGCGGGTGCGTCGGGAACCGTCCGTGGGCCGGGGCGGCGATCGTCGCGGCCGTGATCGAGCCATCCGCAGCGAACGCGGCATGGTGCGCCCGGACGAGGAAGGCGACCGCCGGCGCGACGGCGATCGCACGGGCGTGCGCCGGGTCTCGTGGATCGAGTTCCCGCAGATCGCGTCGATCGCCCCTGCCCACGCTCGCGCCCGAGGCGATCTGCCGGAACGATCCCATCGGGTGCCGACTGGGCCCGGTCGGCCGACGGCCGCGGCGGCCGCGAGCCGTGCCGGGCGCCGGTTCACGGAAACATCGGGTCGGGATCGCCGTCGCCGCCCTCGTCGGGCTGGTCCACGAGCCCTTCGAGATAGTCGCCCGCATAGGTGAGCGACCAGGGACCCGTGGGCGTCGGCGCCGACACCGTGAACTCCATCCTGCGTCCATAGGCGATCGCGACCAGCGCGTCGGCGTTGAGGTGGCACAGGATCCGCTGGCCGAGCACGCTCACCGCCTTGCCGGCCTTCGCCACCTGCGCATCGACCAGCGCGCTCCGCTCGTCGATCTTCGTGAACACGAGCCGGTCGCCGTCGTTGAAGAGCGGTCGGCGACTGGCCTTCACGTTCCGGAGCTTCCAGGCCTTGCCGGCGTGCTTGATGAAGTCGTCGACGCTCGCCATCGGTGGTTCTCCTCGATCGTCGGATGGGGTGGGAAGGTTCGAGAACGTCCCGCCTGGCCGGATGCGGCCCGGTCAGGGGGATCCGGTGTTGCGCGGCCCGGGGCCGGTCGGTGCGATGCGGAGCTCGCGGACCGGAGTCCACCCGGCGCCTTCGGCGACCTCCAGCGTCAGCAGGACCGGATCACGCGCCTCGGCCGGGAGGCGCAGGACCAGAAGGAGCTCGCCGGAGTCGTCGGGCTCGATCGCGTCGAGCGTGGCGAGCGTCCCTCGCGCATCGCGCACGCGAACGCGGAACGGCCCGGATCCGGTCGGCGCCGCGAGGCGGACGAGCGTGGGTCCGCCGGCGTCGATCGCGAGCGGCGCCGTTCCCCGCACCGCGTCGGACGAGCGCCACGCCGGCACGTCGACGACCGGCAGCGACGCCAGCAGCGGCCCCTCATCGGCTTGCCGGTCCGGCAGCATTCGTGATCCGAGGCCGGCGACGCCGACCCCGAGCACGAACGCCGCGGCGAGCCGCCAGTCGAGCCGTGGCATGTGCGGGCGCCGGAGATGAGTCCGGACTTGGCCGCGGTCGTGGCGCTGCGCGCTCGCCGGCGCGGCCCGCGCACGAGCCCCGTCGGCGCGCTCCGGGTCCGCGGCTTCGCCGGCGACCCGCATCAGCAGCCACTCGGCCTCGATCTCGTCGCGCAGCGACTCGTCGGCCAGCATCGCGATCTCGATGCGCTCGCGATCCGCGGCGGCGAGTCGATCGCGCAGGTAATCGCCGATCCACTGCTGCCGCTCGGCAGGGGGGATCGGCCGGTGGCGTTCGGGAAGGGCCGGATCGATCATGAGTAGAGCTCCTCGTCGACGTCGATCGCGGACTCGTGGATCGCCGCGCGCAGGCGTTCGCGCGCCCGATACAGCACCCGGTCGAAGTGCTCGGGGCTGAGTCCGAGGTCCCGGCAGATGTCGGCCTTGTCGTGCTCGAGCACGTAGTGGCGCAGGATCAGTTCCCGGTCGCGCTCGACCGTGAGCCCCTGGATCAGCCTGCGGACGGTCTGGACCAGCGCGAGGCGCGCGAACGCGCGATCCGGGGAGCGATTCGGGCTCGCGTCCGCCGCGTGACCGAGCGCCTCGCTGGCCTCGGCCCCGGTGAGATGCCGTTCGCGGCGACGTTCGACGAGCAGCACGTTCATCGCGATCCCGTGCAGGAAGCCGGGCAGCGCGGCACCGTCGCGAAGCTCGCCGGCGCGCAACTTCGGCAGCGCGATGCGGAAGGTCTCCTGGACGACGTCGTCGATGATCTCGGGATCGCCGGTCCGCCGCGCCACGATGAAGCGCAACGCGCGCGACAGGCGGCAGACCAGCGCGGCCTCGGCCGCCCGATCCCCCGAGGCGATCCGGGATGCGAGGGCCGACCACGACGGCTCGTCCGAGCTGCCGTCCCCTTCCGCCATGAACTGCGCCCCCGCTGCGCGATCCGACGTCGCGAGTATGCAGGGTCCGATCCGAGGCCGACAACGACCGTCGGCGCCGCCGGCGGGACGGCCGGTGACCGACGTTCGGGATCGCTCCGATCCGGGTTCGGACGGGCGGGTTCCGGGCAGGCCGCCTCCGCGAGCGGTGGCGATGGCGAACGCCGCCTCCGGCCACGGATCGGATGGCTGCGACCGGTCTTTGGCGCAGGTTGCACGCGCTGGCGGGGTCGTTCGTCGATCGTCATGCCCCGGTAGTGACCGATCGGCCGGCAATCTCCCACCGCGCCGGAGCGACTCGTCGCCACCGGTCGACGGCCCGGAAGCCGGGGCAGGGGAAGGGATCGTCCCGAAGGCCGGGCCGGCCGCCGCCGCGCCGTGCGGCGGTTGATCGAGCTGGGTGGGAGGATCCGCGCCGTCGCCGCACCGAACAGAGATCCAAGGTGCCGGAGGACCGTCGTGGCGCTTCAACGACTCGATACGGAGTGCCTCGGAGAGTTCGGGGTCGATCGGGACGGCCGCCTGCTGTGGGTCGACGGCCCGGGTCGCCGCATCCTCGACGACGGGCGATGGCTGGTGCTCGACGAAGGCTGGTTGAGGCCGGCCTCGGCCCACCAGCGACGCCATTTCGTCATCGCGCTCGGCGAGCTCGCGTTGATGGAGCCGCCGCGCGTCCTCAGCATCTCGCTGTTCCGCGATGATGGCCTGATTGCCCGCCTTCGGCTCTGCCATCGCGCCGGGACCTGCGCGCACGATCCCGCCGGCCTCGCGTACGCGAGGCTGCTGCTCGAGAAGCCGGCACCGCTCTCGGCCTGAACTCGCGAACAGCGTCGTCCGCCCGCCGGCGTCGCTCGACGCGGCGCCCGCGCGATCGCGAGCGTCTCGGGCCGCCGCGACCGGCCGCCTGCGTCGGATCGACCGTTCGCGGCAGCCAGCCCCTGGTCCTTGATCGGCCGCAAGGCGCGCGTCGCGATCGCGGCTATGGTTCGGAGGTCGCCGCGCGGATGCCGCCGCGGTCGTGCACCCTCCGGAGCCCGTGAAGCGATCCCGCACGTGATGTCCACCGACCCGACCCTGTCGACCTTCTCCGAGTTCGCGCTGCTGCTGCTGATCGCGGCCGCGGTCGGCGCGGTGTTCGTGCGCCTGAAGCAGCCGGTGCTGATCGCCTACATCGTGGTCGGCATCGCGGTCGGCGGCGCCGGCTTCGGCCTCGTCCGCGCGCACGAGGAGATCGACCTGCTGGCGCAGATCGGCGTCGCGGTCCTGCTGTTCGTCGTCGGCCTCAAGCTCGACCTCCACCACGTGCGCCACATCGGCCCGGTGGCGCTGGCGACCGGCCTCGGGCAGCTCGCGTTCACGATCGTGATCGGCTTCTTCCTGACCCTCGCGCTCGGCAAGGGCTGGGTCGAGGCGCTGTACGTCGCGGTCGCGCTGACGTTCTCGTCGACGATCATCATCGTCAAGCTGCTGTCCGACAAGCGCGAGCTCGATTCGCTGCACGGCCGCATCGCGGTCGGGTTCCTGATCGTGCAGGACCTCGCGGTCGTGCTCGCGATGATGGCGATGAGCGCGATGCGCACCGATGGCACGGCCGGCGAGTCGATGGCGATCGACTGGGGCGACGTGGCTCTCGGGCTCGCGTGGAAGATCGGCGTCGCCGGCGTCGCGCTGTACGTCCTGATGCGATACCTGCTGCCGGTCGTGGTCCGCGTGATGGCGCGCTCGCAGGAGCTCTTGCTGGTGTTCGCGATCGCGTGGGGCGTCGCGCTCGCCGCGCTCGGCGACTGGGCGGGGTTCAGCAAGGAGGCGGGCGCCTTCCTCGCCGGCTTCTCGCTCGCCTCGACCGGCTACCGCGAGGCGATGAGCGCCCGGCTCACGAGCATCCGCGACTTCCTGCTGCTGTTCTTCTTCATCGATCTCGGGTCGAAGCTCGAACTCTCGACGCTCGGCGCCGAGGTCTGGCCGGCCACCGTGCTGTCGCTGTTCGTGCTGATCGGCAATCCGCTGATCGTGATGGCGATCATGGGCTACATGGGCTACCGGCGGCGCACCGGATTCCTCGCCGGGCTCACGGTCGCCCAAATCAGCGAGTTCTCGATCATCTTCGTCGCGATGGGCATCACGCTCGGCCACGTCGGCGCCTCCGCGCTCGGGCTGGTGACGCTGGTCGGCCTGGTCACGATCACGCTGTCGACGTACATGATCCTCTACTCGCACCGGCTCTACGAGCGCTTCGCGCGGTGGCTCGGCGTGTTCGAGCGGCGCGACCCGTTCCGCGAGCGCGACGGGCCGATCGACGGAACCGATTCCGAAAGGGCCGACGTGCTGGTGTTCGGCGTCAGCCGCTACGGCGGGCGGCTGCTCGCGCAGCTCCGGCGCGACGGCGTCGAGGCGGTCGGGATCGACTTCGACCCCGAGCGGGTCAGCGCGCTGCGCGCCCAGGGCCTTCCGGTGCATTTCGGCGACGGCGAGGCGGTCGACTACCTCGAGTCGCTGCCGCTCGGGCAGACGCGCTGGGTCATCACGACGCTGCCGCAGTGGGACCAGAATCGCACGCTGCTCCACGCTCTGCGCGCGGCCGGCTACCGCGGGCGCATCGCCCTCGTGCGGCGCGATCCGGCCGCGCCGCGCGAGACCGGAGAACTTCCGGTCGACCTCGAGATCAATCCCTACGATGACGCCGCCGATCACGCCGCCCGGTTGATCGCCGACCGCTTCCGCGACGAAGCCGGAGTCTCCGCATGAGCGACGCCCCGAACCTGCGCTCGATCCTCGCCGCGACCGATCTCTCGCCGGCATCGCGCGATGCGGTCGCGCGCGCCGCGTCGATCGCGGCCGCGACCGGCGCGCGTCTCGAACTGCTGCACGCGATCTCGGCCGGACCGCTGGACGAACTCCGGCGGATGGTCGGCGACGATCGGGCGATCGAGCGACTCCGGGACGAGGCGGTCGCGGCGCTCGACGCGCTGGCGCGCGAGCTGCGCGAGCGCCATGCCGTCGAGGTCGCGCTCGAGGTCCGGACCGGCCGGGTGCTCGACGAGATCATGATCGAATCCGAGGCGATCGCGGCCGACCTCGTCGTGCTCGGCGCGCGCGGCGAGAGCACGCTCCGGCAACTCGTTCTCGGCACCACCGCCGAGCGGCTGCTGCGACGGGCGCGACGACCGATGCTGATCGTGCGTCGCCCGGCCGGTCGCGTCTGGCGCCGCGTGCTGCTGCCGGTCGATTTCTCGCCATGGTCGGACGCCGCGATCCGGGTCGCGAGCGCGCTCGCGCCCGAGGCCGAGCTGCTGCTGTTGCATGCCTGGCAGGTCCCGTTCGAGCCGAAGCTGCGCCAGGCGGGGCTCGACGACGATGCGATCGCCGCGCTCGGCGCGAAGGTCGAGGCCGAGGCGCAGCGGCTGCTCGACGCACTGGTCGCGGCCCATCGATCGGTCGCGGCCCGGATCACCCCGGTCCTTCGCCGCGACGCGCCGTGGGCCGCGATCGCGGCGGCCGAGCGCGAGTGCGACGTCGACCTCGTCGCGATCGGCAAGCACGGCCGCGGCGCGGTCGAGGAACTGCTGCTCGGCAGCGTCACCAAGGGCGTGGTCGCGACCTCGAGCGCGGACGTGCTGGTGGTGACGCGGGGTTGATCGGACCGCCGCGGCGTCGACGTTCCCGCCAGGGGCCTTCGCGTCGTCGGCCTACGGTGGAGACTCGAAGCCGTCGACCAGAAGCCGTTCGGCGATGACCTCGAGCGCGAACCCGGATGACACGCTGCCCTGCCATGTGGTCGTCCCGTCGCTGGCGCCCAGGTAGTGCGCGCGCAGCGTACGGAGTCCCGGAGTGGTCCATCGGATCGTGCATTCCGCCTGCGAGCGCGAGGCGTCGACGACCTCCAGCGAGAGATCGCTGCACGAGCCGCCAGGTGCCCCGACGACCGTCACATGACCGCGAATCGGCGCAGGCGTGGCCGCGACCTCGACCCGGATCGTGATCGCCGAGCCCTCGGGTGCGGGCACCGGCGTCACCGACGTGATCGACGTGGCGGTCGCCTGGCTGGGTCCGATCGCAACGGTCCCGAGACTGGGCACCGCATCGAGCGCGGTCAGGTTGCCCGCGACCACGAGATCCGCTCCGAACGGCAGCAGCCGAGCGATCTCCCGAGCGTCGAAGGGGTGATCCCAGGCGGTGCCGATACGGCGGGCGAGTCCGCCGCGCCCACCGGCGTAAAGGACGCCATCGTGCGAGGCGAGCGCCACGTTCGGGCCCGAGAGCCCGGGCCCCTCGGGCACCCAGCTGGTGCCGGTCCAGCGATAGGCTGCGGGATAGCTCTGATTCGTGAAGGTTCCGCCGGTTGCGTACAGAGCGCCGGCGTGTACCTCGACCGCATGGATCCGATGCGGCAGCTCGCCGCCGATCGGCATCCATGCCGTACCAGTCCAGCGCGCGACTCGGCCTGCTCCGCCTGCGGGGACTCCGCTGAAGTCGTATCCCGCCACGACCAGCTCGCCATCGAACCGGGTGAGCGCTTCCGGGCTCGGAATCAGGTCGGACAGAGAACCCATGGCCTGCCACTGCGCGCCGTTCCAGCGCGCGATGCGTGCCATCGCGTTGCCGGTTCCGTCGGCATCGAACGACCCGAGCGCGATCAGATGACCATCGTGCAGCGCAAGCCGGCGCACGCTGCCGTTGAGCCCGGCACCGAGGGCCTGCCACTGACTGCCGTCCCAGCGCGCGATGTTGCCAATGCTCTGCCCGTCGACGCTGGAGAAGCTGCCTGCCGCGATCAGCTGCCCCTGGAACTGCGAGACCGCGAGCACGCTGCCCTGGAACACGCCGGGCACCGGAACCCACGCACCGCCGGTCCAGCGGTGAATCTCGGAAACGACCGGAAGCAGTTGCGAATCGCTGAAGTAGCGGCTGACGCGGCCGATCAGGACCCCATCGACGACGGCGTGCGGCGCGGCCTGCGGTCCGGGATTCGTTCCGAAGGCCTGCCAGCCCCCATCCTCGTGGCGGGCGATGAAAGCCGTCTGGACGACGCCTTCGAGCGCCCCGAGATTACCCGCCGCGTAGAGGGCGTCGCCATCCGGAACCAGCGCGTAAACCGGTCCATCAATGTAGGCTGCGATCGCTGTCCACGCGCTGCCGTTCCACCGGCGGATCGCCTGCTCGTCCGCGACGACCAGCGCGTTCTGTCGAACGGCCATCGCGGAGACCTCGCCCGTAAGCGCGGTTCCGACCCGCTCCCACGCGAGCCCGTCCCAGCGCATCAGCGGGTAGATCGGCGCCTGCGACAGGGCGCTGCCTCCCGCGTAGAGCAGGCCCGCGTGGCTCGACAGCGCGTTCACCGTCCCGGAAAGGCCGCTTCCGAGCGCTTGCCACGAGGTTCCGGTCCACCGCGCCACCCGACCGACGGGTGTCGCGCCCGAAGCCGCGAACTCGCCGCCGGCAACGAGCTGGCCTGCATGAACGGTGATGGCTCGGACCGTGCCGCTGAAGCCGGCGCCGATCGGCTGCCATTCCGTGCCGGACCAGCGCGCGATTCGCAGCGCAGGCCCGGTGCCCGCGGTGGTGAAGGATCCGCCGGCAACCAGCTGGCTCTCGTGGATCGCGAGCGCCCAGACGCGCTCGTTCATGCCGGCACCGAAGGCGCTCCACGCGGACCCGTCCCATCTCGCGATGTTGTTCGCCGGGTTACCGCCCGCCGACGAGAACGAGCCGGCCACGATCAGATCACCGCCGTGGACCAGCATCGTCCGCACGAAGGGATCGGCACCACCGGAGATGCCCGTGCCGAGCGGCGACCAGGAGACCCCGTTCCAGCGCGCAACCCCGTTGACCCGCATGCCACCGGCGATTCGGAAGCGCCCGCCGATCACGATCGAAGGGCCGCTGCCGTCGTCGTATTTCTGCACGGCGAAGACGACTCCGGACGGCCCCGAGTTGTGTCCGAAGGTCGGTTTCCAATCGACCGGTCCCGCGATTGCCGGGAGCGTGGCGGTTTCGATGACGACTTCGGAACCCGTCGGCATCTCGACCTCGTCGATCGTTGCTTGCGCTGATTCGACCAGGGCAGGCACGGCCTGCACCTGCGCGTCCGCGACGATCCGATCCGCGTCGTCGCGAACGCGAACCCGCAGCTGTCCGGGGTCGGAATCGACGTGCGCCGAGATCAGGTCAAGGCCAGGTCCGACGACCCATTCGCCGATCGACTGGACACGATCATGCTGCAACGCGACCAGTTCCAGCCGTGCTGGCCGATCGCCGCTCCAGCGCACCGCGAGGCGGGTTCCGGCGTCACCCGACCCGACGGGAACGAGGACCGCGGCGAGCACGGGTTCCGAATCCGCAGCCTCCGCGTTCCTAGGCGTGCCGACGGCGCAGGATGCCCACGACAGGGCGTAAAGGACGAGGAGAGGGGTAGCACCGCGGGTGCGCCGATCGCGATGGCGCCTGATGGGTCCTGATCGAACTCGGCTCACTTGAAATCGTCCGGCTGCGAAAGACCCGAGGGTTCCAGTCGAGCTTTCCGGCATCTGCGACCCAGAGCACACCGATCGGCTGCTGCTGCCCGTGTCACGAACGTCGCCTCCTCGATGGTCGAATCCGGTCCGGTCCTCTCGTGGCTCGACCCTCCGCGGGATCCTAGCCGGCCTCGTCGGGTGACAGAAGGCCGTGGCGCTGAGCCCGGATCAGCAAATGCTGATTCCGAATCAGCGAGGTGAACGGAGTCGATTCGCCGCGAGGTGCGCGCCGACCCGCGCACGGCCGGCAAGGTCGGCGGGCGTGGCCGTCGGACGGCGATGGTGCGCTCGAACGGGACGGTCAAGATCGACTACTACACGCGCGACGGGGTGCTGCGGGCGACCGCGGACCAGGGGATGGGAACGACGGGGGGCTCGGCGATCTATGTGCACCTGGGCGACGTGCTGGTGGCGCAGGATGCGTGGGCGTGGCGGAGTCCGTTCGGGATGACGTACTTCCACGTCGATCACCAAGGCACGCCGATCGCGCGGAGTGATGCGTGGGGCGTGGTGTTCGAGCGGACGCGGCGGGGGAGTTTCGGGCTGCCGCTGACGGGGCCGCTCAAGAACGGACCGGGGTACACGGGCCACATGGAGGATCCGGGGACGGGCCTCGTGTACATGCAGCAGCGGTACTACGATCCGGCGATCGGGCGGTTCCTGTCGGTCGACCCTGTCGGGCCGCTAGCGGATCCGACGAACCACTTCGGGAGGTACCACTACGCCAATAACAATCCATACCGGTTCACCGATCCGGATGGAAGGCTGCCAATACTGATCCCGATTGCCGTTGTGGCGTGGCGCGCCTACTCGGCCTACGACACGGTGACTTCGGCGGCTGGGAACATCAGCACGCTAACTGATGCAGGCGCTTCGACTCGTGATCGGGTTGCTGCTGGCGCGGAGCTGTTTGGATCCGCGATCGGTGGGAGGCTTGGTCGAGATTCTCTTGGCGGCGCGAGCAGGGCGATATCTCGCGCCTCAAAGGCAGAAAGAAATCACGTTGTCCCTCATCGTGACAAAAGAGCCGCGGCGGCGCGGGACAACATGCGAGCAAACGGGATTAACCCAAGAACTGAGAAAACAAACTTGGTCAATATCCCAGGGAACAAGCATGACATCACCAAACGAGATAGTTACGTTCGCGACACCAACGACCGTATTGCAGCGCAACCAGATGCAGATTCGATTCGCGCCGAGTGCTGCAGAATTGCAGACAACTTGACAAATTCAACGGTCGAGCAGCTCGACAAGCAGTATCCGGCGAGAAGATGACCGAGGCTCAATGTAGTGAGGGAAGCGCGCGCGTGGATCTGCCTTATTACATGGTCGTTCCCGAAGTCGACATGTACAGATGGGTCGGGCGCACGTCGGACGCCGAAGGGTTGATGCTGGCCAAGGTTCGACACGCACCCGTAGCGGACTCATGGTCCCCAGTGGCAATAGATTGGGTTCCCGAGACAAAGAACAGACTTGTGTGCGATTTTCCGATATTTCATCCCATTGTCCGATGTTGCTCTCGGAGAGCCAGCGAGGTTCTGAGCGGTTTCCTCACGAATAATGTCGAGTTGCTGCCTCTCGTGGGCTTGGATGACGAGTATGTGGGGATTCACTGCATAAACTGGTTAGACGGCGCACATGTTCGATTCGATCGCGACGATAACATTCACTCCACTATGTATCTGCCGACGCTACGCCGCCAATCAGTTGCTGGGTGCGAGGTGTTCGGTGTTCGCGAGATGGTGACGAAGCTTTTCGTCAGCGCTCGCTTTCGCGATGCAGTGATCGCTCATCAGTTGACGGGTTTGGAATTTCATGAAGTTCCGCTGTGTTGAGAGAACGTCCCGCGGTACGGCGGCTTTGTTGAACGCTGTGTAAAGCCGTAGACCGTAGGCCGGATATCGACCCGCCAGCGTGAGGGAGAAACAACAAGCCCTCCATTTTGCGGGCTTGTTGTTTGGTGCTTGGGCGACTGCGGGCGTCAGCGGCCGCCTTGTGCCAGCGCTCGAAGCACGGAATCAAGTCCAGAACCGTAGCGTCAAGACGCACTGCAGCAACGCGAAGCTCTCTCCCTAGCGGTGGGACTTCGTCGTTTCGGCGGCTCGCCTGGACGAGCACCGATTCGATGGCGAAGTGTTGGCGAGCGCGCGGCCGTCGATCGCATATGCCCCGAACGCGCTGGGCCAGCCGACGCGGGCGGGGGTGTACGCGACGAACGCGGTGTGGGGTCCGGACGGTCGGCTCGAGTCGTTCACCTACGGCAACGGCACGGTGCGGACGGTGACGCGCAACGCGCGGGGCCTGCCGCAGCGGATCTGGGACGTGCGGTCCGGGGCGAGCGTGATCGACGAGCAGTTCGCGTGGGATGCGAACGGGAACCTTCAGAGCCAGAGCGACGGGCTGAACCTGTCGGGCGGGACGCGCTGGATGGGGTATGACGGCCGCGACCGGCTGACCTGGGCGGCGATCGCGGGCCATGGCAGCGAGAGCTTCGCTTGGGACGCCTTCGACCGGCTGCGGACGCGGTGGTCGTGGGCCGGGACCGAGACGTTCAGCTACGACGGCACGCATCGGCTGGCGTCGATCAGCGGTCCGTCGGGCTTCCGCAGCTACACGCACGACGCGCGCGGGAACGTGACCGGCCGTCCGGGCTTCACGCACGCCTATGACGCGGTGAACCGGCTGATCGAGAGCCAGCCCGCGGGCGGCAACCTCGAGCGCTACGAGTACGACGGCCATGGTCGGCGGACGGCGATGGTGCGCTCGAACGGGTCGGCCAAGATCGACTACTACACCCGCGACGGGGTGCTGAGGGCGACGGCGGACCAGGGGATGGGCACGACGAGTCTCGGCGATCCACGTGCACCTCGGCGACGCGCGGGCGGCGAAGGACGCGGGGGGCGCGTGATTCCCTCGTCGGGATCAGTTCCTGACCGAATGCGCTGTCTCGATCGGATGCAGACCTGCCTCGAGATCCGACAGCATCCGGCGCAGGCGCTTCTCGGAAACGGGCTCGCGGGTCTTGAGCTCCTGCGCGAAGGTCTGGACGCGGAACTCCTCGATCAGCCAGCGGATGCGGGTCCACTCGGCGCGGTCGGCGTCGGACGCGAGGCGTGGCTCGAGGCGGGCGAGCCAGTCCTCGAACTCGCGGACCTCGAGCATCCGCGCCTGATCGCGTCGCGGGTCGAGGCGCAGGCGGACCAGCCGCACCTCCATCGCTTTGAGATACCGCGGCAGGTCGGCGAGCCGGTCGCGCGGGGCGCGCGCGAAGCCGGGATGAACGAGCCCTCCAAGCTGGGCCTTCAGGTCGTCGTAGTTCGCGCGCGCGAAGCCCATCAGCTCGGGCGTCAGCTTCGGCGCGAGCGTGGCGTAGGCGACGAGCGTCGCCTCGACCGGCGCGAGGCGCTCGACCGCGGCGGCGAAGAGGCTCCGGCCGAGGTCGGCGACCAGCGCCTCGAAGGCCGCGGCGGAGCGCACGGCGCCGACCCGGTCGCGCGCGAGCTCGTCGAGCGCGGCTTCGACGAGATCGGCGCGCAGGGCCTCGGGCGAACCGATCGCCGTCCACGCGATCGCAGCCTTCGGCGAGAGCGGGAGCTGCCTTGCCGCCTGGCGGGCCTTGTCCGCGAGCGCGAGGCGCACGAGGCGCAGCACGCCGCCGCCGTGCGCGGCGCGCGCTTCACCGGCGTCCTCGAAGACGCGGATCGCGGCGCGCTCGCCGGTGTCGACCAGCGTGGGATAGGCGGCGAGCCCGGTGTCGGTCGCGATCGTCTCGGGCAGGTCGCCGAAGTCCCAGCGGGCGACATCCTCGCGCGCGAGGTCGCTGGCCGTCGCGCGCGCGAACTCGGCCCGGGCGCGGGCGCCGTATTCGGCCTTGAGCGCGGCGAGGTCGCGCGAGCTCGCGAGCGGCTGCCCGCGCTCGTCGAGCAGGCGCACGTTGAAGCGCAGGTGCTTCGGCAGCTCGCGTTCGTCGAAGTCCTCGGGTGGGTAGGCGACGCCGGTCATGCGCTCGAAGTGCGCGGCCAGCGAGTCGGCGAGCGGCTGGCGCGCGAGATCCTCGTCGGAGGCCTCGAACGCGCGGCTCGCGTCGACGAAGGCGCGCGCGAAGTCGGGCGCCGGCACCAGGTGCCGGCGCAGCGGCTTCGGCAGGGCGCGGATCAGCTCGGTGACCTTCTCGACGAGCAGGCCCGGGACCAGCCAGCCGAGGCGATGGACGGGCAGGGCGTTCAACAGCTCGAGCGGGACGATGACGGTCACGCCGTCGTCGGGATCGGTCGGGTCGAAGCGGTACTCGAGCGCGAGCCGGTGGCGGCCGACGCGCAGCGCGGTCGGGAACGCGCGCTCGGGCACGGCCTCGACGCGCAGCAGGTCGTCGAGGGTCCACTCGAGATCGCGCCGGCGTTCGGCGTCGAGCGTCTTGTACCAGGCGTCGAGCGCGACCGCGTTGGCGATGCCGGGCGGGATCCGTGCGTCGATCCACGCGGCGAGTTCCTCGTCGTCGCGCAGGAGGCCCTTGCGGCGGCGCTTGTCCTCCTCGGCGCGCGCGCGTTCGAGGGTCTCGCGGTTCCGGTGCACGAAGGCCGCGCGGCAATCGATCTCGCCGGGCACCAGCGCCTCGCGGAGGAAGACCGCGCGCGCGGCGACCGGGTCGATGCGCTCGTACGCGACGCGCCGACGCTCGACCAGCGTGAGGCCGAGCAGCGTCACGCGCTCGTGGCCGAGCACGCGGCCCTGCGCGCGCGACCAGTGCGGGTCGAAGTGCGCGTGGCGGACGAGGTGGGCGCATTGCTGCTCGATCCACTCGGGTTCGACCGCGGCGTTGGTGAGCCCGTAGAGGCGCTGGGTGTCGAGCAGCGTCGCCGACAGCAGCCACGCCGGCGGCTTCTTCGCGAGCCCCGACCCCGGGAACACGAGGTAGCGGCGGCCGCGTGTCCCGACGTACTGGCCCTTCTCGTCGCGCCGCGCGACCTGGTCGGGAAAGCCCGAGATCAGCGCGCGGTGCAGCGCCTCGTAGCGGCGCCGCGAGAGCCGCGGCGGGATACCGGCAGCGGCCTCGCCGCGGCGCGGGCCGCGCGAGTCGGCTTCCGCCGGCTCGATCCGGTCCTCGGCGCCGAGCGCCCAGCCGAGCTCGTCGAACAGCACCAGAAGCTGCCGGTGCAGCTCGCGCCACTCGCGCATCCGCATGAAGGAGAGGAACCGCTGCTGGCACCAGTCGCGCAGCTTCGACTGCGTGAGCTCCTCGTGCGCGGCGCGGTAGTCGTCCCACAGTCGCAGCACGCCGACGAAGTCGGAGGCCGGGTCGTGGTAGTGCGCGTGCGCCGAGTCGGCCAGCGCGCGCGCCTCGGCCGGGCGCTCGCGCGGATCCTGGATCGACAGGAAGGCGGCGATCACGCAGGCCTCGCGCAGGCAGCCGAGCCGCTCGGCCTCGACCAGCACGCGCGCGAGCTTGACGTCGATCGGCAGGCGTGCCATCCGGCGGCCGATCCCGGTCAGCCGGAGCTGGCCCGCCTTCCGATCCCTGCCGCCGCGATCGCGGCCACGGGAGCGCGGGGCCGCTTCGGCAGCCTCGTCCGTGCGCGATGCCGATGCCTCGCGCGGTGCCTCGACCTCGATCGCGGCGAGGTCGAGGAGCTGCTGGTAGCCATCGCGGATCGCGCGTTCGTCGGGCGGGTCGAGGAAGGGAAAGGCCTCGACCGGGCCCATGCCGAGCGAGAGCAGCCGCAGGATCACGCCGGCGAGCGAGGAGCGCTTGAGCTCGGGGTCGGTGTAGCGCGGCCGGGCCGCGTAGTCGGCCTCGTCGTAGAGCCGCCAGCAGGTGCCGCTCGCGATTCGGCCGCAGCGGCCCTTGCGCTGGTCGGCGCTGGCCTGAGAGATCGGCTCGACGTGCAGGCGCTGGACCTTGTGCCGGTGCGACCAGCGGTTGACGCGCGCAAGCCCCGGGTCGATGACGTGGCGGATCCGCGGCACCGTCAGCGAGGTCTCGGCGACGTTGGTCGCGAGCACGATCCGGCGTCCGGGTCCGGGGTTGAAGACGCGGTCCTGGTCGCGCGCCGACAGGCGCGCGTAGAGCGGCAGCACCTCGGTCGCGCGCAGCCTGCGGCGCTCGAGCGCGAGGTGCACGTCGCGGATCTCGCGCTCGCCGGGCAGGAACACCAGCACGTCGCCGAGCGGGTCGATCGCGCCGATCTCGTCGACCGTCGCGACGATCTGGCTCGCGAGGTCGGGCGCGGCGCCGCGCTCGGGCGCGGGCGGGCGCCAGCGCACCTCGACCGGGTAGGACCTGCCTTCGACCTCGATCACCGGCGCGTCGCCGAAGAAGCGCGCGAAGCGCGCGGTGTCGATCGTCGCCGAGGTCACGACCAGCCTGAGGTCGCGCCGCCGCTCCAGCAGCTGCTTCAGATACCCGAGCAGCAGGTCGATGTTGAGGCTGCGCTCGTGGGCCTCGTCGATGATCAGCGTGTCGTAGCGCGACAGCCAGCGGTCGGTCTGGGTCTCGGCCAGCAGGATGCCGTCGGTCATGAACTTGACCAGCGCGTTCGGGCCGACCTCCTCGGTGAATCGCACCTGCCAGCCGACGAGTCCGCCGATCGGCGTCGCCAGCTCCTGCGCGACGCGCCGCGCGACCGAGCGCGCCGCGATCCGGCGCGGCTGGGTGCAGCCGATCCATCCGGCCGTGCCACGGCCGGCGGCGAGGCAGAGCTTCGGCAGTTGCGTGGTCTTGCCCGAGCCGGTCTCGCCGGCGACGACGACGACCGGATCGCGGCGGATCGCCTCGACGATGCGATCGGCCTCGCGCGCGATCGGCAGCGACTCGTCGAGCGTGATCGGCGGGATGCTGCCGGCGCGTGCCTCGCGCGCGGCCCGGGACGCGGCGACCTCGGCGTCGAACGCGAGGCGTCGCGGATCGTCGGGCGGGGTCCTCGCCGCCTCGAGCGCGCGCCAGCGCGCGATCAGCCGGCCGCGATCGGCCGAGAGCACGAGATCGGCGTCGAATCGTTCGGGTCCGGCGCGCACGCTCGCCGGCCCCGACGCGGGGGGATCGGATCCCATCGGGCAGCGGGGTTGGACGCGATCGGCGAGTATAGGGACCGGCGCGGCCGATCCTGTCGCCGCGCCACGACGTGGTGCGCGCCGGAGCGCGGACGGCTGCGGCCGCTCAGGCCTCGCGCACGGCGAGACCGGCGCCTTCGTGCTGCTCGGCGCACAGCGCCTCGAGCTTGCGCGGGTCGACGATCCGGATCGTCTTGCGCCGGACCTCGAGCACGCCCATCTGCTGGAAGCGGGTGAACAGGCGGCTCACCGTCTCGACCACGAGGCCCAGATAGTTCGCGAGTTCGTAGCGCGACATCGGCAGCGTCAGCAGCGCCGGGTCGCGCTTCAGGCGCGCGTAGCGGCCGGACAGGCTCTTCAGGAAGATCGCGAGCCGCTCCTGCGCGTGTCGGCGGCCCATCATCACGAGGTGCTCGTGGTCGCGCATGACCTCGCGACTGATCACGCGCAGCAACTGGCGCTGGAGCTCCGGCACCTGGAGCGCGACCTGCGACAGGCGCGAGAACGGGACCTCGCAGACCGTGGTGCGCTCGAGCGCCTCGGCGGTGCACTGGTGACGGTCCGTGCTGATCGCGTCGAGCCCGAGGATCTCGCCGGGCAGGTGGAAGCCGAGGATCTGGGTCTCGCCCTGCTCGTTCGTGACGAAGGTCTTGAGCGAGCCCGAGCGGACCACGTACAGCGCTTGCAGCGGCGAACCGGGCAGGAAGAGCGCCTGCGACCGGTCGATCGGCCGCTTCGACTGGACGATGTCGTCGAGCCGGCGGAGGTCCTCGCCCGCGATCGCCGCCGGCAGGCACAGCTGCTGGAGGCCGCAGGCGCCGCAGCTGCGGCGAAGGCGGGAGATGTCGAGAATCTGACCCACGTCAGAGCCCATCCGATTGGTCGCGCCAGACGTGCGATGGTGCCGTGCCGGCGGAGAGCCGGCAAACGGACGCGGTGATCCGGGGCGAAGCGTGGTTCGCGCGGCCGATCCGGCCCGCTCAGCCGCTCGCCTCGAAGCGGTTCGCGGCGACGTTCTTGCGCACCGACCCGGGTCGCCAGATGCGGCCGTTCATCGCGATCCAGACGCCATCGGACAGCGACTGCACCGCGCCGACCGCGGTGCCGATGTTGAAGACCGCGTCCGACCCCTGGAAGCGGGCCGGATTCAGCGCGCCGGTCAGCACGATCACCTTGCCGGTGAGTCCCTCGAGCGCGCGCGCGGTCTCGACCATCGTGTCGGTGCCATGGGTCACCAGCACGTGGCGGTGCGGCTGGGCGGCGATCGTCGCGCGGATCAGCGCGCGATCCTCGTCGGTCAGGTGCAGGCTGTCCTTGCGCATCAGCGCGATCACGTCGAACGCGAAGGCGACCCCGATCGCGTCGAGGATGCCGCCGATCTGCGGCGCGCCGACCTGGAACTCCGACTTGTCGTCGAAGTAGATCTTGTCGATGGTGCCGCCGGTCGCGACGATGAGCAGGCGATCCATGGCCTCGGCCCCGTGCTGGAACGCCGGCGATTATGCAGCGCGGCCGCGCGCCGAGCGGCGCTCGGCGAGCCCGGCCGCGCCGACCGCGACCACGAGCATCGTCGCGAGCAGCCATTCGGCGTGGGCCAGCAGGCGGATCGACGGGCTGGTCCACGCCTCCATCACGCCGTGGCTGAAGTAGCCGAGCGCGACGAAGCCGGCCCAGAACAGGCCGCGACGGACGTCGAGCAGCATCGCGACTCCCGCGAGCAGCAGCGGGCCGAGTGCGATCGCAAGCACGAACCCGATCGGGAACGCGGCCGGCGGCGCGAGCCACAGGTGCCACGCCAGGTGCAGGGCGATCAGAGCGCCGAAGCTCGCGAGCGCGATCGCGCGCCATCCGCGCGGGCTCACGCGTCGCTCCCCGCGAGCCGCCGCGCGATCGTGGCTAGGCGTCGCCCGAGCGCGCGCGCGAGCGCCTTCTCGTCGTCGGTGACCGGCAGCTCGCCGCGCGGGCCGGCCAGATGGCTCGCGCCGTAGGGCGTGCCGCCGGATCGCGTCGCGGTCAGCTCGGGCTCGGTGAAGGGGATGCCGACGATCAGCATGCCGTGGTGCAGCAGCGGCAGCATCATGCTGAGCAGGGTCGATTCCTGGCCGCCATGCATCGAGGCGGTCGACGTGAAGACCGCGGCCGGCTTGCCCGCCAGCGCGCCGGACAGCCATTCGGCCGAGGTGCCGTCGATGAAGTGCTTGAGCGGCGCGGCCATGTTGCCGAAGCGGGTCGGACTGCCGAGCGCGAGGCCCACGCACTCGACGAGGTCGGCGCGGGTCACGTAGGGTGGCCCGGACTCCGGCACCGTCGCGGCCGGGCCGGCCTCGGACGCCGGCACGACCGGCGGGACCGTGCGCAGGCGCGCGCCGATGCCGGGCACCGAATCGATGCCGCGCGCGACCTGCCGGGCCAGCTCGGCGGTCGCGCCGTGGCGCGAGTAGTAGAGGACCAGGATTTCGCTCATCGACGGCTGCCGTTGTGGCGGGTCCCGATTGTGCCCGGCCACGTGGTGGCCGCGTCGTGACGCCACCGCATGGCACCATCGGCGGCGATGGACCGACGCTGGACCACGCCATGACCGGGCCGAACCGGCTCGCCACGCTTCGCCGGCGGGCATCCGCGCTCGCGACCTTCGCGCGCTTCGTGTGGCGCCGCTTCTGGGCCGACGACTGCTTCGAGGCCGCGGCGGCGCTGAGCTACACGACGCTGTTCGCGCTGGTCCCGCTGACGGCCGTCGCGCTCGGCGTGATCGCCCAGTTCGCCGAGTTCGCGGCCTGGTCCGAACGCATCACCGATTTCGTGTTCACGAACTTCGTCCCGGCTGCGGCGCGCGTGGTGCAGTCATACCTGACCCAGTTCGCGGCCAACGCGTATCAGCTGACGACGATCGGCGTGATCGCGCTGGTGGTCTCGGCGCTGCTCTTGATGTCCGGCATCGAGGAGACCTTCAACCGGATCTTCCGGGTCAGCGCGCGTCGCCGGAGGGTTTCGCGCTTCGTCGTCTACTGGACGGTCCTGACGCTGGGCCCGGTGCTGGTCACCGCGAGCCTTGGCCTGTCGTCGTACCTGTTCGCGCTGCCGCTGATCGACGAGGTCGATCGCGAGTGGCATGTCAGCGAGCACCTGCTGCGCTGGCTGCCGGTGGTCGTGACCTGGGTCGCCCTGTGGCTGGCCTACACCGTGATTCCGGCCACGATCGTGCGCCTGCGGCACGCCGCGGTCGGGGCCACGATCGGCACGGTGCTGTTCGAACTCGCCAAGCGCGGCTTCGCCGAGTATCTCGCCCGGACCAGCTACGAGCAGGTGTTCGGCGCGCTCGCGGTGGTGCCGATCTTCCTGCTGTGGATGTATCTCCTGTGGCTGATCGTGCTGCTCGGCGCGTCGATCGCGTCGGCGGTCGGCGCGTTCCGCTTCGACCATGCCCGCCCCGGGGTCGGTCCGGGGCTCGAGTTCGCGGGTCTCCTGCGCGTGCTGCGGCGGATCGCGGCGGCCTCGCGCGCGGGCAAGCCCCTGTCCCGTCCGGCCCTGGCACGCGATGAGCCGACGCTGACCGACGAGCAGATCGACCGCTTCCTCGAGCAGTTGCGATCGGTGAAACTGGTCGGGCGCAGCGAACTCGGCGACCTCGTGCTGCTGCGGGAGCCGGACCAGGTGCCGCTGTCCGAACTGTTCTTCGCCGGCAACCATCGCTTCCCGCGACCGGACGAGGTCGCGTGGCTGATGACCGGCGCGAGCGACGAGGACGGACCGCTGCTCGAGTGGCTGGAGCACGTGGCCCGCACCGGCGACGAAGCGCTCGCACGCCCGGTCGGCAGCGTGCTGCCGATGCCGCCTTCCCGGAGACAGGACCACCGATGACCCGTAACGTCCCTGCACTGTTCCTCGCGCTGCTGCTCGTCGTCGGCGGCGGCTTCGGTCCACGCGCGGGAGCGGCCGACCTCGGCGCCACGCCCGCGCTGTCGGTCGCGACGCTCGACGGCGGCCGATTCGAACTCGCCGAGCACCGTGGCCAATGGGTCGTCGTCAACTTCTGGGCGACCTGGTGCCCGCCGTGCATCAAGGAGATCCCGGACCTGACCGACTTCGACGCGCGCCGCGACGATGCGCGCGTGATCGGCCTCGCGTTCGAGGAGATCGAGGAGTCCGAGCTTCGGGCCTTCCTCGAGAAGCACCCGGCCGGCTATCCGATCGCGCACGTCGATCCCTACGAACCGCTCGCGGATTTCGCGGCGCCACGCGGCCTGCCGATGACCTACCTGATCGACCCGCAGGGCCGGGTGGCGAGGAAGTTCCTGGGTCCCGTGACCGGGAAGGATCTCGACGCCGCGATCGCGGCCGCGGACGACGATGGCTGAGGCCGAGCGCTTCGTCGTCTCGGGCCGCGTGCAGGGCGTCGGCTATCGGGCCTTCGTGCGCCGCGAGGCCGAGCGCCTCGGCCTTTCCGGCCATGCGCTGAACCTGCCCGACGGTCGCGTCGAAGTGCTGGCGATCGGCGCGGCCGGGGCGCGCGAGGCGCTGGCGCGGGCGCTGGCGCGGGGACCGGTGCTCGCGCGCGTCGAGAGGGTCGAACGCAGCCCGGCGGACGGCGAGCCGACCGGACGCTTCGTGACCGGATGAGATGAGTCGTCCGCGTGACCGATGGCGGGCCGCGTTCGCGCTGATCGCGCTCGTGGCCCTGCTGCCGGCACCGTCCGACGCGCAGGTCGCGCGCGGTGTTCCGCTGCTCGAGCCCGGCCTTCCGATCGCGCTCGGCACCGCGGATGTCTGGCCAGCGGCCGAAGGGTCGACCGGCGTGCTGCTCGTGTTTCCCGATCGTGCGCGGCCGGACGAGGGACTTTTCGCCGCGCTCGCCGCCCGCGGTCACGCCGTGATCGCCTGGAGCCGGCGCGAGACCGGCGCCGGGCATGATCCCGAGCGCGAAGCGCTCGCATTCGGGCTGCTGCCATCGCTCGCGGGCCGCCACGGCGAGGCGCCGATGCTCGTGGTCGATGGGCCGGGCCTCGCGCCGATGCTGGCGATGCTCGGGAGCGAATCGCCGCCGGTCCTGCGCGCGATCGTGGTCGACGCGCGGGGGCCGCTCGATGCGGTCGAACCGGTGCCGGCGACGACCCGGTTGCCGCCGCTCCTCGCGCTGCTCGATCCGGCCGAAGGCGGCGTCCGGACCGACGTGATCCGGCTGCTGGTGCGCTGGCGCGCGGCGGGCGGCGACGCGCAGATGGCGCCGGTCGACGACGGCACCCGGGCCCTGGCCGACACGATCGACGCGTATGCGCGATCGCGGCTGGTGCGCCGCGTGACGCGTTTCGAGTCGGCGGTGTACGCGCCGGATCCGGGATTCGACCGAGCGCGTGCGCGGTTCGCGCCCGATGCCCGGCGCGTCGTCGGCATGGCCTCCGATCGCGGGGTCGTGCGCGTCGGGCTCGACGGTCGCTCGGCCAGGGTGCTGATCGAGGACGGCGGGACCTGGCGGCTCGATGCCGACTTCGGTCCCCAGCGGCTCGTGCACTTCGGTCCGCCGCTCGGCAGCGCGCCCGGGGCCTCGGCGATCCACGCCGCCACCGCGGTCGCCGACCGGCTGCTGGTTCGTCGGTACGACCCGACCGCCGACCGATGGCGACCGCGCGCGGAATGGCCCATCGGCGCGACGGTCGAGCGCGTCGAACTGCATGCCGGAGACGGTGATTCGCTGCGGGTCCTCGTCGACGACGGTCGCGTGCTCCGGATCTGGCGCATCGACGTCGAAGGCCATGTGCGGTCCGTCCCTTCGCCGCCGGGCCGACTCGAGGCGATCGCGACCGGACACGGCGTGCTCGCGGCGCTCGCCAGCCGCGGCGAGCGCGAGACGCTCTGGATCGACGCGCGCGGCGAGTGGCGCGCGATCGCGGACTGGACTCGCGTGCCCGGCGCGCCGACGCGCGCGCTGGCCGCGTCACCGGACGGCACGTGGCTGGCCTTCGGCGCCGAGGGTTCGAACCGGCGGATCGATCCCGTCGGTGGCGAGTCGGTGGAACTCGATGCCATGGCCACGCTCGCGACCGTGGCCGAAGCATGGCCGACGCGGGCCGCGCCGGCGTGGTTCGTGCATCCGGAGACCGGCGATCCGTTGTCCTGGCGACCGGCCGGCTGGCTGCTCGACGGGTCGGCGCTGATGCTGTGGCGCGAAGCGTCCGGACGCCACGCCCATGCGGCGGCGCCGGGCCTGGTCCACCTCGATGCGGCGCTGCCGATCACCACCGGTGGCTTGCCCGGCGCGGCCGTGCTGGTCGCGGGACGCGACGCGTCGGGCCGCGTGCGGCTGCTGCGCGGCCCGCTGCCGGGTCTTCGACCGCCCGGCGGATGGTGGCAGGCCGACGATCCGGCGGACGGCGGCGTCTTCCTGGCCTGGGGACGCGACGAGGCCGATCTGCATCGCCTTGACCGCGCGACCGATGGTCGCGCGCGCTGGCGCACCGCCCGGGCACGCGTCGAGGCGTCGGCGCTGGTCGCCGAACGACCGTGGTCCGCTCCGGGCGGGCCCGGTCCCGGGACCCCGGGCGATCAGCCGCGCTCCGACGATGGCGATCGGCCGCGCCTCGATCTCGATCCCGCGCGCGTCGTGCCGCGATGTGGACCCGCGACGTGGGGCGTCGTCGCGGCGCTGCTCGACGAGGACGACCGCTCGATCTGCCTCCGGACCGGCCGCGCCGGCACGCCGCCGGCGCGCGCGCCGGCGCGCGGCCTGTGGCGCCAGACGGCGGCGGAGACCGGTGCGCTCGTGGGCCTGTCGGATGCGGGCCCGGCGAGCCCGGCGCGTGACGCCGTCGTGCTGCTGTATCGGGATGCCGACGGCGCGCCTCGCTGGCGCGCCGGGTTCGCGGATCCGGCGGAGGGCCACGGGATCGCGGCCCTGTCCGAGCATCGGCGTTCGGCGCCTGGCGGCGGGCAGACGGGCCCAAGTCCGGTCGGTCTCATCGGCTACCGTCCGGCCGCGGAGTGCGGTGACGCCGAACTCGTCGTCGAATGGCGACCGTTCGGCGACGAGGGTCGACTGGCCGGCCTGCCGCGCGGGCTCGGCGCCCGCTTCGTGCGCGCCGACCTGCCGGCGTGCTACTGATCGCCTCCGGATTCGCCGACGATCCGGGACGGAACCACCAGGGAGAAGGACGCGCCATGTCCACCGTCGCCCGCCCGAAGGACCAGGCGCTGACCGGCATCCTCGTCGGCAACGCGCTGACGTTGATCTCGGCGCTGGTGTTCGGGTGGGGACTGGTCCAGCTGCTGTGGCCGTTCTGGATCCAGAGCCTCGTGATCGGCTGGTACTCGCGCCAGCGGATCCTGAAGCTCGCGGACTACTGCGTCGAGGGCGTCAAGTTCAACGAGCGTCCGATCGAGGCCACGCCGGAAACGCAGCGGAAGGTCGCGACCTTCTTCGCGATCCACTACGGCGGCTTCCACCTCGTCTACTTCTTCTTCCTGCTGGCGTTCACGCTGACCGCGTCGTCCGCGGGCTACATCGACGTGCGCAACGAGGGCAGCGGCGAGCTGATGGCGGTGCACGTCGGTCGGGTCTCGGCGCTCGACTGGCTGGTCTTCGCCGGGCTCGGCTGGACGTTCTGGCGCGCCCATCGCGCCTCGCACGAGGAGCACGTTGCCGCCGACCTCGCCGGCAAGCCGAACATCGGCCTGCTGATGGTCATGCCGTACCTGCGGGTGATCCCGATGCACCTGACGATCATCCTCGGCGTCTGGCTCGGTGGTGGCGGCGCGGCGATCGTGCTGTTCGCACTGCTCAAGGCCGGCGCCGACGTCGGCATGCACCGCTTCGAGCACTGGAAGCTGCAGACGTCGGTTTCGCTGCGCTGACGGCCCGAGCCGCGTCCACCGCCTCAGTCGCGCGCCAGCCAGTCCATCGTCGTCGCGGCCCGCGGGTCGCGGCCGAGGCGTTCGACGAGCACGCGCACGGACGGCGCCAGCGTGCGGTCGAGGTCGAACGGCGCGTTCAGCACCAGCATCCCGCAGCCGTTGAGGCGCAGCGGCGCGTTGTCGGGCAGCACCATCAGCTCGATCCGCAGCACGTGGCGATGGCCGCCGCCGGCGGCCCAGCGCACGAAGGGGTTGAGGTCCGCACGCCGCTTGATCGGATACCAGACCGCGTACACCCCGCCCGGAAAGCGTCGCAGCGCGTCGTCGAGCGCGGTCTCGATCGCGCGGAACTCGGCGAGCTGGCTCTCGAACGGCGGATCGACCAGCGCCAGCGCGCGGCGCTCGGGCGGCGGCAGCCAGGCCCGGAGCGCGCCGTAGCCGTCGCGGCGCTCGACCCGGACGCGACGGTCGTCGCGGAACAGGGCTTCGAGTCCTTTCGCGGGACCCCCGGCCAGCTCGGCCAGCCGCAGACGATCGCCGGGCCGGAGCAGGCGCGCCGCGAGCCACGGCGAACCCGGATAGCCGTGAAGACCGCCGCCGTTGCCGTCGAAGCCACGGACGAGTTCCAGGTAGCGGCCGAGCGGACCGGGCGCCTCGCCGAGGTCCCACAGACGCGCGATCCCGTCGCGGAACTCGCAGGTCTTCGACGCGTCGCCGCCGAGGTCGTAGCTTCCGGCCCCGGCGTGCGTCTCGAGGTAGGCGAGCGGCTTGTCCTTGCGCGTCAGCGACTCGATCAGCGCGACCAGCACGACGTGCTTCAGCACGTCGGCGAAGTTGCCGGCGTGGAAGGCGTGGCGGTAGTTCAAGCCTGATGCCGCCGCATTCCCCGGACCGCGATCAGAGCCCCTGGAACGCGAACGGCTGCGCGCGTTCGAATAGTTTCGAGGTCTCGCCCGAGTAGGTCTGGCGGTCGTCCACGCGCAGGCGGCGCACCGGCGCGCCCTCGCGGAAGTCGACCTTGCCGAGATCGACCCAGAAGGTGTTGGGCGTGATCGCGGTCTCGAAGTAGTAGAGCCGGTTCTTCTGGTCGGCCACCGCCCGCCAGCGCGTGGTCGAGAGGTTCGGGAAGCCCGGGATCGCGATGCCGTAGGGCACCGACACGTTGCGGACCACGCTGAAGACCGCGGCCGCCGCGATGCGCGGGTCGTCGCTCTGGGTCACGCGGTCGATGTAGTAGCGGGCGCGGACGAAGCGGTCCGAGGAATGGTTGGTGCCGGGCAGGAAGTCCTGTCCCGGGATGCGGTCCCAGTAGCCCGCGATCGCGAGCTGCTGCTCGAACGCGGGATCGTTGGTCATGACCCGGTGCGAGCGGTCGTGGTGGATGACGAGCCGCCCGCCGAGGTACTCGAGGATCGCGTTGTCGCCGCTCGCGTCGGACAGCGACAGGTGCACGGTCGTGTACTTGTCGGTGCCGGGGATGTAGTCGGTCACGACCACGAACGCCTCGCGCCGGAAGGCTTCGACCGCCTCGGCCACGGTCGCGAAGTTGTCGAGCGCGTACTGGGCCCAGATCGAGACCGAGAGGCCCGGCCGGTCGCCGTCCTTCTCGAACGGCGGGTACTCCGACGAGACCAGCCAGAGCAGGTTCGCGACCAGGCCCTTCTCGTTCATGCCGTCCGAAGTCGCGATGTCCCACGAACTCGCGATCACGCTGCCGTAGCGCGAGGTCCAGCGCACCGAGCTCGCGCCGACGGCGCCGTCGCGCGCGATGCCGCGCGGGAAGATCCAGAGGTTGGCCGGGATCTCCATCGAGAAGTCCATCGAGCGGCCGGTCAGGATCGTGTCGTTCGGGCCGTTGTAGACGACGCGGGTGCAGGCCTCGCTGGCAGGCGAACCGGCAGCGGCGATCGCGAGGGCGACGGCGCACGCGAGGGCGGGGCGATCGAGGCGCATCGGTGTGTCTCCAAGGGTGGGGTGGGCCGAGGCTATCGCAGGACCGTTGCGCGGCGCAGCGGGCGGCTGGTCGGGGTCGGCAGCCCCGGCAACGGGTGCGGCCCCGGGCCCCGCGCCGAAGGGGCACGACTTCCGACCCAACCCGGGCCGGCCAAGCGCTGCTAGATTGAACGGCTTTCCGGGTTGGAGAGCGACGATGCGGCGCGTGCTGAAGTGGTTCGGGATCGGGGTGCTCGGCCTCGTGCTGGTGGCGTTGGGGCTCGGGCTCCACACCTGGTACGGCAAGCCGCTCCGCATCGACTGGTTCTACACCCGGGTCTTCGCCCAGGTCCTCCTGGACGAGCCGGAGTTGCTGTCACGGCTGCGTCTGCTCGAGCGCTTCGGCATCCGCGGCCACAACGCGAAGCTCTCCGACGCCTCGCTCGAGCGCGCCGAGCGCATGACCGAGCGGTTGCGGCGTGACTACGAGACGCTGCTGTCCTACGACGCCAGCCGCTTCACCGGCCAGGATCGCCTCTCGTACGACATCCTCGTCCACTTCATGGGCCGGCAGGTCGAGGGCGAGCGGTTCCGGTTCCACAACTTCCCGGTCAACCAGATGTTCGGCATCCAGAGCGCGCAGCCGAACTTCATGGCCCAGGTCCACCAGATCAAGGACCGGACCGACGCCGAGCACTACATCGCGCGGCTCCGACAGTTCCCGCGCAAGTTCGGGCAGACGCTCGAGGGGCTGCGCAAGCGCGACGAGCTCGGCATCGTGCCGCCCGAGTTCCTCGTGACCAAGGTGCTGAAGCAGATGCGCGACTTCGTCGGCGCCGGCGTCGACGCGAACGTGCTGGTGACGAGCTTCGTCGAGAAGCTCGGCAAGATCCCCGAGGCCGAGATCGACCAGGCCACCCGCGACCGGCTGCTCGCCGAGGTCAAGGCCGCGGTCGAGAACGACGTGTTCCCGGCCTATGGCCTGCTGATCGCGCACTTCGAGGCGCTGGCGCCGAAGGCCACGCGCAACGACGGCGCCTGGTCGCTGCCGGACGGCGAGGCCTTCTACGCGCACCAGGTCAAGAGCAACACGACCACCGACATGAGCGCGGAGGAGATCCACGCGCTGGGTCTCGCCGAGGTCGCCCGGATCGGCGCCGAGATGGACCAGATCCTGCGCGACCACGGTCTCGTCGAGGGCAGCATCGGCACGCGCGTCCGGCAGCTGGCCGAGTCCCCCGAGCAGCTCTATCCGGACACCGACGAGGGCCGCAACCAGATCCTCAAGGACTACATGCGGATCATCGCCGAGATCAACCGCGGTCTCGACGACTGGTTCGCGGTCCGGCCGAAGGCCAGCGTCCAGGTGCTGCGCGTGCCCGAGTTCTCGGAGCTGACCGCCCCGGGGGCGTACTACGAGGCTCCGGCGCTCGACGGCTCGCGGCCGGGCACCTTCTTCGCGAACCTGCGCAACGTCGGCGAGATCCCGAAGTTCGGCATGCGCACGCTGGCCTACCACGAGGCGGTGCCGGGGCACCACTTCCAGATCGCGATCGCGCAGGAACTGAAGGGCCTGCCGATGTTCCGCCGCATGCTGCCGTTCACCGCCTACGCCGAGGGCTGGGCGCTGTACGCCGAGCGCGTCGCATGGGAGGCCGGCTTCCAGCAGGATCCGCTCGACAACCTCGGCCGGCTGCAGGCCGAGATGTTCCGGGCCGTGCGCCTGGTCGTCGACACCGGCATCCACGCCAAGCGCTGGACCCGCGAGCAGGCGATCGAATACATGATCCTCCACACCGGCATGGGCCGCGACGAGGTCACGGCCGAGATCGAACGCTACATCGTGTGGCCGGGCCAGGCGCTGGCCTACAAGGTCGGCATGGAGAAGATCCTCGAGCTCCGCCAGCGCGCGCGCGACCAGCTCGGCGAGGACTTCGACATCCGCGAGTTCCACGACGTGGTGCTGAAGAACGGCTCGATGCCGCTCGCGATCCTCGAGCGCGTGGTCGACGACTGGATCGCGACCAGGCGCGCCGCCACCCCGGCATGACGACGGTCCGCGCGCTGCCGCGCGACGAGGTCGAGGCCCGCCTCGACGACCTCGCGCGGCTGCGCATCGCGGTGTTCCGCGAGTGGCCGTACCTCTACGACGGCGACCTCGACTACGAGCGCGAGTACCTCCGGACCTACGTCGAATCGGCCGCGAGCGTGCTCGTCGTCGCCGAGGACGGGGCGCGGGTCGTCGGCGCCTCCACCGGCGTGCCGCTGGCCGACGAGTCACCGGACTTCCGCGCGCCCTATGCCGCGGCCGGCATCGACCCGGCGAGGGTCTTCTACTTCGGCGAGTCCGTGCTGCTGCCCGAGTACCGCGGGCGTGGCATCGGCCACCGCTTCTTCGACGCGCGCGAGGCGCACGCGGCGGCGCTCGGCGGCTTCGCGTGGACCTCGTTCTGCGCGGTCGTGCGGGCCGACGACGACCCGCGCCGCCCGCCCGGCTACCGGGCGCTCGATGCCTTCTGGACCGCGCGCGGCTACGTGCGCCGGCCCGACATCGTGACCACGATCGCGTGGAAGGAGCTCGGCGAGGCTGTGGCGACCGAGAAGCGCCTGGTCGCGTGGCTGCGGACGATCGGCAGCTGATGCGCGTCGCCGCCGCCCGCTATCCGATCGAGCGGATCGGGGACTTCGCGGCCTTCGCCGCGAAGCAGGCGCGGATCGTCGACGCGGCCCGGGACACGGGCGCCGAGCTGCTGCTGCTGCCCGAGTACCTCGGGATGGAGCTCGCGACCGCGGTCGACGGCCATGCGGCGATGACGCCAGCCGAGCTCGCGCTCGCCGTGGCGGGTTTCGAGGGCCGATTCCGCGAGCTGTTCCGGATGCTGGCCGAGCGATCCGGCGTCGCGATCGTCGCTGGCTCCTTCCTGACGCCGGTGCGTCCCGGGGTGCTGCGCAACCGGAGCACTTGGTTCGAGCCCGGACGCGCGCCGATCGACCAGGACAAGCTGGCGCTGACCGGCTTCGAGCGCGAGCTGGGGTGCCTCGAGCCCGGCGACGCGCTCGGCGTGCTCGACTGGCGCGGCCTGCGCGTCGGCATCGCGATCTGCTACGACGTCGAGTTCCCGCTGCCAGTGCGCGCCCAGGTCGAGGCCGGCGCGCGCCTGATCGTCGTGCCGAGCTGCACCGACACCGCCGCCGGCGCCGCGCGCGTCCGCACCGGCTGTGCCGCGCGCGCGCTCGAGAACCAGATCCACGTGCTGAAGGCCGTGACCGCCGGCGACGCGCCGTTCAACGCCTTCCTCGACGCCAACACCGGCGAGCCCGCGCTGCACGGGCCGATCGACCGCGGCTTCCCGGACGACGGCGTGATCGTCGAGGGCGCGGTCGGTTCGGGCACCGCCGCGGGCCTGCTCGCGCTCGCCGACCTCGACCTCGACGCGCTCGCGGCCGTCCGCCGCGACGGCCAGGTCGGCAACGACGCCGACTGGCCCGCGCAGTGGCGGCCGGGGATCCGGCGGGCGCGGCTCGTCGGCGAGGACTGATCGATCGGCTGGCCGTGGCCAAGGATTAGCCTGCATCGGCCAACGCCGGTGCTTCAAGGGTGCCGTGTCATGTCGAGCGGGTCTCGTCCCCTCGTGCTTGCGCCCGATGTCGAGGGAGCGGGCATGCCCTATCCGCTGGAACGACCGGGCGCCCGCTTGCGCAGGCGCCCGGCAGTCTCGATCAGAAGTTCGCGCTGTTGTTGCCGGTCACCGGGTCGCCAAGCCCCGGGATCACGGTGATCTCGGCCGTGTTCTGCCCGAGCTGGAACAGCGGTCCGCCGACGTTGTTCCATTCCCAGACGATCGCTGAGTTCGGGCCGACCGGCAGCGGCCCATCGAGGACGCACTCGTAGGACGAATTCCAGCCGATGGCGGCGATCGACTGGCACTGACTGCCACCGCCGCCCATCAGCACGACCGGGCCCTGGGCCGGCGCGGTGAAGTGAACGACGACCTTGGTGCCGACCGGCAGTGGCACCGGGCCGACCGGGTTCGACAGCGTCACGGTCACCGTCTGCAGGCTTGCGTTGTAGACGGCGGTAATGCGGCCATCTGCGCAGCCGGCGCCCGGCGACATCGGGTCGCCAGGAAGGTTCGCAAAACCGTACTCGATAGCGTCGCTCACGCCGTCGCAACAGCAACGGCATGGCTCGACGCAGTCCTTCAAAGGCCGCATTCGGAGGCAGTCCGTGGATGCCGCGGTGCGTGAATCGGACGGCAGAACCGCGCTCGGGCCGGAGTTCGGCCACAAAGGCGATTTCAGGAGGGGCTTGCGTCGCGGGGGGGAGGGGTGCAAAGCTTGTTGTCGGCAAGACGATGGCGAGGGATACGATGAACGAGATCAATTGCTTCACGACTCTTCTCAGGATCGCTCTGGTGAGCGTCGCGATATTCCCCGGTTTCTGGCCTGCGGTCAAAGCGCAGATGCAAGATCTGCCACCGGAGCGCTTGATCGATCGAGTCAGCGAGCAGCCGACCCAGTTCTGGCGGATGGCGGCCTCTGACGATGGCCAAGTGATTGCTGTGTTTGTGGCCCTGGGACAGATCGAGGGCCTGCCGCCACTCTCCGTGCCCGTTTCACAGCTGATCGTGATCGATCGCCGCAATGGCACGGTCGAACTCGCCTCGCGCACGCCGGAGGGCGGGTTCCAGAACCTGTCTATCCGGCCGGGTGGTGGGGCGATCGATGCTGGTCCTCTGTCGATAAGCCGGGATGGGCGCTTCGTTTCTTTCGTCTCGAGCGCGACCAACCTGGATCCTGCCGCATCGACACCCGGCGCCTACACCTACCTCTACGACCGACAGACTCGGCAGGTTCGTGCGTTGACCGCTGACGATGCGATTGCCCCTGGCTGGCGTGGGGCCTATGGCCTGATTGACGGTTCGGCATCAAGACTGCTGTTTATGTGCAAGGTTCTTGCTGGGTTGCCGGTGGGCGGCAATGAGGTGGCCTTCTGCGAAAGGTCCTTGCAGGGCAACGTATTGCGAGTGATCCGACGAGGTCTTGACAGGTTTGATATGGGGGGCGAGTTTCAGATCAGTCGCGATGGCAATCACATCGTTTTCGATTCACGGGGGCCTATCTTGACCACCGGCGCTCCGAATCCGCAGCGTGATACCCACCTCTACGCTCTGGATGTTGCATCAGGCCAGATCGAGCTGGTCTCGCAATCGAGCGTGGGAGAGCCTGGCAACTCATCGAGCGGGGAGATGTTTGCGCTGAGCGATGATGGAGACTTTGTGGCATTTATTACTTTGGCATCCAACCTCGGCACCGGACTTCCGACGGGATCGAAGCTGGTGGTCAAGCAGCGCTCCACGGGGACAGTGCGGCTGGCAAGTTCGATCAATCAGCTGGGGTCGATCGCGCCGCATCTCTCGGCGGATGGCAGGCGCCTGCTCTATCTCGACTATGGGTTCTTTCTGTCGAACGATATCGTGCGAGTCTACGATTGGGAGACAAACACGAATCGTGCCGTTGCTCGCCCGCTTGCAATGCCGCCGAATGCGCTGCCTTGCGGGACGGACCTCATCTTTCAGAGTCCTCCACGCAACTACTTGCAACGGATCGCGATCAGTGGCGACGGCCGCACGCTGGCCTTTGCCTCACTCGCGTCGAACCTTGTTCCCGATGATCGACCCGGCTGTGACCTCTACGTTCAGACACTTGGGCCGGTGCCGCAACCGGCGACACCCGTTCCGGGTCCCAACCAGGTGTGGATCGTGGCGCTGGCGTTGCTGACGGGCTTGGCTGCGGTGGTCACCTTGCGACGGCTAGACTAGCCGCCAGACTGGCTTCGGGTCACGGGTCTGACACGATCATGGCCGACTGGCCCGCGCAGTGGCGGCCGGGGATCCGGCGGGCGCGGCTCGTCGGCGACGACTGATCGACCGGCGTCGGGCCCGGATCCCTCAGGGGGCGACCCGAAACGCCTTCAGCAGCATCGCGGTGCCGAGGCCCCAGATCGCGTTCAGCACCAGCGCCGCGATCCAGATCCGGACGTCTCCGCCGGCCGCAAAGGCCTGGCCCTTGAGCGGAAACACGACCAGCAGCGCGACGAGACTCGGGCCGATCGCGCCGGCCAAGATCCACCAGGCCCAGAACGCCCCGCCCTTGAAGCGGCGCGCGGGCAGCCACAGCGCGATCGCCCAGAGGCCGGCCCAGAACGACAGCGAGAGGAACTGCGGCACGCCGAAGGGCTCGGTCGGGGCCAAGCTCCACCCGCCGCGCGGCGACGCGCCGGCGAGGTGCATCCCGTGCAGCGCCGCCTGATGGAGATTGGTCGCGAGGAACCCCGCGAGAAAGACCCGGATCCACCGCATGGCGTGCCTCCCGTCCCGGACGTCCGACGCGAGGCTATCAGCGGCGCGCGCCCGGAGCGGAGGGTCCGCGCCGGCGCGCCCGGTCGGGACGATCGCGTACCATTGCCGGCTTCGTCCGCGCCGGCCGGCGCATCCCGCCCCGATTCCCCGACCGATGTCGTCCACGCCCGAGTCCGTCCGCGAGCCCGAGGCCCGCGATCCGAAGTCCGACGAGGCTGCTCATGGCTACCAGCCGGCGCCGATCGAGCGCGCCGCGCAGGCCTACTGGGAGCGCACCCGCGCCTTCGAGGTCACCGAGGACCCGAACCGGCCGAAGTACTACGCGCTCTGCATGCTGCCGTACCCGTCGGGCGCGCTGCACATGGGCCACGTCCGCAACTACACAATCGGCGACGTGCTGAGCCGCTTCAAGCGCATGCAGGGCTACAACGTGCTGCAGCCGATGGGCTTCGACGCCTTCGGGCTGCCGGCCGAGAACGCGGCGATCAGGCACGGCATCGCGCCGGCGAAGTGGACGTACGCGAACATCGAGACGATGCGCCGGCAGCTGAAGTCGCTCGGCTACGCCTACGACTGGCGGCGCGAGGTCGTGACCTGCCGCCCCGAGTACTACCGCTGGGAGCAGCTGCTGTTCGTGCGGCTGATGAAGCGGGGCCTCGTCTACCGCAGGAACTCGGTGGTCAACTGGGATCCGGTCGACCAGACCGTGCTCGCGAACGAGCAGGTGGTCGACGGCCGCGGCTGGCGCTCCGGCGCGCTGGTCGAGAAGAAGGAGATCCCGCAGTGGTTCTTCCGGATCACGGCCTATGCCGAGGAGCTGCTGGCCGAACTCGACCGGCTCGACGGCTGGCCGGAATCGGTCAAGACGATGCAGCGCAACTGGATCGGGCGCTCGGAGGGCCTCGAGATCGACTTCCGGGTGATCGGCGGCGGCGGCAAGGTGCGCGTGTTCACGACCCGGCCCGACACGCTGATGGGCGCGACCCTCGTCTCGGTCGCGGCCGAGCATCCGCTGGCGCAGCAGGTCGCGGCGACCAATCCCGAGGTCGCAGCGTTCATCGCCGAGTGCCGGCAGGGCGGTGTCAGCGCGGCCGAGCTCGAGACCCAGGAGAAGCGCGGCATCGACACCGGGCTGCGCGTCGCGCACCCGGTCAGCGGCGAGCCGCTGCCGGTGTGGGTCGCGAACTTCGTGCTGATGGGCTATGGCACCGGCGCGGTGATGGCGGTGCCGGGCCACGACGAGCGCGACCATGCCTTCGCGACGAAGTACGGCCTGCCGATCCGCCAGGTGATCGCGCCGGCGCCGGGCTCGGAGGCGGTCGTCGATCTGTCGCGCGAGGCCTACACCGAGCGCGGCGTGCTGGTGAACTCGGGCAAGTACGACGGGCTCGACTTCCAGCAGGCCTTCGATGCGATCGCGGCCGACCTCGCGAAGGAGGGCAAGGCCGAGCGCCGGGTCAACTACCGCCTGCGCGACTGGGGCGTCAGCCGGCAGCGCTACTGGGGCTGCCCGATCCCGGTGATCTACCGCGCCGACGGCACCGCGGTGCCGGTGCCGGAGGACCAGCTGCCGGTGGTGCTGCCCGAGGACGTGACCTTCGAGGGCGTGCGCTCGCCGATCAAGTCGGACCCCGAGTGGCGCCGGACCGTCGATCCCGAGACCGGCGAGCCGGCCGAGCGCGAGACCGACACCTTCGACACCTTCGTCGAGTCGAGCTGGTACTACGCGCGCTACACCTGCCCGGACGCGGACGGCATCCTCGACGCGCGGGCGAAGTACTGGCTGCCGGTCGACCAGTACATCGGCGGCATCGAGCATGCCGTGATGCACCTCCTCTACTTCCGCTTCTGGCACAAGCTGCTGCGCGACGCGGGCCTGGTCGATTCCGACGAGCCGGCGACGAACCTGCTGTGCCAGGGCATGGTCGTGGCCGAGACCTTCTACCGCGACGACGCCGACGGCAACCGCACCTGGATCAACCCGGCCGACGTCGATCTCGCGTTCGACGAGCGCGGCACCGTGGTCGGCGCGACGCTGAAGGCCGACGGCCAGCCGGTCTCGATCGGCCCGGTCGAGAAGATGTCGAAGTCGAAGAACAACGGCGTCGATCCGCAGGCGCTGGTCGACCGCTACGGTGCCGACACGGTGCGGCTGTTCTCGATGTTCGCGGCGCCGCCGGAGCAGTCGCTGGCCTGGTCCGAGGCCGGCGTCGAGGGCATGGCGCGCTTCCTGCGCCGGCTGTGGCGCGAGGTCGAGCGGCACGTCGCGAGTGGTCCCGCGCCGAAGCTCGACAAGGCCGCGCTGACCGGTCCGCAGCGCGCGCTGCGGCGCGAGCTGCACGAGACCATCGCCAAGGTGCGCGACGACTACGCCCGTCGCTACACGTTCAACACCGCGATCGCGGCGATCATGGAGTTCATCAACCGGCTGTCGCGCTTCGACGATCCGAGCGACGCCGCCCGCGCGCTGCGCCAGGAGGCGTGGGAGGCGATCGTGCTGCTGCTGAACCCGATCACGCCGCATATCTGCCACGCGCTGTGGCAGCGGCTCGGTCACCCGGAGATGCTGCTCGAGGACGTGAGCTTCCCGGAGGCCGATCCGGAGGCGCTGGTGCGCGAGTCGGCGACGCTGGTGGTGCAGGTCAACGGCAAGCTGCGCGGCCAGATCGAGGTGCCGGTCGATGCGAGCCGAGAGGCGATCGAGCGCGCCGCGCTCGCGCACGAGGCGGTGGTCCGGCAGCTCGCCGGCGCGGCGCCGCGCAAGGTGATCGTGGTGCCCGGCAAGATCGTCAACATCGTCGTCTGAGGAGGTCCGTGCGATGACAGCGGTCCTGCGTGGTCTCGTCGCCGCCTGCCTCGTCGGCGCGCTCGCGGCGTGCGGCTTCGAACTGCGCCGCGACCTGCCGCTGTCGCCGGCGCTCGCCCGCGTCCACGTCGAGGCCGTCGACCCGGCGAGCCCGGTCGCGCGCGGCGTGCGCAACGAGCTGGCGCGCCAGGGAGCGACGCTGGCGCCCGCCGCCGACGGCGTGACCGTGGTCCGGATCGCGGTCGACCAGGTCGCGCAGGAGGCGTTGACGATCTCGCGCGCCGCCCGGGTGCAGGAGTTCGTGATCCGGCACCGGGTCGAGTTCGAGGTCGTCGATGCCTCGGGCGCGGTGCTGCTGCCGCGCGCGACGGTCGAGCTCGCGCGCGACTTCGTCTTCGACGAGACCCAGGCGCTCGGCGCCCAGGCGCAGGGCGATCTCCTGCGGCGCGAGCTCGCGCGCGACGTCGAGCGCGCGGTGCTCGAGCGGCTCGCGCGGGTGCGCTGAGCGGTCGCCGTGGAGCTCCGTCCCGACGCCCTCGCGCGGCACCTCGCGGGCCAGGAGCTCAAGCCCGTCTACCTGCTGGCCGGCGACGAGCACCTGCGGCTGATCGAGGCCGCGGACGCGCTGCGCGCCCGCGCCCGCGCCCTTGGGTACGTCGAACGCGAAGTCTTCGATGCCGACGGTGACTTCGACTGGAACGACCTCGCGCGCGCCGGCGCGAATCGGTCGCTGTTCGCGACGCGACGGCTGGTCGAGATCCGGCTGCCGACCGGTCGACCCGACCGCAGGGGCTCGGGCGCCGGCAGCGAGGCGCTGATCGCGTGGGCGCAGGATCCGCCGCCCGACACCGTGCTGCTGATCACCGCGATGACCTGGAGCCGGCAGCACCACGTCAAGTGGGTCGATGCGGTCGCGGCCGCCGGTGTGCTGGTCGTGTTCTGGCCGATGAAGCCCGAGGAACTGCCGGGCTGGATCGCGGCGCGCGCGCGCGCCGCGGGACTCGCGCTGGCGCGGGACGCGGTCGACCTGCTGGTCGAGCGCGTCGAAGGCAACCTGCTCGCCGCGGCGCAGGAGATCGACAAGCTCGTGCTGCTCGCCGGCGGCAAGCCGCTCGACGCCGAGGGCCTCGAGCGGCTGGTCGCGGACCACGCGCGCTACGACGTGTTCCGGCTGGTCGATGCGGCGCTCGCGGGCGAGGCGGCGCGCGCGTTGCGGATCGCGCGCGGGCTGCGCGGCGAGGGCGAGGACGTGCCGGCACTGCTGCCGTGGCTGGTCTCGCAGCTCGGCACGATCGTCCGGCTCGCGCAGGCGGTCGAGGCCGGCCAGCCGATCGACGGTGCGATGCGCGCCGCGGGTGTCTGGCAGACGAAGATGGCCTTCTTCCGGCGCGTCGTCGGACACGCGCCGCGCGCGACCTGGGAGGCGCGATTCGTCGAAGCGGCCCTGGTCGAGAAGATCGCGAAGGGCCGGGCGCCGGGCGACGCGTGGCTTGCGTTCGAGCGGCTGCTGGTGCGGACCGCCGCGCCGCGAGAGGCGACCAGGCTGGCGGGCTGACGATGCGCGCGATCCTCGGCGGCACCTTCGATCCGGTCCACCATGGGCACCTGCGCGCGGCGCTCGACGTCGCCGAGGCACTCGACTGCCCGGTGCATCTCGTGCCGGCCGCGCGCCCACCGCACCGCGAGTCGCCGGCCACGTCCGCGGCCGATCGCGTCGCGATGCTGCGGAGGGCGGTCGCGGGACAGTCCCGGCTCGTCGTCGACGCGCGCGAGCTCCGGCGTGACGGCCCCTCGTACACGGTGGATACCCTGCTCGAGCTGCGGGCCGAGTTCGGTCCATCCGAGCCGCTGGTCCTGCTGGTCGGCATCGATGCGTTCGCCGGCCTGTCGTCATGGTCGCGCTGGACCCGTCTGTTCGACCTGGCACACATCGGCGTGATCGCGCGTCCCGGCCATGAACCGGTGTTCGAGGCCGAGGTCGCGGCCGAGTGGTACGCGCGGCGCATCGGCGGACCCTCGGCGCTCGCGCAACGCCCGTCCGGCGGCGTGCTGCCGATCGACGTGACGCCGCTGCCGATCTCGTCGACGGACCTGCGTGCGCGCCTTGCCGGCGGCCGCAGCATCGACTACCTCGTGCCGCCCGCGGTCGCCGACTACATCCGCGAACACGGGCTCTACCGGGCCGACTGAGGCCGACGGGTGGCTTGTGGCGCCGGTCGGGGCTGCCTAGACTGCGGTCACCGGCGGCAGCGCCGCCCCGACGAGGCGAGGCAACCACTCACTTGGCCAGCACGAAGACGGTTTCGCGAACCCGCGGCAGCAAGGCAGCCGGCACGCCGGCACGATCCACGACCAGACAGCCCGCGGGCGCCGAAACCGGCGGACGCCCCCGCGCAGCGGCCAAGACCTCGGGCGCCAAGGGCGGTGGCGCCGGCTCGCCGGTCCGCAAGACGGCTGCCAAGGCCGCGCCCGCCACGGGGACCACGAAGGGGGCCGCGCGTCCGGCCACGGGGTCCGCATCGAAACCGGGCGCGAGCCGCTCCCGGAGCCTCACCCCGAAGAGCGCGAGCCCGGCAGCGACGCGCGCCACGCGCGCCCGCGCGAAGCCGAAGGTGGTCGACCCTATCGCCGCGCTGCGGACCCAGGTGCTCGAAGGGCTCGAGCGCATCAAGGCCCGCGACATCCAGGAAATCGACGTCCGCGGGCGCGCCTCCTTCGCCGACCTGCTGGTGGTCGCGAGCGGGACCTCGACCACGCACGTCAAGGCGATCGCCGACGAGGTCATCAAGCACGCGAAGCGCATCGGCACGATGCCGCTCGGCGTCGAAGGCGCGCGCGAGGCCGAATGGGTACTGGTCGATCTCGGCGACATCGTGGTCCACGTGATGCTGCCGCGGGTCCGCGAGTTCTACGCACTCGAGCGGCTGTGGACCGTCGGCGCCGAGGAGCCGGTCGCAGCGCGGCCGGCCTGAACCGGCGCGGACCGTTGCGCCGGGATGCGCAGCGCGATCATCGCGGTCGGCGATCGGCCCCCGGCCTGGGTCGAGGTGGCGACCGCCGATTACCTCGGCCGGTTCCCTCGGAACCTCGCGCCGAGGCTGGTCGAGATCCCGCCTGGGCGCCAGCGGCGCGCCGGTGACGTCGCGCGGGCGGTGCTCGACGAAGGGCAGCGCGTGCTCGCCGCGATTCCGGCCGGCGCGCGCGTGGTGCTGCTCGACGAGCGCGGCGAGCCCTGGCGCAGCACCGAGCTGGCGAAGCGCCTCGCCGCGTGGTCGCACGACGCGCGCGGGGTCGTGTTCGCGATCGGCGGACCGGACGGTCACGCGGAGGCCGTGCGCGCGCGCGCCGATGCGGTCTGGTCGCTGTCGGCGCTGACGCTGCCGCATGCGCTGGTGCGCGTCGTCCTCGTCGAGCAGCTGTATCGCGCGTGGTCGATCGGCGCCGGACATCCCTACCATCGCGAATGAATGACGGTTTCCGGCCGCCGGAGCGGAGCGCGACGGGCTTGTTGATGCAAATGCGAATCGATATCATCTTCGGTCACTCCTTGCCACTGCCCGAGCCGAAGCCGTGAGCCTGATCCGCATCCTCAAGACCGTGGCCTTGGGCCTCGCCTGTCTCGTCGCCGGCATCGCTGCCGCCGATCCGCTGGTCGTGTATTCCGCGCAGAAGGAGCCCTTCCTGCGCCCGATGCTCGATGCCTTCACCCGCGACACCGGGGTCGAGGTCCGGGTGCTGACCGACCAGGGCCCGGTGCTGGTCGAGCGCCTGGCCGCCGAAGGCCGCGACACGCGCGCCGACGTGCTGCTGACCGTGGATGTCGGCAACCTCTGGTCGGCGGCCGAGCGTGGTCTGCTGGCGACGCTCGATTCGGAGACCCTGCGGTCGAACATCCCCGCGGCGCTGCGCGATCCCGATGGCCGCTGGTACGGGTTGAGCCGTCGCGCGCGCGGCATCGCGTACGCGACGCGGCGCGTCGATCCGTCGACGCTGTCGACCTACGCCGCGCTGGCCGGACCGGCATGGAAGGGCCGCCTGTGCCTGCGGACCTCGAAGAACGTCTACAACATGTCGCTGGTCGCGACCCGGATCGACGCGGTCGGCGACGCGGCCGCCGAGGCGATGGTCCGCGGCTGGGTGGCGAACCTCGCGGTCGCGCCGACCCCCGACGACACGCTCGCGATCCGCGCGGTCGCCGCGGGCGAGTGCGACGCGACGATCGTCAACATGTACTACCTCGCGCGGCTCAAGCGCGAGGATCCGGACTTTCCGGTCGCGATGTTCTGGCCGGACCAGGACGGCGAGGGAACGCACGTCAACGTCTTCGGCGGTGGCGTGACGACGCACGCGAGGAATCCCGAGGGCGCGCGCCGGCTGCTCGAGTGGTGGTCGGGTGTCGAGGCGCAGCGGCTGCTTGCCGCGAACAACCTCGAGTATCCGGCGAATCCGGCGGTGGCGCCGGATCCGATCCTTGCCGGCTTCGGCGCGTTCAAGGGCGACGACGACCGGATCCGCGTCGCCGGTCCGCGCCAGGCCGAGGCCGTGCGCCTGATGGACCGGGCGCGTTGGCGCTGAGCCGAGGCCCTCGGATGCCGGCGTCGTGCCGGTGAGCCTCGCGCAGGGGATGCTCGCCGGGACCTCCGGGTCGCGGGTCCCGCGGGTGCTGGTCGGGGCACTCGCTCTGGTGGCCGCGGCGCCGGCGCTGGTCGCGCTGGCCGCGCTGGTGCTGGCGTGGCGCGCGCCCGATCCGCTCGTCTGGCGGCATCTCGGCGAGCATCTGCTGGTCGGCTCGATCGCGCCGACCCTGATCGTCGCGGCCGGCACGGTCGCGGTCGCGCTCGTCGTCGGCAGCGGCTTCGGTGCCCTCGTGGCGCTGGCCGAGTTCCGCGGCCGGCGGCTGCTCGAGGTGCTGCTCGTGCTGCCGCTGGCGATCCCGGCCTACGTCATCGCGTTCACCTGGGTCAGCGTGTTCGATGTCGGCAGCCCGCTGCGTGGCTGGGCGATCGACCTCGTCGGGCACGCCCGCTGGCTGCCGTCGCTCCGCAACACCGGGGGCGCCGTGTTCGTGCTCTCGCTCGCGCTCTACCCGTACGTGTTCCTGCTGGTGCGGGCCGCCCTGCTGTCGCGAGGCCCGCTGCTGCTCGATGCGGCGCGGACGCTCGGCGCCTCGCCCGCCGCCGCCTGGCGTCGGGTGCTGCTGCCGGTCGCCTGGCCGGCGGCCGCGGCGGGCGCCGCGCTGGTCATGCTCGAAGTGCTGGCGGAGTTCGGCGCGATGTCGGTGC
>PVBP01000017.1 GCA_002995625.1 Lysobacteraceae bacterium | reverse complement strand
CGCGCTCGACGCGCTGCTCGCGATCCGCGCCGGGGCGCCGAAGCGCGACCGCGACCGGCCTCTGCCCGAGCGCGTGCCGTGGCCGCCCGGCGCCGCGCCCGACGAGCCGGCGCCGCGTTACGTGACCCCGGGCGGCGAGCTCCTCGTCGAGCCGCGCGCGCCGGGCTTCCGCGCGACCACCGCCGGGATCCGCTTCCGCGCCGACCCGCGCGGCGACGGCTGGTTCCGCGCGCGCTACGACCTGCTCGGCGTGATCCCGGTCGGCTTCGAGCGCCTCGACCGGGTCGCGATCGCGCCGGTCCGGATCGGCGAGGTCCGCGCGCTGATCGCGTTCACGGCCGAACGCTGGTTCCTGCTCGGCACCGCCTACGAGCCGGCGCCGTCGGCGGCCGACGACCTGGTCGGTGAGTACCGCATCGTCGACGCCGACGGCCTGCTGCGCGATGCGAAGATCGACCGCGTGCGCCTCGAACGCCGCGACGGCCAGCTGGTCGCGACCTACCGCATCCCGTTCGTGATCGACATCCGTCCGGTGATCCCGCTGCGCCGGATCGACGCGACCACGGTCGTCACCGAGGGCCTCGGCCCGAACCAGGGCGAGCGCCTGGTCTTCGACCTCGACGGCGCCGAGCCCGCCTTCACGTATTCCGGCTACCGCTTCGAGCGCGTGCCGGGGCGGTAAGCGGACTCACCGCTCGCGGGCGCGCCACGCCGCGCGCGCCGCGACCCCGGCATCCGGGTGGTCGATGAAGTAGCCGGTCGCGCCGAGCGAGAGCAGCTGGATCACGGCGGCCTCGACCGACTGGACGTCGCCTGCCTGGTCGAGTGCGAGGAAGGCCGGCTCGGCGCGCAGCGTGTACGGATGCACCGCGAGGCCCGCGGCGCGGGCGTCGGCGACGAGGGCGGTGACCGCGCCGGTCAGTCGCGCGCGCGGCCGGTTCGCGTCCGGCGGCACGCCCGGGATCGGCGTGCGCGGGACGAGGTTCGGGATCCACGGGCCGATGCCGTCCGCGTAGGTGCGGCGCATCCACGCGAGCGCCGCCGGGGTTGCGAGCGCGTCGTAGCCGATCCCGACCGGCGAGCGCCCGAGGGCCTCGGCGAGGCCCGGATAGCGAGTCTCGATCGTGTCCGGATCGAGCAACGGGTCCGCGAGATCGAACGGCGCCGAGAATCCGTCGCCGGGCCGCGCGCGATCCGGATCGGCGTTGCCGAGCAGCTGAACCAGCGGCAGGTCGAGCCCGGCGGCCGGCAGCAGCTCACGGCGCAGGCGGACCAGGTTGCCGACCTCGAAGCTCTGGATCACGACCCGCGCGGGGTCGGTGAAGCCTTCGGCGACCAGCGTTTCCACCAGCAGGCGAGTGACGTCGGTCGCGATCGGCTCGCCGCCGAGGCGCGTGCCGGCGCGCTCGAACCAGGTCGGGTGCTTGGTCTCCGGATAGACGCCGACGCCGGGATGGTCGCGGGCCAGCGCGATCACCTCGGCGAAGGTCGGGATCGCGTGCCGGCCGTCCTCGGCGGCGGCCTCGGGCCGCAGCGCCGGCCATGGCGTGCGCGCGCGCAGCGTGCGGATCTCGGCCAGCGTGAAGTCCTCGCTGAACCAGCCCTCGACCCGCACGCCATCGACGGTCTTCACCGTGCGGCGGTCGGCGAACTCGGGCCGGTCGGCGACATCGGTCGTCGCCGACAGCTCGTTCTCGTGGCGCGCGATCAGCTCGCCGTCCTTCGTCGGCACGAGATCGGGCTCGATGAAGTCGGCGCCCTGCGCGATCGCGAGTTCGTAGGCCGCGAGCGTGTGCTCGGGCCGGTAGCCGCTGGCCCCGCGGTGCGCGACCACCAGCACGCGCGCGGACAGGTCCGGTCGCCCCGTCGCATCGGTTGCAGCGGTCGTCGGCGCGGGCGAGGTCGTCGGTTCAGGCATCGGTGCGCAGCCTACGACGAGGGCAGCGACGGCGGCGACGGCGGCGACGGCGATCGGAACGACACGGGGCGCGGGGAGCATGCCGGGACCATCGCAACCGCCGATGACCGCGGCGTGACGCGGTCGCTTGCACCGTCGTGGCCGCGTTATACGCTCGGCCACTCGCCGCAATGCCCGGAGGCGCCGATGCGCTCGATGACCCGAATCCTGATCGCCTGTCTGATCGGCGCGAGCACGCCGCTGGCCGCGGCCGAACTGCCGAGCGCCGCGCTCGGGCTGGCGCCGCTGCCGCCGACCGGGATGCTGGTGCTGCCGCCGATCGACGCCGCGAAGGCGCTGGCCGAGGACCGCAAGACCGCGCTCGGGACCACGCCCGGGCCGCTCCGCTACGCGCTGCCGGCGAAGGTCGCGGTCGACGTGCAGTCGGCCGCGAAGGCGATGCCGGGCGAGTGGCTGGACCTGCCCGACGGCACCTCGCTGTGGCGGCTCGAGATCGACGCCGCGAACGCGATCGGCGTCGATCTCGGCTTCAGCCGTTTCTCGCTGCCGCACGGCGCGAAGCTGTGGCTGGCGAATGGCGACGGCACGACCGTCAAGGGACCCTGGACCGACGCCGACAACACCCGCCACGGCGAGTTCTGGACCCCGATCGTCGAGGGCGCGCGCGTGCGGGTCGAGCTCGAGGTCCCGACCGCGTTGAAGGCGCACGTCGTGCTCGAACTCGGGACCGTGCACCAGGCCTATCGCGAGATCTGGAGCGGGTCGAGTCCACTATCCAAGGCCGGCACCTGCAACGTCGATGCGATCTGCCCGGAGGGCAATCCGATCCGCGACCCGATCCGCGCCCAGGCCCGGATGACCTTTTCCGGATCGCTCTGCTCGGGGCAACTCGTCAACACCACGCGCGGCGACCGCCGGCGCCTGTTCACGACCGCGAACCACTGCATCTCGACCCAGTCGGCGGCGAATTCCCTGGTGCTGTACTGGCGCTACGAGAGCCCGACCTGCCGCACCGTCGGCAGTCCGCAGAACGGCCAGGTGATCCCGCTCGCCGGCAACTCGGTCGAGCAGACCGGCGGCGCGACGCTGCTGGCGACGCATGCGCCGAGCGATGCGACGCTGCTCGAGCTCAACACCCCGATCCCGGCCGCCGCCGACCCGTTCTGGCTCGGCTGGGATCGCGGCACCGCCGTGCCGGCCTCGACCAGCGTCGTGCATCACCCGCAGGGCCACGAGAAGCGGATCAGCTTCGATCTCGACCCACCGCAGCGGATCGACAACACCACGGTCAATGTCCCCGGCAGCTTCCACTGGCGGGTGGTCGACTGGGATCTCGGCACGACCGAGCCGGGGTCTTCGGGATCGGGCCTGCTCAATCCGCAGCGGCGCCTGATCGGATTCCTGTCCGGCGGCGCCGCGGCCTGCGGCAACGACCTCGACGACTACTTCGGGCGGCTCGACGTCGCCTGGACCGGCGGCGGCGGCGCGTCCAACCGCTTCTCGAACCATCTCGATCCGGACGGCACCAACGCGCTCACGGTCGACGGCATCGGCAGCTGCGCCGCGCCATCGATCACCTTCGAGGCGCCGGCGACCGCGGTCGCCGGCAGCGTGGTCACGCTGCGGGTCACGCCAGCGGGCTCGGGTCCGTTCCGGGTCGAGTGGGACGTCGAGGGCGACGGCGCGATCGACCGCACCGTGACCGGCGTCGGCGGTGCCGTCACGCAGACCGCGCAGTACGCGCAGGGCGGCACGATCAACGCGCAGGTCCGCGTCACCGACGCGACCGGCTGCGTCGGACAGGCGCAGCGCGCGGTGACGATCCTCGCGCCCGACGTGCGCGCGACCGCCGGCGCGCCGGTCGAGGTCTGCGGCGATGGCGACAACGTGATCGAGCCGGGCGAACGCTGGCGGATCCCGGTCACGTTGACCAACCAGGCCGGTGCGCAGGCGGTCTCGAACGGCATCGCGAGCTTCGGCCGGGTCACGACGCTGGCCAATGTCGGCCGCGACGGCTTCGGCAACCAGGTGGTCGACTCGACCTCGCCCGCGTGCGGGTTCCAGGCGATCCCGGTCAGCGCCGGCGTCCAGCCGCAGCCGCTGACGGCGGCCGGTCCCGGTTTCCCGGCCCGGGACGATGGCCGCGCGGCGAACCCGCTCGCGCTCGGCCCGAACGGGCTCGACTTCTACGGCGAGCGGATCACGCAGCTCGTGATGTCGACCAACGGCTATCTCTCGACCGGTCTGGCCGACACCGGCGGCAACTTCCAGAACGCCTGCGGACTGGTGCCGCCGGGGCAGGGCAGCGTCGGCGGTCGCATCGATCCGCTGCACGACGACCTCGTGGTCCGCAACACCGCGGCCGGCGGGCTCTACCGCGAGTTCTTCGCGACCTGTCCGCGGCCGCTCTTCGCCGGCGCGCCGGCGGAAGGCTGCACGGTGTTCACGTGGCGCGACATGGAGCGCTTCGACCAGGGTGCCTCGACGCCCGCGTTCACGTTCCAGACCATCATCTACGACCGCAGCTGGGCGATCGTTCACCAGTACCTGTCGGCCGACCCGCTGGAAGGCGGCTCGGCGACGATCGGCCAGCGCAATCCGACCGCGAGCGATGGCCTCGAGTATGCGTGCAACGTCTCCGGGCGCGCTCCGGCCAACCGCGCGGTGTGTTTCTACCACCCGAGCACGCTGCCGCCGCAGCTGCGCGCCGCGAACTTCTCGATCGCGACGCCCGCCAGCGCGATCGCCTCGCTGGCGCCGGGCGCGAGCACCACGCGCCAGATCGAGTTCGAGGTCGATCGGAATGCCGCGTGCGGCGCGCCGCTCGGCGTCCGCTACCTCGGCACCGTGGAGTCGGCGCGCGCCTCGCTGGTCGGCGCGACCACGCTCTTCAGCGGCACGGTCGGCAGCGGCGGCAACTGCCAGGTCTCGACCGCGTGCCCGGCGCTGCCGGCCGCGACCCCGTTGCCGCGCGGCTTCTACACGAACTTCGATCGTGACGGCAACGCGATCAACGTCGTCGAGGTGCCGATTGCCGGCCGCAACCCGGTGCTGTTCGGCCAGTGGTACACCGGCACGCCGGACCGGCGGCCGTCGTGGCTGATCCTGCAGGGCGACTTCACCGACCGCCGGGTCGGCAGCCAGGCCGAGGTGCAGGTCTTCCGCTTCACCCAGGACCCCGCGACGGCGGTCGCGACCGGCCGCGTCGTCGGGCAGGGCGTCGTCAGCTACCTGTCGCCCTCCGAGCTGGTCTTGACCGCGACGATCGACGGACAGCCCTTCGGCGAGCGCCAGGTCCTGCGCTTCGCGAGGCCGCCGTTGCCGCGGATCGGCGCGTGGGGTGGCGCGAACGAACCCGGTTCCGCCGGGTGGGGGCTCGCGATCGACGAGTTCCCGAACCAGTCGGGTGGCAGTGGCACCGAGTTCTTCTTCGTGCACTATGTCTACAACGCGGCCGGCCAACCGGTGTGGACGCTGGGGCAGGTCGACGCGGCCAATCCCGTGACCTCCGCCCAGTTCACGATCCATACCCACTGCCCGACCTGCGCACGCCTGCCGGACTGGCTGTCGACCGCACAGGCCGCCGGCAGCCTGCAGCTCAACTTCCAGGGCCCGAATGCCGCGACCTACTCGACCACGCTGACCCTGCCGGCCTCGGTCGGCGGCGGCACCTGGACGCGATCGAACATCCCGCTGATCAATCTGGTGCCGGCGCCGTGACCCGCACGGTCGTGCTGCTGCGTCACGCCCACGCCGAGCCGGACGCCGGCGGCGGAGATTTCGAGCGACCGCTCTCGCCGCGCGGCCGCGCCGATGCCACGCGCGTCGGGCAGCACCTGGCCGCGAGCGGGCTGCGCTTCGCGCGCGTGCTGTGCTCGCCGGCGCGGCGCACGCGCGAGACGCTCGCGCTGGCGCTGCCGGGCATCGAGCCCACGTTCGAGCCGTCGATCTACGAGGCGTTGCCGGGAACCCTCGCGGCACTGATCGACGGCGGGCCGGAGCCGGTGCTGCTGGTCGGTCACAATCCGGGACTCGAGCAGCTCGTGGCATTCCTCGTCGACGGTCATTCCGACGCGCCACGCGGGTTGCCGACCGCGGGACTGGTGCATCTCGCGATCCCGGACGGCGCGGAGTTCGGACCGGGCGTCGCGCGGGTCCGGGAGTTCTGGTCGCCGTGAGCCGGAGACCGCGTCCGACCGCGGTGCGGGTCGGCGCGGGCTGGACTGCGCTGCGGCTCTCGACGGTGGCGGTAGGCCTCTGGGCTCTCGCCGGGCCGGCCGTGGCCGCGGGTCCCGACGCCGAGCGCGCGGCGGGGATCGAACGCTGGGTGATCGACGGCGACGCGTCGGAAGCCGAGTTCCGGACCCGTGTGTTCGCGGTGATCACGATCTCCGGGCGCTTCGATCGCGTCCATGGCCAGATCGACATCGATCGGGCACGCGGCGCGGCGCGGATCGACACCGCGGTCGACCTGACCAGCCTCGCGATGGACAGCGCCGCGCACGCGGACTGGGCGCTGTCGCCGGCCTTCTTCGACGCCGATCGGCATCCGGAAGCGCGCTTCCGGGCCGACGACGTGCCGCTCGACGTGCTGGCCTCGGGCGGCGTGCTGTACGGCCAGCTGACCCTGCGCGGCGTGCGGCGACCGGTCGCGTTCCGGCTGCTCGGAGGCGACTGCCCGCTCGACCCCGCGCGGCCGTGCGCGCTGGCGCTCCAGGGCAGCGTCCGCCGGACCGAGTTCGGCATGCGGGCCGAGCGTCACGCGGTCGCGGACCGGGTCCAGCTGCGGATCGCCGTCGGAGGCCGCGCGACCGACGGGGCGTCCGCTGGCGGCGCGTCCGGGCGATGATCGCGAGGCCGTCGCGGTGCTAGGCTCTGGCGCTCTTTCCCGGCCCGTGGACGCCACGCCCCATGTCGCTGAATCTGACGATCGAACTCTCCGACAACGACCTCGATCACTTCACCGAGGCGCTGCGCCGCGCCCAGTCGCTCGCCGCCGGCAAGTCGCCGCGCGAGATCACCGACGCCGCCGGCAGGCTGGTCGAGGGCGCGCGCGCGCGAAAGGCGCCGGACTTCATCGCCGAGCGCCTGTCGAAGCTCGACTCGCTGATCCGGATGGTCCATGACGAGGGCTGGGGCCTCGCCGACGAGGACCGCGCCCGCGTGCTGACGGCGCTGACCTATTTCGCCGATCCGAGCGACGTGATTCCGGACCACATCCCGGTGGTCGGCTATCTCGACGACGCGATCATGATCGAGCTGTGCGTGCGCGAGCTGAAGCACGAGGTCGAGGCCTACGAGGACTTCTGCCGCTTCCGCACCGCCGAGGCGGCAAAGCACGGCGTCGATCCGGCCACGATCGGGCGCGTCGACTGGCTCGAGGAGCAGCGCCAGGAGCTGCAGCAGCGCATGCGCCGGCGCCGCGAGCGCGACCGCGAGATGTCGGGCGGCGGCGGCTTCTTCCGCGTGCGCTGAACCTCGGCCCGGCCCGGCGGCCCGTCGCACGGGTCGCGCGCTGCAAGCCGCGAGCCACGAGGCTTCGATGGACCGTCGCGCCGGCCCTGGCCGGCGCGAGCCATCCGTCGAGCCTCAATCCAGCAGCAGGACGCCGTCGGCGACCAGCACGCTGGTGCCGCCGATCCGCGTCTCGACCACGATGCCGTCGCGCTTGGCGACGCGCGCGCGAAGCCGGCTCGGCCGGCCCATCTCGACGCCCTGCGTGATCGCCACCGCCAGTTCGAGATCGGCTCGCGGATCGGTCGCGGCGAGCAGCGCCGCGAGCGCGGCGTTCGCGCTGCCGGTGGCCGGGTCCTCGGGCACGCCGTCCTGCGGCGCGAACATCCGGGTCCGCCGGTCGATCGCGCCGTCACCCGCGGCGTGCAGGTGCAGGTAGGGCACGCCGCTCGCCGCGACCAGGGTCGCCATCGCCTCCGGGACGATCTTCGCGCGGGCGAGCGCGTCGGCCGAGACGAGTTCCGCGACGAGGAAGGCGAGGCCCACCGAGGCGGTCCGCGGCGGGTGGCGGTCGAGCGCGACCTCGGCGGCCGACAGCCCGATCGCGGCCGCGACCAGGCCCGGATCGACCGGCTCGCCGAGCGCGAGCGGCGCGGGCGCGACCAGTTCGGCGTCGATCAGCCCATCCGTGCGACGCGAGACCGTCACCGGCACGACGCCGGCGCCCTGCTCGAAGCGCACGGTCGTCGGGCCGTCGAGGGTTCCGAGTTCGCCGATCAGCGCGAGCGCAGCCGCCGTTCCGAGATTGGGGTGGCCGGCGAAGGGCACCTCGCCGCCCGGCGTGAAGATGCGCACGCGGCGGTCGCCGCCCGATTCGGGCGGCAGCACGAAGGTGGATTCGGAGAAGTCGAACTCGCGGGTGATGCGCTGCATCGCGGACGCGTCGAGGCCGCGGGCGTCCGGCAGGACCGCGAGCGGATTGCCGCCGAAGCGCCGCTCGGTGAAGACATCGAGGATTAGGAATCGGGGTCGCATCGCGGTCGTGGGCCGATCGAGGTCCGCGAGTATCGGTGACGGCGCGGCCGCTGTCCCCGGACGGCGCCAGGCGCAGCGTGGCGAGGCCGTGGCGACCGGAGCAGGCGGTCGGCTGCCGCTAAACTGCGCGGCCCCCGATCGCACCGTTCGCCGTGCTCGAGCTGACGCCCCGCATCCGCATCCCCGACGACGAACTCGTCGAGCGCTTCGTGCGCGCCGCGGGGCCGGGCGGGCAGAACGTCAACAAGGTCGCGACCGCGGTCGAGCTGCGCTTCGACGTCGCGAACAGCCGGGTGCTGCCCGAACCGCTGCGGGCGCGACTGCTGGCGCGCCGCGACCACCGCCTGACCGGCGACGGCGTGCTGGTGATCTCGGCGAGCCGCTTCCGCACCCAGGAGCGCAACCGCGCCGATGCGCGCGAGCGCCTGCTCGCGTTCCTGCGCGCCGGCCTGAAGATCCCGAAGACGCGGATCCCGACGCGCCCGACGCGCGCGTCGAAGGAGCGTCGGCTCGGGACCAAGCGCGAGCGCGCCGAAGTGAAGCGCGCGCGCCAGTCGCGCAACTGGGAACGCGACTGATGGGCGAGCCGGCGCGCGCCGACCCGGTGCTGGTGCCGCTGCCGCCCAGGGCGCCGCGCACCGGCAGCCCGGCGATCGTGCGCTGGATCGGCCGAACGCTGCTGCGCCTGTTCGGCTGGCGGCTCGAGGGCGAGTTCCCGGACCGCGACAAGGTCATGATCATCGTCGCGCCGCATTCGTCGGGCTTCGACGCGCTGTGGGGCCTGCTCGCGAAGATGGCGCTCGGCGTCCACATCGAGTTCATGGCCAAGAAGGAGCTGTTCTGGTGGCCGCTCGGGCCGATCCTGCGCGCCTTCGGCGGCTTCCCGGTCGACCGCCAGGCGACCGGTGGCGTGGTCGGAGCGCTCGCCGACTACGCCCGCGGCCACGACCGCCTGTGGCTGCTGATCGCGCCCGAGGGCACGCGCAAGCCGGTCACGGAGTGGAAGAGCGGCTTCTGGCGCATCGCGCGCGCCGCCGACCTGCCGGTCGTGATGGCCTACTTCCACTACCCGGAGAAGATCATCGGCATCGGCCCGACGATCGAGATGAGCGACGATCTCAAGGCCGACATGGCCCGCATCCGCGCGTTCTACCGGCCGTGGATCGGGCGCAACCGGGGGACCGTGTGAGGTCGGGACGACCCTGCACGTGGTCAGGCAATAAGGACGCCTCGTCTGGGTCCCAGGGGCCAGTTGGCGGCGGGGTAGGTGTTGCATGGCCGCATGATGGCCTGCGAGGAGCCTCGGCTTCATCCAGACGACCAGCCATGGATGGCGTGTTGGGTGACCTAAGCCCCGTCACCGCCGCCGAGTCGCGGCACGGCGCAGGCGGGGGAATGGCCCGGGAGGCTTGTGTGCCCCTGACTGCTGCAGGCCGCCGCAACGCAGGCGCGCCTGTTCGAGCACAGGGTCGCAGCTCGTCGTCGCATGCGACGACGAGCGAGGGTGAGGCATGGATGCCGAACGGAAGAACCGCACGGACGCTGGCCGTGTCCCGGCACGAAGCGTTGGCCAGCCGCGACGAGGAAGACCGCGTGATCCCGGAAGGATCACGCGGCGGCGGTGCCGAGGGCGAGCGGGGGGACAGCCCCGAAAGCAGGAGTTCCTCGGTTTGCTTCGTCGTGACGAGTCACGGGGGCCGCGGTCGGCCCCCTGCTGGGTCCGGCCGAAGGCCGGAACGAAACCGCTTTCGATTGTCACTGGCCGACAGCGTGGCTGGTGCCTGAATCCGCCGAGCCCGAACGTGCCGGGCTCGCCGTGTTCGGTCAGGACAAGGGAAACGAGAAAACGATCATGGACAAGAGCTTCGAACCCAAGGCCATCGAGGCCGACTGGTACGCGCGCTGGGAGGCGATCGGCTGCTTCGCCCCCGACGGCGAAGGCACCCCGTACTGCGTGCTGCTGCCGCCGCCGAACGTCACCGGCACGCTGCACATGGGCCACGCCTTCCAGCAGACGATCATGGACCTGCTGATCCGCCACGCGCGGATGAGCGGCCACCGCACGTTGTGGCAGGGCGGCACCGACCACGCCGGCATCGCGACCCAGAAGATCGTCGAGAACCAGCTTGCGGCCGAGGGCCTCACGCGCCACGACCTCGGGCGCGAGGCCTTCGTCCGGCGCGTCTGGGCGTGGAAGGAGGAATCGGGTTCGACGATCACGAACCAGATGCGCCGGCTCGGGGCCTCGATCGACTGGAGCCGCGAGCGCTTCACGATGGACGAGGGCCTGTCGGCCGCGGTCCGGCGCGTGTTCGTGCGCTGGTACCGCGACGGCCTGATCTACCGCGGCAAGCGCCTGGTGCACTGGGACCCGGTGCTGCAGACCGCGGTCTCGGACCTCGAGGTCAACAACGAGGAGCGCGACGGCTCGCTGTGGCTGATCCGCTACCCGGCGGCCGACGGCGGCGAGGGCGTGGTCGTCGCGACCACCCGGCCCGAGACGATGCTCGGCGACGTCGCGGTCGCGGTCCATCCCGACGACGAGCGCTACGCGCACCTCCTCGGCCGGCAGCTCGAGCTGCCGCTGACCGGTCGCCGGATCACGGTGATCGCCGACGCCTACGTCGATCGCGCGTTCGGCACCGGCTGCGTCAAGATCACGCCGGCGCACGACTTCAACGACTTCGCGATCGGCCAGCGCCACCGGCTCGAGCCGCTGCCGATCCTCACGCTCGACGCGAAGGTCAACGAGAACGCGCCGGCCGCCTATCGCGGCCTCGACCGCTTCGAGGCGCGCAAGCGCGTGCTCGCCGACCTCGACGCGCAGGGCCTCTTGGTCGAGACCCGCAGGCACAGGCTGATGGTCCCGATCAGCCAGCGCTCGGATGCGGTGATCGAGCCGATGCTGACCGACCAGTGGTTCGTGGACCTGACCCGCGACACGCTGCCCGACGGCCGTCCGGGCGGGCGGCGCGCGATCACGCAGCCGGCGCTCGAGGCGGTGACCTCGGGCGCGATCCGCTTCGTGCCCGAGAACTGGACCACGACCTACGTGCAGTGGCTCGAGAACATCCAGGATTGGTGCATCAGCCGCCAGCTCTGGTGGGGCCACCGGATCCCGGCCTGGCACGACGAGGCCGGCAACCTCTACGTCGGCGAGGACCTGGCCGACGCGCTCGCGTGGGCGCGCGCGCACGGCGGCCCCGAGCCGGTCGGCGCGCTCACGCAGGACCCGGACGTGCTCGACACCTGGTTCTCGTCGGCGCTGTGGCCGTTCTCGACGCTCGGCTGGCCCGGCGACACGCCGGCGCGCGCGGCCGAGTGGGCGGAGTTCCAGCGCTTCCTGCCGTCGTCGGTGCTGGTCACCGGCTTCGACATCATCTTCTTCTGGGTCGCGCGGATGGTGATGGCGAGCGTCTACTTCGCCGGCCGCCGCGACGATGGCGGCTACGAGCCCGCGCGCCAGGCATTGTCGGCCCGGATCCCGTTTCGCGAGGTCTACATCAATGCCATCGTGCGCGACGCCGAAGGGCAGAAGATGTCGAAGTCGAAGGGCAACACGATCGACCCGCTGGACCTGATCGACGGCATCGAGCTCGAGGCGCTGGTCGAGAAGTCGACGAAGTCGCTGCTGATCCCGCAGGTCCGCGACAAGGTCGAGAAGCGCCTCCGCAAGGAGTACCCGGACGGCATCCGCGCGGTCGGCGCCGACGCGCTGCGCTTCACCTTCGCCGCGCTCGCGACCCACGGCCGCACGATCAACTTCGATCTCAAGCGCTGCGAGGGCTACAAGGCCTTCTGCAACAAGCTCTGGAACGCAGCGCGCTTCGTGCTGATGAACACCGATGGATTCTCGGCACCGGCCGATGCCGCGGTCGTCGCGCGCAGCGAGGCCGAGCGCTGGATCCTGACCCGCCTCGCCGGGGCGCTGGCCGAGGTCGAGTCGGGGCTTTCGGCCTACCGCTTCGACCAGGTCGCGCAGGCGCTCTACGAGTTCACGTGGAACGACTACTGCGACTGGTTCGTCGAGCTGGCGAAGCCCGCGCTCGCCGACGGCGCCGATCCGGCCGAGGCCGCGTCGATGCGGATGACGCTGCTCGCCGTGCTCGAGATCCTGCTGCGCGCGCTGCATCCGATCATCCCGTTCATCAGCGAGGCGATCTGGCAGGAAGTCGCGCCAAGGATCGGACGCGGCGGCGCGACCGTCAGCCGCGCGCGCTACCCGCACTCGTCGGAGGTCCCGCGCGACCCAGCCGCCGCCGCCGAGATCGGTTGGCTCAAGGACGCGGTCTCCGGCATCCGCCGGATCCGCAGCGAGATGAACATCGCGCCGTCGAAGGCGATCCCGCTGCTCCACGCCGGCGGCACCACCGAGGACGCGCGTCGGCTCGCGCACTTCGATGCCGCGCTGCGCTTCCTCGCGCGGCTCGAGTCGATCGAGGCCCTCGCGGCGGGCGGCGAGGAGCCGGCGGCCGCGGTCGCGGTGCTCGGCGAGCTGCGTCTGCTGATCCCGCTCGCCGGCCTGATCGACCTCGACGCCGAGCGCGCGCGCCTGAAGCGCGAGATCGCCCGCCTCGAGGGCGAGATCCGGAAGTGCGAGGCGAAGCTCGGCACCGAGACCTTCGTCCGCAATGCGCCGGCGTCGGTGGTCGAGCAGGAGCGCCAGCGCCTCGCCGACTTCACGACCAGCCTCGCGGCGCTGAAGGCGCAGGCCGCGAAGCTCGGCGGGGCTTGAATCGCGTGCGCGGCGCGTGGCTGCCGACGAAAGGTAAAGCCGGTATTCTCCGGCCGGCCTGACGGGCGGATGGACGCTCGTTGGGCAGCACGCGACCGGGGAACGAACAAATGAAACTGCTTCGCATGGCCTGCGGCCTGCTTGCCCTGGTCGTGGCCGGACCGGCCACGGCCCAGCTGACGATCGTTGCCGAGTACCGGATGGGCGAGAACGACCTCGGCGTCGTCATCGGCGGACCGGCCAATGCGCAGACGCAGCCGGGTGCCGCCGGCGCACCGCTGACGCGCGTGGGATCGCCGGTCTACTCGGGCGACGGCGCGCCGCGTGGCGTGTTCAGCAACGTCTCGATCCGCTTCGACGGCACCACCGCGCGATATCAGGGCTCGGTGATCGCAATGCCGACTGACAACTTCGGCGTCGAGGCCTGGGTGCGGTCGAACAGCACGACCGGCAACGCGCAGGTCGTCTACAACGGCAACTCGTCGAACAGCGGCTTCGGCATCTTCCGGGCGGGCGCGGGCTGGGGCTTCCTGTATGGCGGCGTCACGCTCGCCGGTGGCGGGACGGTTGGCACCGGTTGGACCCATCTCGCGATCGTCCGCGATGGCGGCGTCAACCGGTTCTTCGTCAATGGCACCCAGGTGTTCACGAGCACCGTCGCGCCGAATCCGCCTTCCGGGACCTTCAACATCGGCGGCAACAGCTTCAACTCGGTCGAGTTCTTCGATGGCCTGATCGACGAGGTTCGGTTGTTCACCTTTGCGCCGGGCGCCTTCTCGCCAACGCTGCTCAACATCGCCGAGCGACCGGTGGTGCCCGTGCCGACGTTGGCCCCGCCCGGCGCGGTGCTGCTGGCAGTGATCCTGATCCTCGCCGGCCTGCTCGCGGTGCGCACCCGACCCTGAAGCGGGCCGCGTCTCGCGGCGTCCATAGGCATACGCGGCCCCGACGGTGACCCACGCCCGCGCGCTCGCCTACGTGCACGCGAGCGTCGTGCTGTGGGGCTTCACCGCGATCCTCGGCAAGCTGATCTCGCTGCCGGCGGCGGCGCTGGTGTGGTGGCGCATGCTGCTGGTCGCGGGCGTGCTGTCCTTGCTGCCGCGGGTCTGGCGCGGGTTGCGCGCGATGCCGCCGCGCCTGGTGCTGACGCTGGCCGCGATCGGCGGCGTGGTCGCCTTGCACTGGCTCACCTTCTACGCCTCGATCAAGCTCGCGAACGCGTCGGTCGCGGCGACCTGCATGGCGCTCGGCGCGGTGTTTGCGGCGCTGATCGAGCCGTTCTGGGTCGGGCGGCGCTTCCGCTGGCGCGATCTCGTGACCGGGATCGCCGCGGTGCCCGGTGTGATGCTGGTGGTCGGCTCGCTGTCGGCCGAGATGCGGGTCGGTTTCGCGGTCGGCGTCGTCTCCGCGATCCTGACCGCGGTGTTCACGGTGCTCAACAAGCGCTTCGCGACCGGCGCCGATCCGCTCGCGGTGACCGCGGTCGAGATGACATCGGGCTGGCTGATCCTGTGGGCATTGCTGCCGCTGCTGGCATCGATGCCGGGCGGCGAGGCGACGCTCTCGTTGCCGGGCGCGCGCGACGCGATCCTGCTGCTCGTGCTTGCGGTGTTCTGCACGATCGTGCCGTTCGTGCTGTCGCTGGTCGCGCTGCGGCAGGTCAGCGCGTTCTCGCTGCAGCTCGCGGTGAATCTCGAACCCGTCTACGCGATCGGGCTCGCGATGCTGCTGCTCGGCGAGCACCGCGAGCTGACGCCGGCCTTCTACCTCGGCGTCGCGATCGTGCTCGGCGCGGTGTTCCTCGAGCCGCTGCTCGCGCGCCGCGGGCGGGGCGCCTGAGCCGATGCACCGCCGTGCCGCCCGCTGGCTCGGACGCATCGTGCTGGTCGCGGCGGCCAGCCTCGCGACCCTGCTCGCGATGCGCGCGTGGGAGGCGAGCCGCGCGCCGCCGCTCCTGCCGTGGCACGTCGAGGTGCCGAGGGAGCTCGACGCGACCGCGATCGACCGGATCGACTGGGCCGGCTGGATCACGCACGAGGCGGCGCTGCTCGACCAGGTCGACGCCGCGCTCGGCGCGGACCTGCCGGCGACCCACGCGGTCGCGTCGAACCGCTACTGGCCGGGCAGTCCGATGCACCGTTCGCGGCGCGACGAGGACTGGAACCGCTCCTACGCGCTGGAGCCCGACGGCCCGCCACGCGGCGTCGCGGTGCTGCTGCACGGACTCACCGACAGCCCCTACAGCCTGCGCCACGTCGCGCAGCACTACCGGGCGCGGGGTTTTGTTACGGTCGGCGCCCGGCTGCCGGGCCACGGCACTGTGCCGGCGGGGCTGACCGCGACCGGTCGCGCCGACTGGCATGCGGCGACCCGACTGGCCGTGCGCGAGGCGCGACGCCGGGTGCCGGAAGGCCCGCTGCACGTGGTCGGCTACTCGACCGGCGCGGCGCTGGCGCTCGCGCACGCGCTCGACGTGCTCGACGGTGCGGAGGCGCCGCGTGCCGACCGGATCGTGATGCTCTCGCCGATGATCGGCGTCTCGGCGCTGGCACGGTTTGCCGGCGTGCTCGGCTGGCCGGCGGTGTTCCCCGCATTCGCGCGCGCGGCCTGGATCGACGTCGCGCCCGAGTACAACCCGTACAAGTACAACTCGTTCCCGGTCCGCGCCGCGCGCGAGTCCTCGCTGCTGGCGCGCGACGTGCAGGCACGGCTTGCGCGGCGCGCCGCCGACGGCGCCCTCGCGGACCTGCCGCCGATACTCGCGTTCCAGTCGACCGTCGATGCGACGGTCTCGACGCCGGCCGTGGTCGCGGCGCTGTTCGCGCGGCTTCCGGCCAACGGCAGCGAACTGGTGCTGTTCGACCTCGACCGGCGGGCCGACCTCGGTCCGCTGACGCATCGGCGCAATCCCTCGGCCGACGACCTGCTGCCGCCATCGCCGCGGCCATGGACGGCCTGCGACTACTCGAACGCCGGCAGGTCCGATGCGGTGCTCGTCGAGCGCTGCACGCCGGCCGGCGAGTCGGTGGCGCGCCTGCGGGAGACCGGACTGCGCTTCCCGGACGGGGTCTACTCGCTGTCGCACGTCGCGCTGCCGTTCCCGGTCCGGGACGGCCTGTACGGGCTCGCTCCCGATCCGGGCGACATCCCGGGCGTGCATCTCGGTTCGCTGCCGGCACGTGGCGAACGCGGCGTGCTGGTCGTCGCCGCAGCGGACCTCGCGCGGATCACCTCCAATCCGTTCTTCGACGAGATCGTCGCGCGGATTGACCGGGCCATCGACGCCGACGTGGCGCCGGCGCCGCTCAACGCTCCGGCGCCAGCAGCTCCAGCGCCATGACCTGCGCATCCTCGCGGCCGCCGTGCGCCGGGTAGTAGTTCGGGCGTCGGCCGATCTCGTTGAAGCCCATGTCGTGGTACAGCGCGATGGCCGCCGCGTTGCTCGGCCGCACCTCGAGGAAGATCCGCTCGGCGCGATGCCAGCGCGCGAGATCGATCAGCCGCGCGAGCAGGTGACGGCCGTGGCCCTCCCCCTGTCGCACCGGATCGATGCAGAGGTTCAGCAGGTGCGCCTCGCCGGCGGCGATGCTGAGCATGCCGTAGCCGTAGATCGTGCCCGGGCGCGCCAGCACCCACGCGTGATAGCCGGCCCGCAGGCAGTCGCGGAAGATTCCGATCGTCCACGGGAACGCATAGGCCGCCGCCTCGATCCGGGCGACCTCGGTCAGGTCCGCCTCGGTCATCGGCCGCAGTGCCGGCAGCAGCTCCCGGGGCGCCGCGACCATCGCTCAGTCCCCGCGCAGCATCCGGCGCAACGCCCGCCACAACGCACGCTTGGCCGCCGGATCCCGTCGCAGCGCGTCGAGGGCCGGCGCCGTGACCTCCGCCGCCACCGGCTCGACGCCGAAGCTCAGCCGGACGCGGAGCCCGGCCGGAACCGGCGTCCGCGCGACCTCCACCTGGCGCGCATCGATCCCGAGCGCGGCGAGGATTGCGCGCAGCAGCGGATGGTCGGCGTCTTCGGATCGCTCGACCAGCACGACCGGCCGATCGCGCTGGGTCGGCGCGTAGCGCCCGCGACGGACGTGGCGAACGATGCCGAGCGCGTCGAGCAGCCGCCGCCTTGCCGGCGTCGCCGCGCGATGCATCGACGGGGTCATCCGGACACCTCGGCGCGCCGTCGCCGCAGCCAGCCGATCAGCGCGATCGCGGGACCGCTCGCGAGGTAGGCGATGCCGACGACCGCGAGCACCAGCGGCGGATTGATCGCGAGCAGCACGAACACGCCGATGATCGCCGGCACCAGCAGGAACGGCATCCGTTCGCCGGCCGGAGCCTGCTTGAAGCTCAGGTACCGGATCCGGCTGACCATCAGCAGCGCGACCACGAAGGTCAGCGCCAGCGCGCCCCACGCGACGTCGGCGCCGGCAAAGCCCTCCTGGTTCATCAGCCATACGAAGGCCATCAGCATGCCGGCCGCCGCCGGACTGGCCAGCCCGATGAAGTGCTTCTTGTCGACCACCGCGGCCTGGGTGTTGAAACGCGCCAGCCGCACCGCCGCGCACGCGGCGTAGAGGAAGGCGACCGACCAGCCGAGCTTGCCGGCGGCGTTGCCGACGGCCTTGAGCTCGACCAGCGCCCACAGGTACATCACGAGGGCCGGCGCGAGCCCGAAGCTGATGAGATCGGCGAGCGAGTCGTACTGCACGCCGAACTCGCTCTGGGTCCCGGTCAGTCGCGCGACCCGGCCGTCGATGCCGTCGAGCAGCCCGGCGACGAAGATCGCGATCGCGGCCGCGACGAACTCGTTGTTGATCGCGGCGATGATCGCGTAGAAGCCGGCGAACATCCCGCCGGTCGTGAACAGGTTCGGCAGCAGGTAGATGCCGCGCGCGCGCTTGGTCGGGCCGGGCTGGGACGGATCCATCACGGTCGAGTGGGAGAGCGTCTCGAAAGTCTAGCCCGGATGGGCATCGGCCGGCCCCGCCCGGACTCCCGGCGACCGCGGCGCGGGACCGGCCCCGCGCATGGCCGGCTGCCCGACTCCGGAGCCGGCGTCGCGAGCCGGCCAGCGTGGACGAAGTGTGTCGCGGTTCGCGGAATCCGGCGGGCGGCGGTCGATCCATCGCCGGGGTCCTTGTGCGCCGGCCGTCGCGGTGCTAACAAGCGCACATCGGAACCGGGAGATGCCCCGATGCGCACGCTGATCCTGCTGGCCACCCTGTCGTTCGCCGCGCCGGCGAGCCTCGGCGCGGAGCACTTCTTCAAGTGGCAGGACGCGAACGGCGTCTGGCACTACACGCAGCAGCCGCCTCCGGAAGGCATCAAGGGCGAGCGCATCAACATCAGCACCGGGCGAACCGAGGTGGCGGCGGTGGAGCCCGCGCAGCCCGAATCGCCCGAACAGCAGGCCGCAGCGCAGCGCTCGGCCGAGCTCGAGAAGCGGCGCCGCGAGGCCTGCGAGGCGGCGCGCGCGAACGTGGCGACGATCGAGGCGAATCCGACCGTGACGATGCTGAACCCCGATGGCAGCCAGCGCACGCTGACGCCCGAGGAGGCCCAGCGCCAGCTCGAGACCGCGCGCGCGCAGGTCACGCTGTACTGCGGTCCGGCGGCGCGCTGACCGCGAGACCGCGGTCCCGTCGCGCGGGCCACGCCACGCGCTTCCAGACACCGCTCGGGCGTCATCGAGGGGCCCGCAGGAGCGCGCGTGGAGCCGCCGATCGTCGCTCCCGCCGGCGATCGATCCCGGGCGGCCCGGACGTCGGAGGGCCGACACGGCCGCTAGCCCAGCATGCACGCGACGCCCGCCAGCGTCAGCGCGATCCCGATCGCCTTGCGCCTCGACATCGGTTCGCGCAGCAGCAGCCACGCGAGCAGCACGATCCAGACCGACGCGGTCTCGTTCAGGATCGCCGCGACCGACGCGGTCGTGTACTTGTAGCCGCCGAGCCAGAGCAGCATCGACAGCAGCTGGCCGACCAGCGCGGCGACGACCAGCAGCGCCCAGCCGCGGGGGCCGAGCGGCCCACCGCGCGTCCCGAGGCCCTGTCGCAGGATCACGGCGATCAGCAGCATCCCGGCGACGCCGCCGGCCATCCGGATCGCGCTGACCCAGAGCAGGTCGGCATGTTCGAGGATCCGCTTGACCATCACGATCGCGACCGCCATCAGCAGCACCGCGAGGACCCCGGTCGCAAGGCCGATCGCGAGGTCGCGGCGACCGATCTCGCGGTCGCCGTGGGGTTCGTGGATCACCAGCACGCCCGCCGTGACCAGCGCGAACCCGGCCAGCTGGATCGTCGACAGCCGTTCATCGAGAAACAGGAACGCGAGCAGGATCACGAACGGGCTGTAGCAGTTGCCGACGATGCCCATCCGGCCGGCGCCGACGCGGTTCAGCGCGCGGAAGTACAGCGTGTCCGCGATCCCGATGCCGACGAGTCCCGAGGCGAGGCAGACCAGGACCTCGGCGGGGGTGAGCGCCGGCGGCGCGAATCCGTGCCAGATCGCGATCAGCGGCAGCAGCGCCGACAGCACCAGCAGGTTCTTGTACAGATTGAGCGACAGCGGCGGCAACCGCTCGCCGAGCCGCTTGTACAGGATCACGCCGAGGGCCCAGGTGAGGGCGCTTGCGAGCGAGAGGAATTCGCCGAGGCCCACGCCGTCGTTCCCGGGTCGAAGCCTGCCATTGTCGGTCGCACGATGCCGATACGCTAGTGCGATGGCCGAATCCGCCGCCGACGCCGACTTCCTGTCGCGCATCCGCTTCGTCGCGCTGCTGGCGCGTCGCCTGCACGAGACCGGGGCGACCGCGCCACGGCTCGAGCGCGCGGTGAACCAGGTCTCGCGCCGGCTCGGGCTCGCGTGCGAGAGCCTGTCGACGCCGACCTCGATGCTGCTGTCGTTCCGCGAGGCCACCGATCCCGCCGACCTGCCGGCCCGGCACACGCAGGTGATCCGGATGGACCCGGGCGACATCGACCTGGGTCGCATGGCACGCGTCGATGCGATCGCCGAGCAGGTCGCGTCGGGCGCGATCGGCATCGATGAGGGCCAGCGCGCGCTTCGGGACCTGCCGCCACGCGCCGGCGTGCTCTGGAACACGCTGACCGTCGCCGCCTTCTCGACCACGGCGGCCGCGGTCGCGGCGATGCTGAAGGGGGGCTGGGCCGACATCGGCGTCGGCGCTTCGATCGGCGCGCTGGTCGGCGGACTGTCGTGGCTCGCCGGGCGCTGGCGCGCCGCGGCCGCATCGCTCGAGGTCGTCGCGGCCTTCGTGGTCACGATCCTCGCGACGCTGGTCGCGGCCTACTGGGTGCCCCTGACGGTCAACGTCGTCGTGATCGCCGGACTGATCGTGCTGCTGCCCGGCCTGATGCTGACCACCGCCGCGGTCGAGTTGGCCCAGCAGCACCTGGTCTCGGGCGTCGCGCGGTTCGCCGGCGCGCTGACCGTGCTGCTGAAACTCGCGTTCGGATCGATCGCGGCGAGCCAGCTGATGCTGCTGGTCGGGGTCGCGACGCCGCCGTTCGTGCCGGAGCCGGCGCCCGACTGGACCGCCGCGGTCGGCGTGCTGATGGCCGGATTCGCCTTCGCGGTGCTGTTTCGCGCCGCCGCCCGCGACGTGCCGACGGTCGTCGCATCGGCGCTGGTCAGCTATTTCGTCGCGAAGGGCGTCGGCGCCGCGTACGGCGCCGAGTTCGGCGTTTTCGTCGGCGCGCTCGTGATCACGGTGCTCTCGAATCTCTACGGGCGCTGGCTGAATCGCCCGGGCGCGCTGGTCCGGGTCCCCGGCATCATCCTGCTGGTCCCCGGCAGTGTCGGTTACCGCAGCCTGTTCTTCGTGTTCGAGCGCGACGTCTACCTCGGTCTCGACACCGCGATCTCGATGGTGGTGCTGCTGGCCTGCCTCGCCGGCGGCCTGCTGTTCGGAAACATGCTGCTGCGGCCGCGCAAGTCGCTCTGAGCCGCGGCTCCCGCGTCGGCCGCATTCACCCCGTGCCGGACCGCGGCCGTCCCGCCACCCCCGGTCGGCCGCCCGGGGACGCCCGGCATGCCGGATTTAATCGACCGTCATTTTCGAGTAATATGGCAAGCACCCCGGCCATCCGGGTCGGGCCACCATCAATCGGAGGAGGAAATGGTCGACGTCAGCAAGCTGAGTCTCGCCGAGATCAACGCGCTCGCGGCGAAGCTCTCGAAGCGCAAGGAACGGCTCGAGAAGGGCCAGATCGAGAAGGTTCGCGCCAAGGTGATGGCCATCCTCAAGAAGGAGGGGCTGAGCCTGCAGGATCTGGTGAAGGCGGGCCCGTCCGGACCCGGCCCGCGCGCGGCGAAGAAGGGCAAGGCCAAGGCCAAGGGTGGCTCGACCGGCCGCAAGATCGCGCCGAAGTACCGCAATCCGAACAACCACGCCGAGGTCTGGACCGGGCGTGGCGTCAGCCCGAAATGGGTCCGTGAACTGATGGCCCAGGGCATGACCAAGGAGCAGATGCTGATTCCGCCGGGCGGCTGAGCCCGGCCAGCAGTCCTGTTCGCCCGGGCGGGCCGACCGCCCGGGTTCGTCGCAGCGGTCGCCCGATGCAGCGCTCGTCGGGTCGACCATGCCGAATCCCGACGCCGTCAGTCGAACAGCGCGAGCAGCGCGTCGCGCGTCAGCGCGCGGCTCTCGGACTCGCGTCGCTGACGGTATTCGAAGGTCCCGGCCGCGAGGCCGCGTTCGGACACGACCACCCGGTGCGGGATTCCGATCAGCTCGATGTCCGCGAACATCGGTCCCGGGCGCAAGCCCCGATCGTCCAGCACCACCTCGAGACCGCGCGCGGACAGCATCGCGTAGAGTTCCTCGGCCGCGGCGGCGACCGCCGGGTCGCCTTTCGGGTTGATCACGCAGACCGCGATCCGCCACGGCGCCATCGGTTCCGGCCAGATGATCCCGGCCTCGTCGTGGTTCTGCTCGATCGCCGCGGCCACGATCCGCGACACGCCGATCCCGTAGCACCCCATCCAGGCGACCTGGGCCCGGCCGGTTTCGTCGAGCACGCGCGCGCCCATCGCCTCGGCGTACTTCTGGCCGAGCTGGAACACGTGGCCGACCTCGATCCCTCGCGCGATCGAGAGCACCCCGCCGCCCTCCGGGGCCGGATCCCCCTCGACCACGTTGCGGAGGTCGGCGACGAGATCCGGTTCCGGCAGGTCGCGCCCGAAGTTCACGCCGGTCAGGTGGAAACCCTCGGCGTTGGCGCCGCAGACGAAATCCGCCATCACCGCGACGTCGCGATCGGCGACGACGACGATCGGCCGCCTCGGCGCGACCGGCCCGAGAAATCCGGGCGGCGAACCGAGATGCTCCAGGATCTCGTCCTCGCGGGCCATGCGGTATTCGCCAAATCCCTCGAGTTTGGCGAGCTTGATCTCGTTCAGCCCATGGTCGCCGCGCACGAGCACCAGCGTGAAGCCGCGCTCGCCGACGATCGCGATGCTCTTCACGGTGCGATCGAGCGGCAATCCCAGCAGCGCGGCCACGTCCTCGCAGGTCTTCTGCGTCGGCGTCGGCACGCGGGTCATCGCCGCGGACGGAGCCGGGCGGGGGCCGGCCGGCGGGGCGGCCGTCGCCAGTTCCACGTTCGCGGCGTAATCGGAGCCGCTCGCGAACGCGATCGCGTCCTCGCCGGAATCGGCGAGCACGTGGAACTCCTGGCTGGCGCTGCCGCCGATCGCGCCCGAGTCGGCGCGCACGGCCCGGAATCGCAGGCCGAGGCGCGTGAAGATCCGCGCATAGGTCTCGAACATGTTCCGGTATTCGCGCTCGAGGCACTCGGGCGTCAGGTGGAACGAATACGCGTCCTTCATCAGGAACTCGCGCGCGCGCATCACGCCGAAGCGCGGCCGGATCTCGTCGCGGAACTTGGTCTGGATCTGGTACAGGTTGACCGGCAGCTGCCGGTAGCTCTTGAGCTCGTGCCGCGCGAAGTCGGTGACCACTTCCTCGTGGGTCGGGCCGTAGCAGTATTCCTGGTCCTTGCGGTCGCGGATCTTGAGCAGTTGCCCGCCGAAGCGTTCCCAACGGCCGGTCTCCTCCCACAGTTCGCGCGGCTGGATCGACGGCATCGACAGCTCGAGCGCGCCGGCCCGATCCATCTCCTCGCGCACGATCGCCTCGACCTTGCGCAGCACGCGCAGGCCGAGCGGGCTCCAGGTGTAGATGCCGGCGGCGAGCTTCCGGATCATGCCGGCGCGCAGCATCAGCCGATGGCTGACGACTTCGGCGTCGGCCGGGACTTCCTTGATCGTCGCGAGGTGGAAGCGGGAAAGGCGCATGGTCGGGATCGGCGAGTGAAAGCCCGTCAGTCTACCGGCCGGCGACCACGGCAGGTTCACGCGCGTTCCGGTCAAGTGGCGTGACTGATCGACCGGGAGTGCCGATGCGCGCCACGAACCTCGTCCTCGTCGCGCTGCTCGCGCTCGGCGCACCGCTGGCGGCCGCTGCCGAGGCGGTGTCGGTCGAGTATCTCGGCATCGCGACCACGCTCGATGGCCGGGTCGAGCTCTACCGGGAACGCCATCGAGTCGAACGTGATCGCGACGGCCGCGGCACCCGGGTCGTGGTCTACGAATGCCCGGACGGGCGACCGTATGCGCGCAAGGTCGTGCGCTACGCCGACTGGGCCGGCGCGCCCGACTTCGACCTGTTGGACGCGCGCGATGGCTGGCGCGAGCGGGTCGAGACGGTCGGCGACCGGCGTCGGGTCTCCGTCCGTGAACGCGCTGGCGGACGCGAGCGGTCGGCCGAGCTGTCGGTTCCCGACCAGCTGGTGGTCGACGCCGGATTCGACGACTTCGTGCGCCTTCACTGGGATCGCCTCGTGGCCGGCGAGCGCGTCGATTTCGCCTTCCTGGTCCCGAGCCGGCTCGAGGTGATGCGGTTCAGGGTGCGGCGCCAGGGCGAGACCACCATCGACGGCGAGCCAGCGCTGGTGATCCGGTTGGGGCTTGGCGCGTGGTACGCCTTCATGCTCCCGCACATCGACGTCACCTATCTCGAGGCCGGCCGACGTCTCGCCCGCTTCGAGGGCCTGACCAACCAGCGGACGCCGGGTGGCGGCCATGTGTCCGCACGGATCGATTTCCCATCCGCCGAGCGGAGGTCGGTGGCCGCGGGCGCACTCGACGCCGTGCTGGCCGCGCCGCTCGATGGCGACTGCCGATTCTGAACGGTTCCGATCCGGCGCAAGGCGCGTCAGGCACGGTGCCGCGCACCCGCGAGCCCTTCGCGGCACGTGGACACGATCGCGCTATCCTCTGCGGCTGCTCACGGGAGCGACCCGATGACCGCTCGACGCCTCCTTTCGAATCGCCGAACCGCCGCGCTCGGCTGTCTGCTGCTCGCCGGTGGCGCATGGTGGCTGGCCGGCGATCGCACGGCCGCCTCCGGCGTGTCGATGGCGACGGCCTGCGGCGCGACGCCGTGCGCGGTCGAACCCCAGGAACGGGTCGAGCCGGCCCGCGCGCCTGCGCCCGAGCGCCCGTTGACGCCCTCGGCGCCGAGCCTCGACTGGCGGTCGCTGCTGCCCGCGGGCTTCCTGCGGCCACGCTGACCGCGCAGGCGACGTGTTCCACGTCGTCCTGTTCCGGCCCGAGATCCCGCCGAACACCGGCAACGTCATCCGCCTGAGCGCGAACGCGGGCGCCAGCCTGCACCTGATCGAACCGCTCGGCTTCTCGGTCGAGCACGCGAGGCTCCGCCGTGCCGGGCTCGACTATCGCGAGTTCGCGAGCCTGGCCGTCCACCCCGATCTCGACGCCTTCCGGCAGGCCGTGCGGCCGGGCCGCCTGTTCGTGTTCACGACCGCGGCGCGCCTGCGGCACGACCTGGTCGCCTGGCGTCCCGGGGATGCCCTGCTGTTCGGGCCCGAGTCGGCCTCAGTGTCCGACGCCGAGCTGGCCACGATGCCGTGCGATGGCCTCGTGCGGCTGCCGATGCGCCCGGGGTCGCGCTCGCTGAACCTCTCGAATGCGGTCGCGATCGCGGTCTACGAGGCCTGGCGGCAGCACGGTTTCGCCGGCGGTCTCTGATCGACCGCCGGCTCGCGATCGCCGTCAGGGCGCGCCGTCGGGCGGCGCGTCCCGCGAGGGTGCGGGTCCCGTCGAATCGGGCAGCCAGCGCCCGAACAGGTGGGCGTAGAGGAAGCGGTAGACGTCGGTGTTGTCGAAGCGCGCCGCAAAGGCCCCGAGATCGTCACGCGGCGGCGCGTGCTCGCCGCGGGCGGGCGCGGGATCGTCGGCAGCGAATCGGTCGCGGCTGCTCGCGGCGCGCGCGAGGATGCCCCCGGCCGCGTCGCCGGACGCGAGCGCCCACGCGACGCCGAAGCGCAGCCTCCGGCCATCGGCGTCGGGCGCGGCGACGAACGGCGCACTGCCGCGGCCGCGCACGCCATCGAGCGGGTTCGTCGCGCGCTCCATGCCGAACGCCGGATTGACCGGCACCGCAGGCAGCGTCGCCAGCTCGGCGGGAACCGGCACGATCTGAAGCCCCGACGCGTCGCTGTCGGCGGCGACCAGCAGCGTGGTCGGCCGGGCGTCGTCGCGCGCGATCCGCTCGAGCACCACCGCGATCGCGCGGTCGGCGGCCGCAAGCGCCGCGAGCGTGCCGGCCGCGTTGTTGGCGTTGCCGAAGTTGTCGCTGCTCTCGGCCTCGGAGACCAGGAACCACGGCTTGCCGGCGGCCTCGGCGTGGCGGTCGAGCACCCGGATCGCGAGCGCGGTCAGCGCGTCGATGCGCGGCGGGTCGTGACCGGGATCCGCCGCGATCGGCGTGCCGAACAGCAGCAGGTCATCCTCGTCATCGGGTCCCTCGACGAAGCCCTTGGCGATCAGCTCCTCCTCGCTGCGGTCGTTGAAGAGGTGATGCGCGGCGAACAGCCCGAGCACCTTCGGGCGGAACCCGGGGTCGGCGTCGAGCCGGTCCGACAGCGCCTCGAACTCGGCGCGGGTCCGGATCACGACGAAACCGGCGCGCGCGGCCTCGAGCAGCAGGTTCCGGCCGTCGTCGCGACGACCGCGCGCGACGTGGCCGATGCCGAAGTCGCCGTCCCTGCCTTCGGGCTCGGACCAGTCGTGGCCATGGACGCGACAGTCGAGCGGATAGGTCCTGAGCCCCGGCTGCCGGTAGCGGCCGGCCTCGCGTGCAGCGCAGCGTCGGGTCCCGGCGGGGACGAAGTCGCGCTCGCCGCCGCCGAGGATCACGACCGGGGGTGCGTCGCTCGATGCGCCGACCGGCGCCGCGCGGTCGCGCCCGGCGACGATCTCGAGCGCGATCGCGGTCCAGTCGTTGCGGTCGCCGATCTCGGCCGCGAACGCGCCGGTGCCGGGCTCGCCGATGTGACCGTCGTTGACGAGGCCGGTCGGGTGGCCCGCATTCGCGGCCTCGCGCAGGAGGCTCCCCGGGTAGCCCGACAGCGCGACGATCGCGCGATCGGTCGGCGGCGTGCGCGTGCCATCGCCGTCGCGGCCGAAGGAGCCGCGCGCCTCGACCTTGTAGCCAAAGGCGTGGGTCGTGGCCGCGCCGTTCGAGGTCGCCGCGACCTCGTCGCGCATGTGACCGCGGTACGGCGCCATCTCGGGGAGCCGGTCCCACGCGAGCAGGCCGTCCGGCCCGACGACGTGGACGCGCGCCGCGGCCCACTGGTTGAGCGCGGCGCCGTCGGGGTGCAGGAACACGACGTTGCCGGGCGGCGGCGCGGCGAGCGCGATCTGGGCCGAGAGGCCGAGGGTCGTCAGCAGCAGGGTCTTGCGCATGGGGGCTTCGATGACGAGGCGCGGTCCGGACGCGGGCGCGATCGGGAGGCGCAGGCGTGGCAAGGCAAACGTCCCGGAAGCCTAGCGCCGTGAGCCGACGGTTTCGTTGCGCGGGATCAGGGCGTCGCCGGACGCTGGTGGGTACGGGGGGGCGGCCGATCGACTCACTCGAGCGGCCGGAACCACGCGTCCGCGCGCTTGGCAATCGGGTCGCCGACCGGATGGCCGGCCCAGCGGAAGGCGTTGGTGCGCTCGCAATAGCGGTAGTCGCGCGCCCACTCGCGATGGTGCCGGGCGACCGCCTCGATCGCGTCGGCGATCGCGTCGACCTCGGCGTCGGTCATCGTCGGGTGCAGCGACAGCCGGACCCAGCCGGGCTTGTCGGCGAGGCAGCCGGCGTTGATCGCGTCGGTGATCCGGCGCGAGCGCTCGCGGCTCACGGCGAGCAGGTAGTGGCCGTAGGTGCCGGCGCACGAGCAGCCACCGCGCACCTGGACGCCGTAGCGGTCGTTGAGCAGCTGCACCGCGAGGTTGTAGTGCAGCCCGTCGACGTAGAACGAGATGCAGCCGATGCGGTCGCGGTGCTGGTCGGCGAGCACGTGGAGGCCCGGGATCGCAGCGAGGCGCGGCCAGATCCGATCGATCAGCGCGTGCTCGCGCGCCAGGATCCGATCGACGCCCATCTGCTCCTTGAGCGCGATCGCGAGCGCGGTGCGGATCGCCTGCAGGAAGCCGGGCGTGCCGCCGTCCTCGCGCGCCTCGACGTCATCGACGTACTTGTGCTCGCCCCACGGGTTGGTCCAGTCGACGGTCCCGCCGCCCGGATTGTCCGGCACGCGGTTGCGGTAGAGGCGCTTGTCGAAGACCAGGATGCCCGAGGTGCCGGGGCCGCCGAGGAACTTGTGCGGCGAGAAGAAGATCGCGTCGAGGTCGCCGCCGGGGATGCCGGCGGGGTGCATGTCGATGTCGATGTACGGCGCGCTCGCGGCGAAGTCGACGAAGCAGAGGCCGCCGGCCGCGTGCATGCGCCGCGCGATCTCGTGGTACGGCGTGATGATGCCGGTCACGTTCGAGCACGAGGTGACGCTCGCGATCTTGACCGGCCGCGCGCGGTACTCGTCGAGCAACGCGTCGAGCGCGGCGAGATCGACGAGACCCTCGGCGGTCGGCGGGATCACGCGGACCTCGGCCAGCGTCTCGATCCACGAGGTCTGGTTCGAGTGGTGCTCCATGTGGGTCACGAACACCACCGGTCGCTCCTCGGGTCGCGGCATCACCCGGTCGCGGTAGTTCTCGTGCACGCGCAGCCCGAGCATCCGCTGGAACTTGTTGACGACCGCGGTCATGCCCGATCCGAACGAGACGATCGCGTCGTTGGGGCCCGCGTGGACGTGGCGCTTGATGCGCGCGAGCGCATCGTGATACGCGCGGGTCATCACCGCGCCGGTGTAGCTGGTCTCGGTGTGGGTGTTGCCGATGTACGGCAGGATCTCGTGCCGGATCCGCTCCTCGATCGGCGCGTACAGGCGTCCGCTGGCGATCCAGTCGGCGTAGACCAGCGGCCTTGCGCCGAACGGGCCGTCGATGGTCGCGTCGATGCCGACGATGCGCTCGCGGAACGGCCGGAACCAGCCTTCGAGTTCGGAAGGCCGTTGCGAGGCTTCGGCGAAGGACGGGACGGCGGACATGGCGGTCGGGCGGTCGTCGGCGGTCTGGGCCCGATCATACGCCGGCCCCGGTCCGGCGCATGTGCCGGGCGAGTCCTTCGCGTCAGACCGGATGCCGCGTCTGGCCCTCGCCGCGGACCACGAACTTGCGCGTCGTCAGCGCGTCGAGGCCCATCGGGCCGTAGGCGTGGAGCTTCGTCGTGCTGATGCCGATCTCGGCGCCGAGGCCGAGCTCGCCGCCGTCGTTGAAGCGCGACGAGGCGTTCCACATCACCGCCGAGGCGTCGGCCTCGCGCTGGAAGCGGGCGGCCTTCGCAGGGTCGCGGGTCACGATGACCTCGGTGTGGTTCGAGCCGTGGCGCGCGATGTGCCCGAGCGCGCCGTCGAGACCATCGACGATCGCGACGTTGATCGCAAGGTCGAGGTGCTCGATGTCGTAGTCGGCCTCGGTCGCCTCCCCGGCAGCAGGCCACAGCCGACGGGTGTCGGCATCGCCGCGGATCGCGACGCCGCGCGCCGCGAGCGCGGCGCAGAGCCGGGCCAGCAGGGCGTCCGCGACCGCCCGGTCGACCAGCAGCGTCTCGAGCGCGTTGCACACCGCCGGCCGCGAGGTCTTGCCGTCGACCAGCAGCCGCTCGGCGACGTCCGGGTCGGCGTCGGCGTCGACGTAGAGGTGGCAGACGCCCTTGTAATGGCGGATCACCGGGATCCGGCTGCGCTCGGCGACGAAGCGGATCAGGCCCTCGCCGCCGCGCGGGATCACGAGGTCGATCAGGCCGTCGAGCGTCAGCAGGTGTTCCATCGCGGCGCGGCTGGTCGTCGGCACGAGCTGCGCGCAGGCGCGCGGCAGCCCGAGCGATTCGAGCGCGCGACCGACCGCGTCGGCCAGCGCCGCGTTCGAGCGGAAGGCCTCGGAGCCGCCGCGCAGGATCACCGCGTTGCCGGATTTCAGGCACAGCGCCGCGGCGTCGACGGTCACGTTCGGGCGCGCCTCGTAGATCATCAGGATCACGCCGAGCGGCACCTGCATCCGTCCGACCTCGATGCCGCTCGGACGCCGGCCGAGCCACTCGGTGCGGCCGACCGGGTCGGGCAGGCCCGCGACCTCGCGGGTCGCCGCGGCGATCGCGGCGAGACGCTTCGGATCGAGCGCGAGCCGGTCCAGCATCGCGGCCGTGAGCCCCGCGGCACGGCCGGCGGCGAGATCGTCGGCGTTCGCGGCTAGGATCGCATCGGACTCGGCGTCGAGCCGGTCGGCGATCGCGCGGAGCAGTGCGTCGCGGGTGGCCGAGTCGGTCGCGGCGAGCCGGCGCGCGGCGGCGCGGGCGTCGCGTGCCAGCGCATCGAGCGCGGCGTTCGAATCGCGGGGGATTGGATCGAGGTCGGTCACAGCAGCACCAGGTCGTCGCGGTGGATCGCGGTCTCGGCGCCGAGGTAGCCGAGCACCGATTCGATCGCGTGGCTCGGGCGGCCGCGGATGCGCTTCAACTCGCCGGCGTCGTACTGGGCGAGGCCGCGCGCGATCGCGCGCTCGCCGTCGGCGCCGCGGCGCACGACCTCGACCAGGTCGCCGGCGCGGAACTCGCCCTCGACGTCGACGACGCCGGCCGGCAGCAGCGAGGCCCCGCGCGCGAGCAGCGCGCCCGACGCGCCGTCATCGACGATGATCCGACCGGCCGGGACCAGCGCATGCTTGAGCCAGTGGGCCTTCGCATTGAGGCGCGTGGCCGCGCGCTCGACCAGCGTGCCGCGCCACTCGCCGCGCGCGATCGCGCCGAGCGTGTCGCCGTCGCGGCCCGACGCGATCACGGTCGGGATACCGCTGGCCGCGGCCTTGCGGGCGGCCTCGAGCTTGGTCCGCATGCCGCCGGTGCCGACCGCGCTGCCGGCGCCGCCGGCGAGTGCCAGCACCGCCTCGTCGATCCGCTCGAGCCGCGGGATCAGCTGCGCCGACGGGTGGGTTCGCGGGTCGGCCTCGAACACGCCCGCGACGTCGGACAGGATCACCAGCAGGTCGGCCTCGACCAGCACCGCGACGTGCGCGGCGAGATTGTCGTTGTCGCCGACGCGCAGCTCGTCGATCGCGACCGAGTCGTTCTCGTTGACGATCGGCACCGCGCGAAGCTCGAGCAGCGCGCGCAGCGTGTTCTTCGCGTTGACGTAGCGGCGGCGGTTCTGGAGGTCGTCGCGCGACAGCAGCACCTGCGCGCACGGCCGGTCGAGCAGGTGCGCCCAGGTGTCGAACATCCGCGGCTGTCCGAGCGCGGCGAGGGCCTGGCGGACGCCGAGCGAGGCGCCCGCCGCGACCGGCGTGCCGAGCTCGGCGCGGCCGGCGGCGACCGCGCCCGAGGACACGATCACGACCTCGCGGCCGGCGTCGGCGCACTCGGCGACGAAGCGCGCGATCGGCAGCAGATGCCGGGTCGAGATGCGCCGGCCCTCCGGCGCGATCAGGTTGCTGCCGACCTTGACGACGACCCGTCGCCACGGCGGCAGGCGCACGGCGTCGCTGGAAACCAAGGGTTCACCCATGCCCGGGATGCTACCGGCAGCGCCGCGGCGCACCACCACGGGAGCCGCGCGCGTGACCCCCGCGTCCACGCGCGGGGCCGCCAGCGACACCCGGCTGGTTACGCTCTCGCCCGCGGAGAGACAGGAGGTGGCGATGCAGCCACGCGAGCCGATCGCCCGTGCCGGCAGCGGCCGGGCCCTCGAGCACGGCCCGATCGCCGCGTCGGCCGGCCACCCCGCGCACGGGCTCGAGTCCATCACCGGCACCCGTGCCCGCGCCCGGTTCGGGTCGTCGTGGCTGCTCGCGCTGGGCCTCATGGTTCCTGGCGCGGTCTCGGCCGGACCCTTCGCCTGGGCGATCTACCCGGCGCCGACCGTGCCGCTGGCCGAGCGCGCGCTTCCGCCCGGCGCGATGCTGGTCGAGGCCCGGACCGCCGATGGCCTGGCGCTGACCGGCGTCCATGTGGCGCCGCGGGCCGGGCAGCCGGTGCTGCTGGCGTTTCCGGGCAACGCCTCGGACGCAGCCGATTCCGCGTGGTGGCTTCTGCCGCTGCTCGACCGGGGCTTCGGACTGGTCGCGGCGAACTACCGCGGCTATGCCGGCAATCCGGGCCGACCGTCGGAGGCCGGGCTGCTGCGCGACGCGGAAGCCTTCCTCGCGCTGGCGCGCGAACGCCATCCCGACGCGCGGCTGTGGAGCATCGGCCACAGCCTCGGAGGGGCCGTCGCGATCGCGCTGGCCGAGCGCTCGCCGCCCGACGCCGTGTTGGCCTGGGGCACGTTCACGACCGTGCGCGACATGGCGCCGGCGCTCGGGCGATGGCTGGTCGCGGATGTCTGGCGCAACGTCGATCGGGTGCCGCGGCTGTCGGTGCCGCTGTTCCTCGTCCACGGCCTCGCCGATCCCGTCGTGCCGGCGGCCCATCGCGAGCGCCTGCACGCGATCGCCAGCGCAGCCTCGCTGCGCGGCGGCTCGTTCGTGATCGTCGGCGGGACCCACGTCCCGGACGGCGTGCTGCTCGACTCGATCCTCGACACGGCCGAGGGCCATCTGGCCGGCGGCGGGTGGACGACGGCCCGGCTGCCGGATTCGATCCGGCTGGTTCCGTTCGGAACGAGCCCGGCATGCGAGGCAGCCGGGGCCGAGTGAGCGGTCGGGCGAGGCGGGGCGACGCGATCCTCGAAACGAAGAAGCCGCGGCGGGCCGCGGCTTCGGGATCGGCTCGCGGTCGGGACGAAGGGTCAGCGGCGGCGCGCCTCGGCCTGGCGGCGCGCCTCGTCGGCGGCCTTGCGCAACTCGTCCTCGAGCGCCTTGACGCTCTCGTCCGGCTGGCCGTTGCGTTCGGCGACGACGATCTGGCCGCTCGAGTCCCAACCGAGCATCACGCGGTCGCCGTTGGCGACGCGGGCGACCCACAGGCGTCCGTCGCGGAAGGCGAAGCGCCGCTCGACGCGGCCGCCATTGTTCGGCAGCGCGAGGTTCTCGCGCACCATCCGCACGCCGGTCTCGTCGGTGAAGGCATCGCCGCTGATGCCGGTCTGGTTGCCCTCGGGCCCGACCAGTCGGCTCTGCAGCATGATCTGCGAGAAGCTGCCGAGGCGCTCCTCGAACTCGGTGTACTCGCGCTTGAACGCGACGGTCGCGTCCATCACCGCCTCGCGCAGCGCCGCGACCAACGGCACGTCCAGTTCAGCCGGCTGGCCCCGCGTGAGGACCGGGACCGGCTGCGCGGTGACGTAGCGCACGGTGCCCTGGTCGAGCACGGTGACCGCGATCCCGTACGCGCGCAGTCCGTTGATCTGCTTCGGATCGATCGGCAGGCGGAACGCGCCGGGGACCGCGTCGAGCGGCTGGGTCGATTCGGTGATCCGGATGTGCTGGCCCTGGCCGCCGGTGATGTCGAACAGCGTCAGCGTCGCGATCGCCTGACCGCTCAGCGTCGCGGGCTTGTCGGACACGAGCTGTCCGGTGACCGCGGTCGCCGTGACCGCGGGGACATTGCTCTGCCCGCCACCGCAGGCGACGAGCGAGAGTGCGGCCAGGGCGGTGATCACGAGGAGGGCTGGGCGCATGGGCATGGACTCCGGTGGCTCGGGACGCCCGCAGGGCGTCGGATCGGTCGTACGCGATGAATTCGTGGTCGGGTCGGGGCGATCGCCTGCCCGTCCGGAAAGCCCCCGACGATAGCTCAGGCCGCCCTCGGGCGCATGTGTCGCGCCCGAGCGCCGATCGATCCGGGCTCGCGATCAGGGCGCGAGCGGCGGGCCGGCCAGCCGGCGCCAGGCCTCCGCATAGCGCGCGGCGGTGCCGGCGATCACCGCCTCGGGCAGCCGCGGGCCCGGCGCGCGCTTGTCCCAGTCCTGCGCCTCGAGCCAGTCGCGCACGAACTGCTTGTCGAAGCTCGGCGGGCTCTCGCCGACCCGGTACTGGTCGGCCGGCCAGAAGCGCGACGAATCCGGCGTCAGCAGCTCGTCGATCACGTACAGCGCGCCGTCGGCGTCGACGCCGAACTCGAGCTTGGTGTCGGCGATCAGGATCCCGCGCGTCGCGGCATGCGCGGCCGCGAAGCGGTAGATCGCGAGCGAAGCCTCGCGGACCTGCTCGGCGAGTTCCCCGCCGATGGCCTGAACCATCGCGTCGAAGGCGATGTTCTCGTCGTGGTCCCCGACCCTGGCCTTGGTCGACGGCGTGAAGATCGGCTCGGGCAAGCGCTCGGCCTGTCGCAGGCCCGCGGGCAGCCGGATGCCGCTGATCGCGCCGGTCGCCTGGTAGTCCTTCCAGCCGGACCCCGCGACGTAGCCACGGACGATCGCCTCGACCGGCAGCGCGCGCAGACGCCGTGCGACCACGCTGCGATGGCGGTACGGCTCCGGATCCACGCCCGCGGGCAGCACCGAGTCGATCGCGGCATCGAGCAGGTGGTTCGGCATCAGGTCGCGGGTCGCGGCGAACCAGAAGTTCGACAGACGGGTCAGGATCTCGCCCTTGCCGGGAATCGGGTCGGGCAGGACCACGTCGAACGCGGACAGGCGGTCGGTCGCGACGATCACCAGCCGCGCGTCGTCGAGCGCGTAGACGTCGCGGACCTTGCCGCGGTGGAGGAGCTCGAGACCCCGAAGCTGCGATTCGCGGAGGGCGGTTGTGGCGGTCATCGCTGCATTGTAGGGGTCGTGCCGGCTGGCCCGCGCCGCTCGGCGGCGCATCCACCAGACGTTCGCCCGCGAGACCCTAAACTCCGGCGCATGCCGACCCCGCTCCGATGCGCCGCCGCCCGCGCGGCTCTGCTGATGCCCGTGATGCTCGCCCTCGTCGCCTGTGGCGATGTGCCGACGCCTGCCGCCGGTCCGGAGGCGGGCCCTCCGGCCCAGATCGGGCTGTGCGTCGCCTGCCACACCGACGATGGCCGCGGCGGCCCCGCCGGGACCCCGCGGATCGCCGGCCAGGACGAGGCCTACCTGCGCGCCTCCCTGCTGGCCTACCGCCAGGGCGAGCGGCGCCATCCGGGCATGCGCGCGATCGCCGGTGCGCTGTCGCCGGCCGAGATCGATGCGTTCGCGGCGTGGTACGCGGCGCAGCCGGCCTGCCCGCCGGACGCCTGAGGCGGCGTCGTGATCGGCAAGTTCGTCGGCGCGATGCTCGGGCTGGCGCTGACGCGCCACTGGCTGGGGCTGCTCGCCGGCATCGTGGTCGGTCACGCCTGGGATGCCGGATGGTTCCGGCGCCTGATCCGTTCGAAGCGGCCACCTGGCGCGATGTTCGTGCCGCTGTTCGAACTGTGCGGGATCGTGGCCCGCGCCGACGGTCGGGTCTCGGAGGCCGAGGTGTCCGCCGTCGAGGCGCTGATCGCGCGGATGGGTCTTGATCCTGCGCAGCGCAACCGCGCCGTGATCCACTTCGATCGCGGGCGCCACGGCGAGGCCGAGGCCGAAACCGCGATCGAGGAACTGCGGGCCTTCGCGGTGACCGATCCGGCACTTCCGCTCGTCTGGCTCGACCAGCTCGCCGCGATCGCGCTCGCCGACGGGACGCCGGATGCCGCGCCCGCCGCGCGCCTCGTGCTCGAGGCGGCCGCGCGTCGCTGGCGGATCCGCGATTCGGATTTCGCGGCGATCCTCGAACGCCGCCGCCGTGGCGAGGCCCCGCAGGCGCGGCCGCGGACGGTGGCCGATCCCTACGCGGTCCTCGGCGTGCCGCGCGAGGCCGACGAGGACACCTGCCGCGCGGCCTGGCGGCGCGCGATCGCCCGCTACCATCCCGACCGCGCCGGCGAGGACCCTGCCGAGGCGGCGCGCGCGGCCGAGGTCAACGCCGCGTGGGACGCGATCCGCGCCGAGCGCGGCTGGTCCTGACCCCCGGTTCTCCGCCACCCAGACCGTCGAGGCCCACGATGCGCCAGCCCCCCGTCATCGCCCCGTCGATCCTGTCTGCGGATTTTGCACGCCTTGGCGCCAACGTCGATGCGGTGCTCGCGGCGGGCGCCGACTGGGTGCACTTCGACGTGATGGACAACCACTACGTCCCGAACCTGACGATCGGACCGATGGTCTGCGCGGCGCTGCGTCGCTACGGGATCACCGCGCCGATCGACGTGCACCTGATGGTGAAGCCCGTCGACCGCATCGTGCCGGACTTCGCGAAGGCCGGGGCCAGCCTGATCAGCTTCCATCCGGAGGCCAGCGAGCACGTCGATCGCACGCTCGGGCTGATCCGCGAGTCCGGCTGCCAGGCGGGTCTCGTGCTGAACCCGGCGACGCCGCTCGCCTGGCTCGACCACGTGATGGATCGGCTCGATCTGATCCTCGTGATGTCGGTCAATCCCGGCTTCGGCGGCCAGGCCTTCATTCCGTCGGCGCTCGACAAGGTGCGCGCGATCCGCGAGCGGATCGACCAGAGCGGCCGCGCGATCCGGCTCGAGGTCGATGGCGGGGTCAACGCGACCAATATCGGCGCGATCGCGGCGGCCGGCGCCGATACCTTCGTCGCTGGCTCAGCGATCTTCGGCAGCGCCGACTACGGGGCGACGATCGCGGCGATGCGCGCGGCGATATCCGCGACCTGATCGCCGCTCGTCATCGAATCAAACGCCTTCGCTCGAAGTCCCCAACGGCACGGTGGCGGTCGCGGTGCGCCGCGGTCGATCATCGCGGATGCCGTCGGTGCGGGAGATGCCCCGAGGACGTCCATTCGTCGATTCGCAACGAGCACTCCTCCCGCGCCGTCGTTCGCCGATGGGACCGGCGCTGCCGCTGATCGCCGGCAGTCGCAACCAGTTCACCGGCAGTCTCGTCGCCGGCTTCGACAACCAGCCCGACGAGGGCACCGGCAACCTGCCGTGCAACTGGTGGGGCGCCGCGACCGGGCCCGGCACCGCCGGCGCCAATCCGGCCCTGACCTCGCCGGGCGACACGATCACGCCGTTCGCGATCAACTTCACCGACTACGCCTGTCCGACGACGGGCCCGACGATCTCGGTCGCGATCACCAAGACCGGACCGGCGACGGTCAATCCGGGTGGTTCGCTGACCTGGATCGTCACGATCATCAACAACGGGCCGGCCGACGGCGCGGGCAGCGTGTTCACCGATCCGGTGCCGGCGGCGATCACGAACGTGACCTGGACCTGCACGGCCTCGAACGGCGCGGCCTGTCCGAATGCGTCGGGATCCGGCAACAACATCAATCAGACGATCGCGGTTTTCCCGCCCGGCGGCCAGCTGGTCTACGCGATCACCGGGACCGTGCCGGCGGCCGGCGGAACCTTCACCAACGTCGCGACGATCACCCCGACCGCGATTCCGGGCGCGAGTGCGGTCAGCGCGACCGCCGTGACCGCCGGCCAGATCGCGATTCCGGTTCCGGCCGACGCGCGCTGGGCGCTGTGGCTGCTGGTCGGGCTGCTCGCGTTGTCGGCGATCGGCGTGCTGGCGCGACGCGCCGGCTGAGCGGTCGGTGGCCGGGCGGCGCGCTCGCGCCGCCCGGCCGATCATCCGCGAGTCGCACCGGCGCCACGCGAATCTGGCGCAGGCCGGGCCGAAGCCCGTGGCGCGTTGTGCCGCCGTTCGAGCGCGGCCTAAGCTTCGCGGCCGGTCCAACGCAAGTGAGCCCCAATGGCCCGAACGATCGCGATCGTCGAGGACGAGCCCGCCATCCGCGCGAACTACAGCGACGCGCTGAAGCGGCTCGGCTTCGAGATCTGGAACTACGGCTCGCGCGCCGAGGCCTCGCGCGCGTTCGAGCTGCGGCTGCCGGACCTCGTGCTGATCGACGTCGGCCTCGGCGACGAGCCCGAGGGCGGCTTCGAGCTGTGCCGGGAACTGCGCCACCGCGATCCGCAGCTGCCGATCATCTTCCTGACCGCGCGTGACAGCGACTTCGACGTGATCTCGGGCCTGCGGCTCGGAGCCGACGACTACCTGACCAAGGACCTGTCGCTGCCCCACCTGACCGCGCGCATCAACACGCTGCTGCGCCGGGTCGACGCGCTGCGCCGGCCACCGCCGACCGAGGCGATCATCAGCCACGGCGACCTTGCGCTCGCATCCGAACGGATGCGCGTCACGTGGAAGGGCGTCGAGGTGCCGCTCACGGTGACCGAGTTCTGGATGGTGCACGCGCTGGTCCGCCATCCGGGCCACGTCAAGAGTCGCGACCAGCTGATGCGCGACGCGCAGGTGCTGGTCGACGACGCGACGATCACCTCGCACATCAAGCGCATCCGCAAGAAGTTCCTCGCGATCGACCCCGCGTTCGATGCGATCGACACGATCCACGGCGCCGGCTACCGCTGGAAGCCGGACTGAGGCGCGCGACCGGCCGCCAACCGACCCGCGCGCCGGGTGCGTGGCGCGCGAACCGGAGTCGCGACCGATCCGACTGATAAACTCCCGATCTTGTCCCGCCGACGGGTTCCGACGTGAAAGACCTGATCCGCGAGCTGGTGCTGCAGGCGATCCTGGACCTGCGCCGGCTCGAGCAGCTGCCGCCCGGCGACGAGCCGGCCTTCGTGGTCGAGCGTTCGCGCAGCAAGCAGCACGGCGATTACGCGTGCAACGTCGCGCTGCTGCTGGCCAAGGCGCTGAAGCGCAATCCGCGCGAGCTGGCCGAGGCGCTGGTCCGGACGCTACCGGAGTCGCGGCATGTCGCGAAGGTCGAGGTCGCCGGCGCCGGCTTCCTCAACTTCTTCATCAGCCCGGCCTGCCTCGCCGCGACGGTGCGGCGCGTGATCGAGGCCGGCGACCGCTACGGCCACGCGCCGGAGGACTCGCGCGAGTCGGTGCTTCTCGAGTTCGTCTCGGCCAATCCCAACGGTCCGCTGCACGTCGGCCATGGCCGCGGCGCGGCGTACGGCGCCTCGCTCGCGAACCTGCTCGAGGCCTGCGGGCACCGCGTGCACCGCGAGTACTACGTCAACGACGCCGGCCGCCAGATGGACATCCTCGCGGTCAGCGTCTGGCTGCGCTACCTCGAGCTCGGCGGCGTCGCGGTCCGCTTCCCGGACAACGGCTACAAGGGCGAGTACGTCGTCGAGATCGCGCGCAGCCTGCGCCAGCGCGAGGGCGACGCGCTCAAGCACCCGGCGTTCGAGATCGGCGATGGCCTGCCGCCGGACGAGTCCCAGGGCGGCGACAAGGAGACCCACGTCGACGCGCTGGTGTCCCGCGCCAAGCAGTTGCTTGGCGAGGCGGCCTATCGGCGCGTCTTCGACGCCGGCCTCGAGTGGTGCCTCGCCGACATCCGCCAGGACCTGGCCGAGTTCGGGGTCGAGTACCAGCGCTGGTTCAGCGAGCGCTCGCTGACGACGTCCGGCCGCGTCGCCAGGGCGATCGAGACGCTCGACGCGCGCGGCCACATCGAGCGGCGTGACGGCGCGCTGTGGTTCAAGGCGACCGCCTTCGGCGACGAGAAGGACCGCGTGGTCGTGCGCGAGAACGGCGCGACCACCTACTTCGCGTCGGACATCGCCTACCTGCTCGACAAGTACGAGCGCGGCCTCGACCGCATCGTCTACATCTTCGGCGCCGACCACCACGGCTACGTCGCGCGGCTCAAGGCCGCCGCCGCCGGCCTCGGGCTCGACCCCGCGCGGCTCGAGATCCTGCTGGTCCAGTTCGCGGTGCTGTTCGAGAAGGGCGAGAAGGTCCAGATGTCGACGCGCGCCGGTCACTTCGTCACGCTGCGCCAGCTGCGCGAGGAAGTCGGTCGCGATGCGGCGCGCTTCTTCTACGTGATGCGCAGCCACGAGCAGCATCTCGACTTCGACCTCGACCTCGCGCGTTCGCAGTCGAACGACAACCCGGTCTATTACGTGCAGTACGCGCACGCCCGGATCGCGAGCCTGTTCCGCCAGGCCCACGAGAAGGGTCTCGCCTACAACCGCGCCAGCGGCGACGCGGCGCGCGACCGCCTGACCGATCCGCTCGAGCACGAGCTGATCCAGCAGCTGCTGCACTGGCCGGAGACGCTCGCGAACGCGGGCGCCGCGCGTTCGCCGCAACTGGTCGCGAACGCCCTGCGCGAACTGGCCGCCGCCTTCCACGCGTACTACAACGCGGTCGACATCCTGGTCGAGGACGACGCACTGCGCTGCGGCCGTCTGTACCTGTGCCAGGCGGTGCGGCACGTGCTGGCCGGTGGGCTTGCGATCCTCGGTGTCTCGGCACCCGAATCGATGTAGGCCGGATCGACGGCCTCAAGGAGTTCCGGATGGTCAAGCGTGCATCACAGGCATACCGGGGCGGCGACCGCAGCCCGCTGCCGTTCTGGATCTGGCTGCTCGCCGGGATCGCGATCGGCCTTGCGCTGGCGGCGGTGGCCTTCCACCAGGGCTGGGTGCCCGAACTGCGGGGCGACCGCGGTCCGCGCCCCGATGCGCGGGCCGAGCCGCCGGCCGCCGGGGACGCCGGTGTTCGCCAGGCCGCGGAGGCCGAGGCCGAACGCAAGCCCCGGTTCGACTTCTACACTCTGCTGCCGGAGATGGAGACCGTCGTCCCGACCGACGAGATCCGGCGCGAGGCGACGCAGCCGGCACCGGCATCGGCCGCGAGTCCGGCCGCGAGCGGGGGCCAGCGCCTGTATCTCCAGGCCGCATCGTTCCGGTCCGCGGGTGAGGCCGAGCAGATGAAGGCACGGCTCGCGCTGATGGGAATTCGCGCCCAGGTCGTCCCGGTCAACGTCAACGGCGTCGACTGGTTCCGCGTGCGGGCGGGTCCCTTCGACGACGCGCGTTCGGCCGAGGCTGCGCGCGGGACGCTCGAGGCGAACGGCATCAAGGCGATCGCGGTTCGCGAGGGCGCGGGATGAACGCCCTTCCGGTCCTGCCCGGGCCGAGGGCGAGTCGCGCGATGCGGCCCGGGCCTCACTCGAACGAATCGGCGAAGATGAGGCCCGGCGAGCCGCGGACGCCGATCCGGTGGATGCCGCCATTGCTGGTCGCGACGTAGACCTCGCCGGTCGCCGGGTCCTCGCCGAAGGCCAGGATCACGCCACCGAGATTCGCCACGCTGACTGCCGAGTTCGGCTGCACCCACACGCCGCCGGACTCGGTCGAGAATCGAAGGTTCGTGTTGCCCGCGTCGCCGTAGAAGTAGACCCCCTGCAGGTGGGACGACGGTCCGCGATAGCGATGGCCCCCGGTGACCGAGTTGCCGAGGTTGCCCCCGGTCCAGCCCTGGCCGGAGCAGGCGTTCGAGGTGCTGTAGGCGAGGATCACCTCGCTGGTCGCGGAGGCCGGACAGCTCGTCGTCGACGTGCAGCTGCCGCGGTTGAAGCGGCCCTCGCAGGTCTTCCACTGGAAGTTGCGCCCGAAGGCCTGGGCGAAGGTCACGCGATTGATTTCCTCCCAGGTCCCCTGGCCGACGTCGCCGATGTAGAGTTCATCGTTCAGGCGATCGAAGCTCCACTGCCACGGATTGCGCAGGCCGTAGCTCAGCACCTCGTCGCAGGCGTTCTGCGGGTCGGCGCCGGCGAACGGGTTGTTGGCCGGGATCGCATACTGCGCCGAGCCGTCGAGGTTGCTCGCGCAGAGCGTCGATGCGACCGGCGGCGTTCCGCCCGATGGAGGCGTCACGTTGTCGACGTCGATCCGCAGCATCTTGCCGAGCAGCGCGCGGGTGCTGGTGCGGCGGACCTGCGGGCCGCCGCCGGGGTTCGTGAACGACGCCTTCGACGCACACGAGCCGCCGTTCAGGAGATTGGCCGGGTCGAGCGTCAGCGACCGATCGCACGGGTCGTTGCCGCTGCCGCCGTCGCCGAGCCCGAAGTAGAGGAAGCCATCCGGCCCGAACAGGATCTTGCCGCCATTGTGGTTGGTGAAGTCCTGCGCCACGCGGAGGATCGCCTGGCAGTTCGACGGCGTCAGCGCCGGCGCGGTGTTCGCGGTGGCGTCGTCGACCGTCAGGCGCCAGATCACCGAGTCGCCGTTCGAGTCGGAGCTGCTGAAGAAGATGCGGCGGTTGGTCGCGAAGCCCGGGTGGAAGGCCATGCCGAGCAGGCCCTGTTCGCCGCCGCTCGCGGTGAAGCCGATCGTCCGCACCGCGCCATCGGTGTCGGTGCAGCTGTTCGCGGCCGACAGGGCGGTCGCGACCGCGAGGAAGGGTGTCGCCTGCAGCGTCCCGGTGTTGCCGGACAACGTGACCACGCGGACCTGCCCGTTGCGCTGGATCGCGAACAGCCGCGGTGACCCGTCGGGCGGGATCGCGACGCCCACCGGCTGGGTCAGGCCGCTGACCACCAGCGTGACATCGGCGGCCGAGGGCTGCGCGATCGCGGCGGCCGGTGCCAGCAGGGCGAAGACGGCAATCAGGCGGCGAAGGGGCATGGTCGGGCTCGTCGACGGCCAGGGACCACCGTTTTCTATCACGTCCACGGGCTGCCGGTGTGTGATCCGCGCGACAGATCCGCCGAGGATCGACCGGCTCAGGGTCGCAGCTTCAGGCGGATCAGGCCCGAGATGTCGTCGTCGCCATGACCGGCGTCGACCAGGGACCCGTAGTGCTCGAGCGCCTGATCGACGACGGAATGTCCGGTTCCGGCCGCGGCCTCGAGCTGGCGCACGATCCGGAGATCCTTCAGCAGCAGCGACTGCTTGAAGCCGACCGAGAACGAACCGTCCCACATCGTCGCGCCGCGCTTCTCGAGGAACCACGAGTTCGCGGCGCCGGCGGCCAGCACGGCCAGCAGGCGGTCCCGATCGAGGCCGAGCGCCTTGCCGAGCGCGAGGCCCTCGCAGACGGCCTCGGCGATGCCGGCCACCAGCACCTGATTCACCGCCTTCGTGTCCTGGCCGGCGCCGACCGGGCCCATGTGCGTGATCCGGGCCGCGAAGGCCTCGAGCACCGGCGTCGCGCGGGCGACGTCGGCGTCGGCGCCGCCGACCATCACCGACAGTCGGCCGGCGCGCGCGCCCTCGACGCCGCCGGAGACCGGCGCATCGACGAACGCGCCGCCGGCCTCGGCCAGCACCCGGGCGGCCTCGCGGGCCGTGGACGAGGCGATCGTCGAGGTGTCGATCAGCAGCAGACCGGGGCGCGCGGCCGTCCGCAGCGCGCCGGCGATCGCGAGCACGTCGGCGTCCGCGGTCACGCAGCTCACCACCACGTCGCAGCGCGCCGCCAGTTCGGCGGCATCGGCTGCCCAGGCGATCGCGAGCTCGTCCGCCAGTGCCCGCGCGCGGGCGATGGTGCGGTTCGCAACCGCGGCGAGGCGGCCAGCCCTGTGCAGATGCCGGGCCATCGGCTCGCCCATGGCGCCGAGCCCGATCACGCCGACGTGCGGTGCTGGGGTCATCGGTCTAGCTTAGCGATCGCTGAGCGCGCCTTCCGACCGCCCATCGAGGTGTTGACAGTA
>PVBP01000016.1 GCA_002995625.1 Lysobacteraceae bacterium | reverse complement strand
TCCTCCGCCCGCGCGCGAGGGTCGATGCCGGCCGCGATCAGGTCGTCATCGACGAGCATGCCCGAGAGTGCGTTGCGCAGCGTCTTGCGGCGCTGGGCGAAGGCGGCCCGCACGACCAGCTCGAACCGGGCCGGATCGATGCCGGCCGCGGCGTCGGCCGGCTTCGGCACGATCCGGACCACGGCCGAATCGACCTTCGGAGGCGGTCGGAACGCGCCGGGCGCGACACCGAACAGCGGCTCGACCCGCGCGCGCGCCTGCAGCATCACCGACAGGCGGCCGTAGGTCTTGCCGCCCGGTCCCGCGGCCATGCGGTCGACGACCTCCTTCTGCAGCATGAAGTGCATGTCGCTGATCGCATCGGCGGCGCCGAGCAGGTGGAACAGCAGCGGCGTCGAGATGTTGTAGGGCAGGTTGCCGACCAGCCGCAGGCGGTTGCCGTCGGCCAGCGCGCGAAAGTCGACCGTGAGCGCGTCGGCCTCGATCACCGTGAGGTCGCCGACGCCGGCGGCGAGCTCCGGCAGCCGCGGCGCGAGATCGCGGTCGATCTCGATCGCGGTCAGGCGGCCGGCACGGGCCAGCAGCGGCACCGTCAGCGCGCCCTCGCCCGGCCCGATCTCGACCAGCCGGTCGTCCGGCTGCGGGTCGATCGCGAGCAGGATCCGGTCGATGACCGCGCGTTCGTGCAGGAAGTGCTGGCCGAAGCGCTTGCGCGGCTGGTGCCCGGGCCGCGTCGTCACCGGGTGCTCCGCTCGGTTGCGGGCGGCCCCACGGCGCGCTCGACCGCGTTCGGGAACAGCGACAGCCCGACCGACCCGGCGAGCAGCAGGCAGGCCGCGAAGCCGATCACGGCGGCACGCTGGCGCGCCAGCGCGCCGCGGATCACCGGCGTGTCGAACAGCACGATCGCGCCGGGTGGCGGGGCCTCGGCATGGCGCCAGATCCGCCACGCATAGCGCGTCAGCAAGGCGCCGAGCCCGAAGAAGGTGAACGCCAGACTGCCGAAGATCAGCCGCAGCAGCGCGATCGCCTCGTCGAACGGGCGGACGTTGAGTTCGACCCGCAGCCACGGCACCGCGACCGTGGCGACGAAGATGGTCAGCACGAGACCGGTCAGGATCACGCCGATCAGGCTCCAGAACAGCGTCGCGTGCGACCAGTGCAGCAGGCCGCGGCGCCAGGTCTCCTCGGATGGCTGCGATCGATCCTCCATCGGCGTCACGTCTCCCTGCGAACGAGCCGGGCGGCCAGATCGACCGCCGCCATCAGGCTCGAGGCATCGGCCCGACCGCTGCCCGCGAGATCGAGCGCGGTGCCGTGGTCGACCGAGGTTCGCACGTAGGGCAGGCCCAGCGTCACGTTGACCGCAGTCCCGAAGCCGAGCGCCTTCAGCACGGGGAGTCCCTGGTCGTGGAACATCGCGAGGAAGGCGTCGTGCCGTGCGCGCCGATCCGGCACGAAGGCGGTGTCGGCCGCGAGCGGGCCCTCGAGGTCGAGGCCGTCGGCCGCGAGCCTCGCGACGACGGGTGAGATCACGTCGATCTCCTCGCGGCCGAGGTGCCCGCCCTCGCCGGCGTGCGGATTGAGGCCAAGCACGGCGATCCGCGGTCTTGCCAGCCCGAAGCGCTCGCGCAGGCCGCGGTCGAGCAGGCGGAGCACCCCCTCGAGACGCGGGATCGTGATCGAGGCGGGCACCCGCGCCAGGGGCAGGTGCGTCGTCGCGAGCGCGACGCGCAGATCCCCCGCGACCAGCAGCATCAGCACCTCGGCGCCGGCCTGGCTCGCGAAGAACTCGGTGTGGCCGGTGAACGCGATGCCGGCGTCGTTGAGGATGCCCTTGTGGACCGGCGCGGTCGCGACGGCATCGAAGGTGCCGTCGAGGCAGCCACGACCCGCGGCCTCCAGCATCGCCAGCACGTGCGTGGCGTTGCGTGGCTCGAGCCGGCCGGCCGTCACCGGTGCGGCCAGCGGGACCTCGAGGCAGCGGATCTGGCCGGCGCGGGCCGGCGCGGGGTCGCGCGCGGGGTCGAACGCCGTGATCGAGACCGGACGGCCGATCGCGGCGGCGCGCTCGACCAGCAGTCGCGGGTCGGCGATCGCGATCCACTCGAACGGCCAGTCGCGCGCGGCCAGCTCGGCGACGAGGTCGGGCCCGACGCCGGCCGGCTCGCCGCAGGTCACCGCGATCCGGGCGAGGCGCGATGGCGATGCGGCCATGCGGATCCCCGCGCGCGCCGGCTCAGCCGCTGGCGTCGGCGGACTCCCCGGCCAGCCGGTTCTCGATGTAGGCCTCGCCGCGGATCTGCCGCACGAAGGCCGCATACTCCTCTTCGGCCTTGCGGTTGCGGATGGTCTCCTCGGCCTGCTGCCGGAGACGCTCGGCGCTGCGGTCGGCGTCGCGGGTGCCGATGCGCTTCAGCAGGTGCCAGGCACCCTGCTCGGTCTGGAACGGCCGCGACAGCTCGCCGTCGGCCAGCAGGCCGAGCTCGTTGCCGACGACGGTGCCGTAGGCGTACTGCTCGAACCACCCGAGGTCGCCGCCCTGGTTCTTGCTGCCGAGATCGGCCGAGAACTGTCGCGCGAGGTCGCCGAAGTCCTCGCCGGCCTCGATCCGGCGCCGGATGTCGTCGATCCGCGCGCGCGCCTGCTCGGGCGAGATCAGCTCGGTCGGCGCGATCATCAGGTGCAGCGCGCGGAACTCGCGGACCATCATCGGCCCGCCCTCGCGGCGGTCGGTCAGCTTCACGATGTGGAAGCCGCCCGGGCCCCGCACCGGGGCGCTGACCTCGCCGACGCGCAGCTGGCCCAGGAGGTCGGCGAACGCGGCGGGGACCTCGTCGAGCCGGCGCCAGCCGAGGTCGCCGCCTTCGAGCGCCTGCGGGCCGCGGGAGTGGCGGATCGCCGCAGTCGCGAAATCGAGCCCTTCGCGGATCTCGGTCACGACCTCGCGCGCGCGACGCTCGGCGTCGGCGATCTGTTCCGACGTCGCCGCGTCCGGGACCGCGATCAGGATGTGCGAGAGGCGCACCTCGTCGCCGCTCAGGCGGCCGGACGCGATCAGGTTGTCGATCTCGGTCTCGGTGACGTTGACCCGCTGCTGGACGAAGCGCGAGCGCAGCCGCTCGACGGTCATCTGGTCGCGCAGGTTGCGGCGGAACTCCTGCACGCCGATGCCGTCGCGCGCGAGCGCCATCGCCATCTGGTCGAGCGTGATCCCGTTCTGCTGCGCGATCCGGCGCATCGACTGCTCGATCTCGCTGTCGGTCACGCGGATGCCGGTGCCCTGCGCGCGCGCCAGCTGGACGCGGAAGTCGATCATCCGTTCCAGCAGCTGCCGTTCGACCACGTCGCGTGGCGGGACCTGACCGCCAGCCTGCGCGAACTGCGCCATGACCGCGTTCACGTCGCGATCGAGCTCGCTGCGCAGGATCACGTCCTCGTCGACCACCGCGACGATCGCGTCGAGCGACTCGGTCGCGAGCAGCTGCGCGTCGGCCCGCGGCGGCAGCAGCGCGGCCAGCAGCAGAACCGGGAGTGCGTACGGGGCGAGCACGGCCAGGGCTTTCATCGTCATCGGTCTCAACGGGCCATCCGGCCCAGGGTCGATCCGGGATTATGGCGCCGATGGCTGAATCGCGGCAGGCCGGTCGTCGCCGGGGCGGCGCGGCTCAGCGATAGCCGCGGATCGACTGGCTCAGGAAGTCGCGCGTCCCGCGGCCCAGGGAGCCGAGGCCCTTGAGTTCGAGTTCCACGAACAGCGCGTTGGCGGTGTCGCCCTGGGCGTTGCGCACGTAGTGCCGAACCAGCGCGCGGACCGCGTAGCAGCAGGACTCGAACTCGAGCCCGGCGAACGCCTCGAGCGTGCGCGAGTCGTCGATCGACCAGTTCCAGCGCCCGATCAGGCGCCAGCGTTCGCCGAGCGGGACCAGCGTCGTTGCATCGACCTGCTCGAAGTTGGCGCGGCGGTAGCGGTAATCGAGGTTGAACACCCCGCCGCTGTCGAATCGGCGTTGCACGCGCAGCGACGACAGCGTCGTTGCATCGAGATTCGGGTCGTAGAGCTGCGCGACGCCGAGCCGCCACTTCGGGTCGAGCGCGAGGGCGATCTCGCCGGCCCACGCCGAGCCGGCGATGTCGGCCGCGGCGACGCCGGGCAGCTGCACGCGCGGCGGATCGAGGTAGACGATCCGGCCGAGACTCGCGCGCAGGCGCTCGCCGCCGTCGCCGTCGTCGAGGACCCGGGTGGTCAGCGCCAGCGAGACCTGGTTCGCGTCGTCCTGGCGGTCGGGCCCGCTGAAGCGCGTCGTCCGGAACAGCTGCGCGAAGCCGAAGGTCAGCTCCTCGGTGTCGAAGACCGGGAGGTCGGACTGGTCGCGGAACGGCGCGCGCAGCCAGTAGGCGCGGGGCTCGAGCGTCTGCCGGCCCGGGCGTCCGAACCAGGCGATCGGCCGATCGAAGACCAGCCCGGCATCGAGCGAGGCGATCGGCAGGGTTCGCGAGGGCGTCCGCGGGCCGTCGCCGCCGTCGAGGTCGTAGCTCGTGTGGCGCCACGCGAGCTCGGGGCGAACGAACCAGCCCGGTCTCTCGATCGGGGCCGAGAGGGCCGGCATCAGGTCGAGACGCCGTCCGGTGACCGAGTCGGGGCGGTCGAAGTCGACCCATTCGCCGTCGAGCCGGAACCGGAACGGCCCGCCGAGATCGCGCTCGAGGCTCCCGACGAGGCGCGGCAGCCGGCGGTACGGTGCGTTGGCCCGATCGAGCGCCGGATCGGTCACCTCGATGTCGTCCCCGCCGAAGCGCAGCCACCAGCGGTCGCCGCGCGCGTCGAGGTAGGCGCTCGAGTACAGGAAGGCCGTCGCGGCGGTCGTCAGGCTGTCGCCGAGGTCCTCGAAGTAGCGCGGGTCGGAGACCCGAGCGACGTCGGCGGTGAGGCCGAGCCAGCCGGTGAGAGACGCCTGCTCGCGGACCCGCCAGAGGTAGCGCGAGCGGTCGGCCTCGCGGTCGCGCGGCATCCAGTCGACGTCGAGCTGGCCGCGTTGCCGCCGGGTCAGCCAGCGGTACTCGGCGCCGAGCATCGCGCCGCGGTCGGTGACGAGGCGCGGCGAGAGCGTCAGGTCGTGGTTCGGCGCGAGGCGCAGGTAGTAAGGGACCCTGAGGTCCAGGCCGCCGGCGTTCGACGCGCCCAGCGAGGGCGTCAGGAACCCGTTGCGCGGACGGTCGTCGATCGGGAAGCCGGCGCGTGGCAGCGCAAGCAGCGTGGTGTCCTTGAAGCGCAGACGCATCCCGCGCGCGCGGCCTTCGCCGGCCTCGTGATCGAGCGTCAGCTCGTCGGCCAGGATCTCCCAGTCACGGTCGTCGGGATCGCAGGTCGAGAAGCTGACCTGCCGGAGTTCGCTGCGCGCGCGACCGATCAGGGTCGCGTGCGCCGCGGTGCCGTTGCCGCGCTCGGCGATCAGCTGGTAGCGGACCTCGTCGAGCTCGGTGCGGTCGCGATCGCGGTCGCCGCGCGCGCGGGCGGCCGCGAGCGTGATCGTGCGGTCCTGGTAGCGCACGTCGCCGTCGGCCTCGAAGGTGCCGGCCTCGCTGTCGTAGGCCATGCGTTCGGCGGCGATGCGCTGGTCGGCGCGGGTCGCGACCACGTCGCCCTCGAGGCGGTAGCGCGTGCGTTCCTCGATGCCGATCCGGTCGGCCTCGAGCTCGGTCGGGGCAGCGTCCCGATCCCCCTCGCGCGGCAGATCCGGGAGGTACCACGGCGGCAGCGGCGAGCGGCACAGCGCGAACGCGGGCGAATCCGCCGCGCGGACGTTCGTCTGCGCGCGGATCGCGACGGTCGGTGCCAGCGCGAGCGCGATGCCGGCCGCGATCAGCGCGCGGGCCAGCGGCGGGCGGGGGTTCGGGGTCACATCGGCGTCCTGCCGCAGCGGGAAGGCGCGTAGCTTGCCGAAGGGGACCGGCAGCGGCAAACCGTTCGTTGCGCCCGCATCAGGCGGCCGCGAACAGCGCGGCGCAGTGCGCGCCGGTGGACTCGCGGAGGGCGGTCAGCGAGTAGCCGCCCTCGAGGACCGAGACGATCCGGCCGCGAGCGTGGCGTCGCGCGAGCGCCACCAGCTCCGACGTGAGCCATGCGTAGTCGTCGGCTTCGAGGTTGAGGTTGGCCAGCGGGTCCAGGCGGTGGGCGTCGAAGCCTGCCGACACGAGGATCAGCTCGGGCTCGAAGCGGTCCACGGCCGGCAGCAGGGTCTCTTCCCAGACCGCGTGGAAGTCGAGGCTGTCGGAGCCCGGCGCCAGCGGCACGTTGTGGATGTTGCGCGAGGTCCCGCGTTCCCCGGGGCTGCCGCTGCCCGGATAGAGCGGCGACTGGTGGCTCGAGGCGAACATGACCCGCGGCTCGTCCCAGAAGATGTCCTGGGTCCCGTTGCCGTGGTGGACGTCGAAGTCGACGACCGCGACCCGCAGCAGTCCGTGGGCGGCGATCGCGTGCGCGGCGGCGACCGCGATCGAGTTGAAGAGGCAAAAGCCCATCGCCTGGCCGCGGGTGGCGTGATGCCCCGGTGGGCGCACCGCGCAGAACGCACGGCGGGTGCGACCGGCCATCACTTCGTCGACGGCCGCGCAGGCGGCGCCGGCGGCGCGCAGCGCCGCGTCGAGCGAGGCTGGCGACATCGCCGTGTCCGGGTCGACGCGGATGTGGCCGCGCTCCGGCGCCGCGCCGAAGATCGACTCGACCAGCGCGCGATCGTGGACCCGCATCAGCTGCTCGACGCTGGCCTGTGGCGCCGCGACCCGCGGGATGCCGGCGAAGGCGTCGTGCGCCAGCGCGGTCAGCACCGCCTCGAGCCGCTCGCGGCACTCGGGATGGCCGGGGCCCGGGTCGTGGGCGAGACAGGCGGGGTGGGTCAGGATCACGGCGACGCACGATCGGGGTCTCGACCGCTGAGCGTATCCCAGCGGCGGCCTCCGTGTGGGCGCCGCGCCGCCGCCGACGAGCGGCTAGGATCGGCGCCGCCGAAGCCGCCGAAGACTCGACATGGGGACGTTCATCGCCGGTCTGGTCGTGTTTCTGGGAATCCACTCGCTCGCGATCGTCGCGCCGGGCCTGCGCGACCGGCTCGCCGCCCGGCTCGGCGAGGGACCGTGGAAGGGCCTCTACGCACTGGTCTCGATCGCCGGATTCTGGCTGATCATCTCCGGCTGGTCCGAGGCGCGCGCGGCGTCCGACGTGCTGTGGCTCGCGCCGACGTGGACGAAGCACCTCTCGGCCACGCTGCTGCTGCCGGTGTTCCCGCTGCTGCTCGCGGCCTACCTGCCCGGGCGCATCGCGGCCGCCGCGAGGCACCCGATGCTGCTCGCGACGATCCTCTGGGCGGCCGCGCACCTCATCACCACGCTCTACACCGCGAAGCTGATCCTGTTCGGCGCCTTTCTCGTCTGGGCGGTCGCCGACTGGGCCTCGCAGGCGCATCGCAGGCCGCGCGCGATCCCGCGACTGCCGGCCAGCGGCGTCAACGACGTGGTCGTCGTGGTCGCAGGGCTCGCGCTCTACGCGGGCTTCGCGTTCTGGGCCCACGCCGCGTGGATCGGGGTGGCGCCGTTCGGGCGCTGATCAGCGCCTCGCCAGCCGAATCGGCCCGCGCACGGGGCGATCCGGATCGATCGCGACGCCGCGCCGGGTGATCCGGATCCGCCCGGCGCGTGCCATCGCGAACGCGACGTCGCGCACGAGCGGCATCAGCGCGCGTCAGTCGTCGGGCGACAGCCGTCGCGCGACTTCGGACGGGCAGATCGACGCGTCGGCGCGTCTCTCGCCGAGCAGCGCGTCGATCGCGTCGGCGATCCGCGCCGGATCCGGGGCGGCGGTCACCCGGTCGCCATCGTCGCCGCCATCCGGAAGCCGGCGACCCAGACGCCGATCGCGGTGCCGAGGCTGGTCAGGAAGAACACGACGAAGGTGCGAGCGACGCGGTTGCGCCACCAGCCGCGCAGCGTGCCGACGTCGTCCTTGAGACGCTCGAAGTCCCCGACCGTCGGCTTGCGCGCCCAGAGCTCGACCGCGGCGCTGGCCATGCCCGAGGCCAGCGCCGGATGCAGCGTCGTCAGCGGCGAGGCGACGAAGGCCGCGGCGATGCTGAGCGGGTGCGCGCCGGCCGCGAGCGCGCCGAGCGCGCCTCCGGTTCCGGTCCCGAGCACCCAGATGCCGACCATGCCGAGGCCGACGTGCGCGCCCTGCGCGAAGCCCCACGCGAAGCCACCGAACACGAACAGGAACACCGCGATCGTGAAGTACGTGCCGAAGTTCGACGCCGGCGGCTCTGCCGTGATCGGAGCCAGCACCTCGGCCGGCGCGCGCGTCTCCTCGGCGAGAGCCCTGGCGAGGCCGTCGAGGTGCCCCGCGCCGACGACCGCGAGCACGCGCCGCGGGCGCGAGCGCGCCGCCTCCTCGCGCAGCCTCGCGGCCATGTAGCGGTCGCGCTCGGCGATCAGCGCCTCGTAGAGCGGCGGCGAGGACTTCGCGAACTCGGTGAAGGCGCTCTCGAGGATGTCGCCCTGCTTGAGCCGCTCGACGTCCGCTTCCTCGATCTCGGCGTCGTCGATCAGGCTCGCGACGAGGCCGCCGGTGATCTTCGCCCGTTCCCAGAAGCTCACCGCGGCGCGCGTGCGGCGCAGCGTGACGCCGACGTCGCGGTCGATCAGCCAGGCCGGGATGCCGTGCGCCTCGGCGGCGCCGAGCGCGGCCTTCATCTCGGCGCCGGGCTCGATGCCGAACTGCCGCGCGATCCGGCGCTGGTAGGCGCCGAGCGCGAGGCCCGCGGCGACGACCGCGGCGCGACCCTCGCGGATCACGCGGAAGAGGTCCATCGACTGCACCGCGTCGGGCCGCCGGATCACGTCGGCGCGGTGCGGGCAGAGCTCGACCGCGACCGCATCGAAGGTCTCGGCGGCGACCAGGCGCTCGACCGCGGCGACGCTCGCCTTCGACACGTGCGCGGTGCCGAGCAGCACGAACTCGGTGCCGTCGCGATGGATGCGTCGGATCGGCTCGGAGGCCGGGATCGCCGGCGCGGCGCCGGCGTCGCTGGCGTCGTTCACGAGGCGACGTCCTTCGGCGGCCAGTTGCCGGCGCGGCCGACCTTCGAGCCGTTGGGCCGGCCGAGCTCGGCGCTGATCCAGCGGCCGACCTCGATCAGCGCGTCGAGATCGACGCCGGTGGCGATGCCGAGCCCGTCGAGCAGGTAGACGACGTCCTCGGTCGCGACATTGCCGGTCGCGCCCTTCGCGTACGGGCAGCCGCCGAGCCCCGCGACCGAGGCATCGACCACGCGCACGCCTTCCTCGAGCGAGGCATGGACGTTCGCGAGCGCCTGGCCGCGGGTGTCGTGGAAGTGGACCGCGAGCCGCTCGACCGGCACTTCGGCTGCGACCGCGCGCAGCATCGCGCGCGCCCGGCGCGGCGTGCCGACGCCGATCGTGTCGCCGAGCGAGATCTCGTGGCAGCCGAGCCCGACCAGCGCGCGCGCGACGCGCACGACGTCGGTCACCGGCACCTCGCCCTGGTACGGGCAGCCGAGCACGGTCGAGACGTAGCCGCGCACCGGCACGCCGTCGGCGCGGGCGCGCTCGGTCACGTCGCGGATCCGGACCAGCGACTCGTCGATCGAGGCGTTGATGTTCTTCCGATTGAAGGCCTCGCTCGCGGCGGTGAAGACCGCGATCGACGCGACCCCGCAGGCGCGCGCGCGCTCGTAGCCCTGCACGTTCGGCACCAGCACCGGATAGTCGGTGCCGGCGCGCTTTCCGATGCCGGCGTAGACCTCGGCCGCGTCGGCGAGCTGCGGGACCCACTTCGGCGAGACGAAGCTCGTGGCCTCGACGACCGGCAGGCCACACGCCGCGAGCCGCTCGATCAGCGCGATCTTGGTCGCGGTCGGGATCGGGTTCGGCTCATTCTGGAGCCCGTCGCGCGGGCCGACCTCGACGATCCGGACGCGGTCGGCGGCAGCCGGCGAGGGTGCGCTCACGAGTCCGGCTCCAGCTGGACCAGCAGCGCGTCGGCCTCGACGAAGGCGCCCTCGACCGCGCGCACCTCGCGCACGCGGCCGGCGCGCGGCGCCTTGAGCGACAGTTCCATCTTCATCGCCTCCATCACGATGAGTTCCTCGCCCTCGCGCACGTCGCGCCCGGCCGTGGTCCTGACCGAGACGATGCGCCCCGGCATCGGCGCGGCCAGCCGATCGCCGGCGCCGCGCGCGGCGCCTTCGAACGCGAAGGCCGGCACGCGCGCGAGGATGGTGCGGTGCGTGCCGTCGTGGACGATGACCTGCCGTGCATCGGCGCGGACGCGCAGTCTCCGCGCGACGCCGTCGAAGCGCGCGCCGAGCCAGCCGTCCTCGATCCGCGCCGATTCGACGCGCATCGCGTGATCGTCCCACGCCAGCGCGTAGTCGCCGGCGTGACCGCTCGCGCGCACCTCGATGCGCGTGCCGCGTGCCTCGAAGCACTCGAGCCGCGCGCCGCGGTGGCCGAGCCGCCAGCCGTCGGCGCGCGCCCACGGCGAATGCGGATCCGTGCCGGTCGCGGCGAGCGCCAGCGCCTCGGCCTCGTCCACGAGCAGCGCCGCGGCCGCGGCGGCCGCGATCGCGAGCGGATCGGGCGCGCCGGCCTTCGGCAGCACCTCGTCGAGGTGGCGGTCGAGGTAGCCGGTGTCGATCGTGCCGTCGACGACGGTCGGGTGGCGGATGAGACGCTCGAGGAACTCGACGTTGTGCTTCGGGCCCTCGATCGCGGTGTCGGCCAGCGCCTCGGCGAGCCGCGCGAGCGCGCGCGGGCGGTCGGCGTCGTGGACGATGAGCTTTGCGATCATCGGGTCGTAGAAGATCGTCACCGCGTCGCCCTCGACCACGCCGGCGTCGATCCGCACGTGGGGGGACTCGGCCGGCAGCGCCAGCCGCGTGAGCCGGCCGCTGCCCGGCAGGAAGCCCTGCTCGGGGTCCTCGGCGTAGAGCCGCACCTCGATCGCGTGGCCGCGGTGCGTGATCGCGTCCGGCGGGAGCGGCAGGCGCTCGCCGCACGCAACGCGCAGCTGCCACTCGACCAGGTCGAGCCCGGTGACCATCTCGGTGACCGGGTGCTCGACCTGGAGCCGCGTGTTGATCTCCATGAAATAGAAGTCGCCGCGCTCGCCGACGATGAACTCGACGGTGCCGGCGTTGACGTAGTCGAGCGCGCGCCCGGCCGCGACCGCGGCCGCGCCCATCGCCGCGCGGCGCTCGGGCGTCAGGAACGGCGAGGGCGTCTCCTCGAGGATCTTCTGGTAGCGGCGCTGCGCCGAGCACTCGCGCTCCCCCAGGTGGATGACCTGGCCGTGCGCGTCGCCGAAGATCTGGAACTCGATGTGGCGCGGGCGCTCGATGTAGCGCTCCAGCATCACCCGGTCGCGGCCGAAGGCGTTGCGCGCCTCGCGCCGGCAGCTCTCGAGGTTCGCCGCGAACTCGCCCGCCTCGCGCACGATCCGCATGCCCTTGCCGCCGCCGCCGTGCGCGGCCTTGATCATCAGCGGGAAGCCGATGCGCTCGGCCTCGCGCGCGAGGAGCAGCGGGTCCTGATCCTCGCCGGTGTAGCCCGGCACCACCGGCACGCCGTGGCCGGCCATCAGCAGCTTGGCGCCGGCCTTCGAGCCCATCTTCCGCATCGAGGCCGCGCGCGGGCCGATGAAGGCGATGCCGGCGGCCTCGCAGGCCTCGGCGAAGTCGGCGTTCTCCGACAGGAATCCGTAGCCCGGGTGGATCGCCTGCGCGCCGGTGCGGCGCGCGACCTCGAGGATCGCGTCGCCCCGGAGGTACGACTCCGCCGGCCGCGGTCCGCCGATCGGGTGGGCCTCGTCGGCCAGCCGGACGTGCAGCGCGTCGCGGTCGGCCTCGGAGTACACCGCGACCGTCCGGACGCCGAGGCGCCGGCAGGTTCGGATCACGCGGCACGCGATCTCGCCGCGGTTGGCGATCAGGATCTGGTCGAACATCGGCACGGCCGCGGGCGTGGGGAGCCCTCGATTCTAGGACGAGGCGGCCTGCAGCTCGGAAAGCCGCTCAACCCGGCCGCGGCACCGCCGCGGTTGATGCGGTGCGATCGGGCCTGAACGGCGTGGCGCTGGCCGGCGGCGCCAGCGCTGCATCGGCGACCGGAACTCGGCGCGCACCGCCGGACGGGTCAGTCGATGGAAGAGCCACGCCAGCACGCCGGCGATCGCAAGCGAGATCGTCGTCGCGAGCCCGGCCGTCACGCATTGCGCGAACCGGAAGCCTCGCGCGGCGTCCTCGGGCAGCGAGCCCAGCCGATCGTCCCTCCAGCCGAACGACCAGAGGAGGCAGCCGAGGCTCGCGACCTGCCACCGGACCATCGGCACCAGCGCCGCGAGGAACCGGCGGCGCGTACACTCGAGGCGCCGGGACAAGCCCTTCGACGCGACCAGCGTGAACGCCGACGCGCTGGACACCCCGGCCATGATCGACGGCAGCGCGCGGGGACGATCTCGAACTCCGCTTGCGCGACCGAACGCGCGGCAAGGTGCGGGGTCGCCAGGATCACCGCGTGCGGCAGCACGTTTCGCAAGGCACTGACCAAGCTGCCGATGCCGGCGAAGATCGCGACCGGTCAGCCGATCACGGTGTCGAAGGTCGAGCGCGACGGAAGGCTTGCGCCGGGCCACGACATGCGCGTCGTCAGGACGAGGCGCGGGAACCGACCCGCAGGCCCTGCAGCCCGAGCAGTGCCTCGTGCGCCGCGCGATATCCCTGCTGCGCCGATTGGGTGAGCCACGTGGCCGCGAGCTCGGCGTCGACCGGCACGCCGCGCCCCTCGGCGTACATCATGCCGAGGCTGTACTGCGCGACCGCGTTGCCCATCGCCGCCGAACGCATGTACCAGAACCGCGCCTGCCTGAGGTCCTGTGCGACGCCGAGGCCGTGCTCGTACTTGTCGGCCAGGTTGCAGATCGCCGCCGAGCCGTTCTCGTACATGTTCTTCGAGTCGACCGGCCTCGCCTTGACCTGCTCGGCGATGCGCTGGTAGCGGGCGACCGCCTCGGCATGGAGCGTCGCGGTGTCGAAGAATCGCGCGATCGCGTACTGAGACTGGACGTCGCCGCGCTCGGCATCGATCCACGCGGGCAGTTCCTGGAACCGGCGCTCGCCCGGCGCGGGTTGCCGCAGGCTCCAGCCGTCGCCGTTCCACGCATAGACCTCGCGCGAGAGCGTCGCCGGATCGGCCGGATCGAAGGCCTCGGCGAGCAGCCGCAGCAGGGCGACCATTGCGCCCGAGGTCGAATCGCACATCAGCACGAGGTTCCGGCGCGGGAATGCGGCCGCGAAGCGGAAGCCCTCGCTGACCATGTGGTTCCAGAAGGACCTGTGGAGCGCGACATGGCTGATGTCGGAGCCATCCTTCGCGAGGAGACGCGACAGTCCGCCGTCGCCGGTGTCCTGGAGATCCCGCCAGAGCGGATGACAGTTGGCCAGCGCGCGCTCGTCGAGCTTGTCGATGCCGACGCCGAGGCGCCTCAGGTCCGCCTCGCGGATCGCGCGGACCCGTCCCGCGTCCACGCCTTCCCAGGTCACGTGCAGGTCGCCGGCCAGCGGGCGTGACAGCGGGACAGACTCCGGGTCGGCCGACGCCGTGGCGAGATCCGCCGATGGGACGAGGCGATATCGCGCGGAGGCCACGAGGCTGGCATCGGGCCGCCCGGGAAGTCCCATCGCCGTCAGCATCCCGGCGAGGGCATCTCCGGCCTGGCGTGGTTCGTCGCTGGCGCGAAACAGCGGCCGCCGGATGTCGAGCCTCGCAAAGGCCCGGTCGACGGCATCGCCGAACTCGGCTTCGAGCGCTCCCCAATCGCCGTTGGGCAGGACCTGAAAGGCCAGCGTGTCGCCGCCCTCGGAGGCACGGACCCAGCGCACTTCGTAGCCGGGCGAGATCGCCCGATTGAGCGCCGCCAGCGTCACGTCCTGCTCGCCCGGCTTCTGCTCGAGCGGCACCGGGGTGCGACGACCCTCGAAGACGATGTGAAGCCCGTCGTCGCGCCATTCCGGAGCGAGGTCCGAGCGCCCCATCGCGGCTGCCGCGAAGCGGACGATGTCGTCGTCGGCCTCTCGCCAGTCGACCCAGAAGATCCCCGGCCGGGGGCCGGCGTAGAGCGCCTGGCGCGCGGCCTCGACGTCACGGGCGATGAGGTCTCGGGCGAAGTCGGACATGCGGAGGGTCCCCTGGTCCATGGCAGCGGCGCCGGTCGAAGCGCCGGCGGTCAGGGCCATTATCCGCACATTGGTACGGAAAGGATAGGCCGTCGTCGACAGTTGTCACGCTGGCACGGTGATCATCGAGGCGATGCCGGACCGGAGAGTCCCGGCGCGGGTGCACGCGGCCTCACCACCGCGCCGCGCGCTTCTCGAGAAACGCGCCGATGCCCTCCTGGCCTTCCGGCGACACGCGCAGGCGCGCGATCAGCGCGGCGTTCTCGGCGTCGATCTGCTCGGCCGCGGCCTCGGTCATGCCGGCCATCGCGAGCGCGAGGCGCTTGGCCTCGCGCTGCGCGATCGGGCCGCCCTTCAGCAGGAAGTGCACCGCGCGCTCGACCGCGGCGTCGAGCCCGTCGGCCGGCACGATCTGGTGCAGGAGGCCGATCCGATGCGCCTCGGCGGCGTCGAAGACCTCGCCGCTCGCGAAGTAGCGGCGCGCGTGGCGCGCGCCGATCGCGGCGACGACGTAGGGCGAGATCACGGCCGGCACCAGGCCGAGCTTGACCTCGGAGAGCGCGAACCTGGCCGCGTCGACGCCGATCGCGAGATCACAGCACGCGATGAGGCCGACCCCGCCGCCGTAGGCCGCGCCGTTGACGCGCGCGATCGTCGGCTTGCCGAGGAAGTTCAGCGTCCGCATCAGCCGCGCCAGCGCGAGCGCGTCTTCGCGGTTGGTGGCCTCGTCGGCCGCGGCCATGCGCCGCATCCAGTGGAGGTCCGCGCCGGCCGAAAAGGTGCTTCCGGCGCCGGTCAACACGACCACGCGGACCGCCGGATCGGCGTCGAGCGCCGCGAGCGCGGCGGTGAGTTCCGCGATCAGCGCGTCGTCGAAGGCGTTGTGGACGCCCGCGCGGTCGAGGACCAGCGAGGCGACCGGACCCGCGCGGTCGATGGCGATGGACGATGTCATGCGGCGGCCTCGTGGCCGGTGGGAAGCCGATGATAGGAACACGAGACCCGATGCCGCGGACGTCGATCCTCGGGCCGACTCCCCCGGCGACGCCGCTGCCCGGTCGGCCATGCCGGATGTGCCAGGCGTTCGACGGCGTTCGAAGGCGTGCTTCGCGGAAAGGGGTTCGGCGCTATGATGCGAATCATTCTCATCTCGGCACGATTGCGTGCGGCGATTGAACGAACTCGGGCCCGGGGAATCGGCGACCGTCGTCGGGGTCGATGACGTGACCGCGCGCGACGCGATCGCGGGACGGCTGCGCGATCTCGGCTTCGTCGCCGGGGAACCGATCCAGCTCGTGACGCGCGGCCCCTTCGGCGGCGAGCCGCTGCTGGTCGCGATCGGCGGCACGCGCTTCGCGCTGCGCGTCGGCGAGGCGGCCCGCGTCCGCGTCGAGTCGGCGTGCCGTCCGTGAGCCGCGCGCCGAGCCCGCAGATCGGTCCCGCGAGGCCACGGCGATGAGCAAGACCGCCGCGCTCCGCATCGCGCTGGTCGGCAACCCGAACTCGGGCAAGACCGCGCTGTTCAACCGCCTGACCGGCAGCCGCCAGAAGGTCGCGAACTACGCCGGCGTCACGGTCGAGCGCAAGGAGGGCTGGTTCACCGGGCCCTCCGGCCGCCGCGTCCGCGTGCTGGATCTGCCGGGGACCTACAGCCTCGAGCCGACGACGCCCGACGAGGCGGTCGCGCGCGACGTCTGCCGCGGCATGCACCCCGACGAGGCGCGGCCGGACCTTCTCGTCTGCGTCGTCGACGCGACCAACCTGCGCCTGCACCTGCGCTTCGCGCTCGAGGTCCGCGCGCTCGGCCGGCCGATGATCGTCGCGCTCAACATGGTCGATGCGGCACGGCGGCGCGGGATCGAGGTCGATGCCGACCGGCTCGCGATCGAACTCGGGGTGCCGGTCGTCGAGACCGTCGCGATCGCGCGCGACGGCGCGGCGCGGCTGATCGCCGAGCTCGACCGCCATCCGCTGCCGGAGCCATCCGACGTCGCGACGCCGACCGATCTCCACGCCGAGGTCCGGCGTCTCCTCGCGACCACGGTCACGACCCGCGCCGGCGCGCCGGCGCTCGACGCCGCGCTCGACCGCTGGCTGCTGCATCCGTGGCTGGGCTGGCTGGTGCTGGCGGCGACGATGTTCCTCGTGTTCCAGGCGGTGTTCTCGTGGGCCGCGCCGCTGCAGGAAGCGCTCGACGCGCTGGTCGGCCGGCTCGGCGACTGGATCGCCGCGACCCTGCCCGAGGGCCGCCTCGCCAGCCTGCTGGTCGACGGCGTGCTGGCCGGCGCCGGCACCGTGCTGACCTTCCTGCCGCAGATCCTGCTGCTGTTCCTTTTCATCCTCGCGCTCGAGGAATCGGGCTACCTGCCGCGCGCGGCCTTCCTGCTCGACCGGGTGATGACCGCGGCCGGCCTGACCGGGCGTTCGTTCATCCCGCTGCTGTCGAGCTTCGCCTGCGCGATCCCGGGGATCATGGCGACCCGGACGATCCAGGACCCGCGCGACCGCCTGGTCACGATCCTGGTCGCGCCACTGATGACCTGCTCGGCGCGGCTGCCGGTCTACGCGCTGCTGATCGCGGCGTTCATCCCCCGGCGGCAGCTCGCCTTCGGCATCGAGCTCCAGGGCCTCGTGCTGTTCGCGCTCTACGTCGCCGGCATCGCCAGCGCGCTCGCGGTGTCCGCGATCGCGAAGCGCTGGCGCCGCCGGGCGCAGCCGTCGATGCTGCTGATGGAGCTGCCTTCGTACCGGCTGCCGCATCCGCGCGACCTCGCGATCGGGCTCTGGGACCGCGCCAGCCTGTTCGTGCGCCGCGTCGGCGGCGTGATCGTCGCGATGACCGTGCTGCTGTGGTTCCTCGCGAGCTTCCCGGCGCCGCCGCCCGGCGCCACCGAGCCCGCGATCCACCACAGCGCCGCCGGCTGGCTCGGCCGCGCGCTCGAGCCGCTGGTCGCGCCGCTCGGCTTCGACTGGAAGATCGCGATCGCGCTGGTGCCGGGGCTCGCCGCGCGCGAGGTCGCGGTCGCGGCGCTCGGCACCGTCTACGCGCTGTCGGGCGACGCGGCGGCGGTCGAGTCCTCGCTGGTCGGCATCGTCGCCGGCGAGTGGAGCCTCGCGACGGGATTGTCGCTGCTGGTGTTCTACGTCTACGCGCCGATGTGCCTGTCGACGCTGGCCGTCATCCGCCGCGAGACCGGCGGCTGGCGCCACGTGATCGTTGCGGCCGGCTATCTGTTCGCGTTGGCCTATCTCGCCTCGCTGCTGACCTTCCAGCTCGCGAGCCGCCTCGAATGAACGCCTGGCCCGTGATCGAGACCCTGCTGCTCGCGCTGGTCTTCTTCGCGAGCCTGCTGGTCGCGTGGCGTGCCGTCCATCCGGACTCGCTGCGCCGCGCGCGCACCGACCTCGCGCTCGCGCTGCTGGCACCGTCGCGCCCACGCTGGGTCCGGCGTCTCGGGCGTCTGGTCGCGCTGCGGTACCGCCGTGCGGGCGGACACGTCGCGGCGGTATCGGCCTGCCGCGACTGCGCGACCCGCTGCGACGGCGAGTCGCGCGTCGACAATGGTCATCGTGACGCGGGATGATCCGGCGCGGGCGGACGCCGCCCCGGGGGGTGCATGCAGGCGATCGCGAACATCGACGTGCTCTCGCTGGCGAATACCGCGCTCAGCCTGTTCACGGCGTTCGTGCTCGGCGGGCTGATCGGCTTCGAGCGCCAGGTGCGGCAGCGCACCGCGGGGCTGCGCACGAACGTCCTGGTCGCGGTCGGCGCGGCGCTGTTCGTCGACATCGCGGTGCGGCTCTACGGCATCCACGGCGGCACTCCGACGATGCTGCACGTGATCGCCTACGTCGTGTCCGGCGTCGGCTTCCTCGGCGCCGGCGTGATCATGCGCGAGGAAGGCAGCGTGCGCGGCATCAACACCGCGGCCACGCTCTGGGGCTCGGCCGCGGTCGGCTGCGCGGCCGGCGCCGACCTGCTGCTCGAGGCCGTGCTCGGCTGCGCCTTCGTGCTCGCCGCGAACACGCTGCTGCGGCCGGTCGTGAACCGCATCCACCGCCAGCCGCTCGACACCGTGTCGGTCGAGGCGACCTACATCGTCACCGTGATCGCGCCGCGCGAGCGGCGGCGTGAGGCGCTGACGCTGCTCGAGAACGTGTTCGAGTCGGCCGACTATCCGCTGCGCAACGTCGAGGTGCAGCCCTTCGGGCCTGCCGAGGTCGAGATCGAGGCGCGGCTGGTCGCGACCTCGATCGAGGGCGCCGAGCTCGACCGCCTGATCGAGCGGCTGCGCGAATCGGCCAGCGTGCTCCAGGCGTTCTGGAGCCAGGATGCATCGACGTGAGCGCCGAGCGAGGGCTGGCCGGCCACGCATCGGTCGACCGCGATTCCCGCGACCCCGCCCGATTGGCGCGCCGGTCGGCTACATCCGGAACACGCCGAATCGATCCTTCTCGATCGGCGCGTTCAGCGCCGCCGACAGCGCGAGGCCGAGCACGCGACGGGTGTCGGCCGGGTCGATCACGCCGTCGTCCCACAGCCGCGCGGTCGCGTAGTAGGGGTGGCCCTGGCGTTCATACTGGGCGCGGATCGGGGCCTTGAACGCCTCCTCCTCGTCGGCCGACCAGGTGCCGCCGGCGGCCTCGATGCCGTCGCGGCGCACGGTCGCGAGCACGCTCGCCGCCTGCTCGCCGCCCATCACGCTGATCCGCGCGTTCGGCCACATCCACAGGAAGCGCGGCTGGTAGCCGCGCCCGCACATCGCGTAGTTGCCGGCGCCGAAGCTGCCGCCGATCAGCACCGTGAACTTCGGCACGTGCGAGCACGCGACCGCGGTCACCATCTTGGCGCCGTCCTTGGCGATGCCGGCGTTCTCGTACTTCTTGCCGACGATGAAGCCGGTGATGTTCTGGAGGAACACCAGCGGCACGTCGCGCTGGTTGCAGAGCTCGATGAAGTGCGCGCCCTTCTGCGCGGCTTCCGCGAACAGGATGCCGTTGTTCGCGACGATGCCGACCGGGTAGCCGTGGACGTGGGCAAAGCCTGTGACCAGCGTCTTGCCGTAGCGGGCCTTGAACTCGGAGAACTCAGAGCCGTCGACGATCCGGGCGATGATCTCGCGCACGTCGAAGGGCTTGCGGGTGTCCGTGGGCACGATGCCGTAGAGGTCCTCGGCCGGATACAGCGGCTCGCGCGGCTCGGCGAGCCTGAGCGGCATGGGCTTCTTGCGATTCAAGTTCCGGATCACGTCGCGCGCGATGGCGAGCGCATGGCGATCGTTCTCGGCGAAGTGGTCGGCCACGCCCGAGATCGCGGTATGCACGTCGGCGCCGCCCAGGGCCTCGGCGTCGACGACCTCGCCGGTCGCCGCCTTCACCAGCGGCGGGCCGCCGAGGAAGATCGTGCCCTGCTCGCGGACGATGATGGTCTCGTCGCTCATCGCCGGCACGTAGGCGCCGCCTGCGGTGCACGAGCCCATCACCACCGCGATCTGCGGGATGTTGCGCGCGCTCAGCCGCGCCTGGTTGTAGAAGATCCGGCCGAAGTGGTCGCGATCCGGGAAGACCTCGTCCTGCAGCGGCAGGAAGGCGCCGCCAGAGTCGACGAGGTACACGCAGGGCAGGTGGTTCTCGAGCGCGACCTCCTGCGCCCGCAGGTGTTTCTTCACCGTCATCGGGAAGTAGGTGCCGCCCTTGACCGTCGCGTCGTTGGCGACGATCACGACCTCGGTGCCGTGCACCCGGCCGATGCCGGTGATGACGCCGGCCGCCGGCGCCTGGCCCTCGTACATGCCGTGGGCCGCGAGCGGCGAGAGCTCGAGGAACGGCGAGCCCGGATCGAGCAGCGCCTCGATCCGCTCGCGCGGCAGGAGCTTGCCTCGCTCGACGTGCTTCGCCCGCGCCTTCTCGCCACCGCCGGCCGCGGCCTTCGCGAGTTCCCGCTCGAGATCCTCGACCGCGGCGCGCAGCGCGGCGGCGTTGGCGGCGAAGTCGGCGGAACCGGGGTCGATCTCGGAGCGCAGGATCGGCATGGCGGGCGTCGTCGTGCGGGAAGGGCCGGAGTGTAGGGCGCGAGCACGCCGCGACGAGGGCCCGAGGAAAGCCGGTCACGGAGCCGCGCTAGGCTAGCGGGATGCTGTTCCTCGCCTCCCAGTCCCCGCGTCGAGCCGAACTCCTGCGCCAGATCGGCGTCGACTTCGAGACGCTCGACGTGTCGGTCCCCGAGCAGCGCCTGCCAGCAGAGCCGCCCGAGGACTACGTGCGCCGCGTGGCGCGCGAGAAGGCCGGCGCGGGTCTGCTCGCAGTCGCCGGTGTTCCGGGTGCGATCGTGCTCGGTGCCGACACCGAAGTCGTGCTCGACGACGCGGTCTTCGGCAAGCCCCGCGATGCCGCCGAGGCCGCGCGGATGCTGGCGCGGCTCGCGGGCCGTGCGCACCGCGTGCTGTCGGCGGTCGCGGTCGTGACCCGAGCGGGTGAATGGCAGGCGCTGTCGGAGTCGCGGGTCCACGTGATGCCGCTCGACGCGGCCGCAGTCGCGGCCTACGTCGGTACCGGCGAATGGCAGGGCAAGGCCGGTGGCTATGCGATCCAGGGCCGCGCGGCGGTGTTCGTCGAACGCCTCGACGGCAGCTATTCGGGGGTGATGGGGCTGCCGCTCCACGAGACCGCGCGGCTGCTCGGCGCCGCGGGCCATCCGGTGTCGCCGGCATTCATCCGCGGGTCCTAGACTCGCCGGATGAGCGAGGAGCTGCTGATCAACGTGACCCCGCGCGAGACCCGCGTCGCGCTGGTCGAGAACGGGATGCTGCAGGAGGTGCAGATCGAGCGCGCCTCGCGCCGCGGCTATCTCGGCAACATCTACAAGGGCCGCGTCGCGCGGGTGATGCCGGGGATGCAGGCGGCGTTCGTCGAGATCGGGCTCGAGCGTGCCGCCTTCCTGCACGCCTCGGACATCCTGCGTCCGCCATCGCTCGACGGCGAGCCCGGCGCCGCCGCGGGCGGCGAGGCCACGATCGAGGGCGAGCCGGCGCCTCGGGCGGCGTCGCCGGTGCCGCCGATCAACGAGCTGATCCGCGAAGGCCAGGAGCTGCTGGTCCAGGTGGTCAAGGACCCGATCGGCACCAAGGGCGCGCGGATTACGACGCACCTGTCGCTGCCGTCGCGGCTGCTGGTGATGCTGCCCTTCGGGCGCACGCTCGGGGTCTCGGCGCGAATCGAGGACGAGGCCGAGCGCGCGCGGCTGAAGGAGCTGGTCGGCGGCCTCGTCGATCCCGCGCGACCGGCCGGCTGGATCGTGCGCACCAACGCCGAGGGCGAGAGCGCCGAGGCGCTGTCGCAGGAGATCGACTACCTGCGCCGGGTCTGGGGCGCGGTCGAGCGCCGCATCGCCGGCGCCCGGGCCGGCGAGCGCGTCTACGAGGAGCTGTCGCTGCCATTGCGCGCGATCCGCGACCTGCTTCGGGCCAACGTCGAGAAGGTCCGGATCGACTCGCGCGAGATGTACGAGCGCGCGGTCGAGTTCGGCCAGCAGTTCCTGCCGGAGCTGGTCGAGCGGATCGAGCACTATCCCGGCGAGCGCCCGCTGTTCGACCTCTACGGCGTCGAGGACGAGATCCAGAAGGCACTGCAGAAGGAGGTGCCGCTCAAGTCCGGCGGGTACCTCGTGATCGACCAGACCGAGGCGATGACCACGGTCGACGTCAACACCGGCGCCTTCCTCGGCTCGAAGAGCCTCGAGGAGACGGCCTATCGCACCAACCTCGAGGCCGCGCAGGCGGTGGCGCGGCAGCTGCGGCTGCGCAACCTCGGCGGCATCGTCATCATCGACTTCATCGACATGGGCGACGACGAGCACAAGCGCCAGGTGCTGCGCACGCTCGAGAAGGGACTCGCGCGCGACCACGCCAAGACCCAGGTCTTCGACATGTCGCCGCTCGGGCTCGTCGAGATGACCCGCAAGCGCACCACCGACAGCCTCGCGCGGCAGCTCTGCGAGCCCTGCGTGGCCTGCGGCGGTCGCGGCATCCTGAAGACGCCGGAGACGATCTGCTACGAGATCTTCCGCGAGATCACCCGCGCCGTGCGCCAGTTCGACGCCGGCAAGCTGATGGTGCTGGCGGCGCCGCGCGTGGTGTCGAAGATCCTCGACGAGGAGTCGGCGGCGGTGGTCGAGCTCGAGCAGTTCATCGGCAAGCCGATCTCGTTCAAGGCCGAGGAGCAGTACGCGCAGGAGCAGTACGACGTCGTGCTGCTGTGACGCGCTGACGCGAGATGGCCACCCGTAGCCCGACCGCGACCCGCCACCGGCGCCGCGTGCTGCGCATCGCGGTGCTGTCGGTCGTGGGCTTCGTCACGATCGGCTGGGCGCTGGTGCTGGCGCTGGCCGGGCTTGCGCTGCCCTGGGTCGCCTCGCATCCGGACCGGATCGCGGCGGAACTCTCGCAGCGACTCGGACGCCCGGTCGGCTTCGATCGGCTCGATGCGCGCTGGGAGCCGACCGGCCCGGTGTTCGCGCTCGCGGGCGTGCGGATCGGCGAGGGCGAATCGGCGTTCTCGGTGCCGCAGGCCGAGTGGGTGCTGGACTTCTATGCCTGGCTGCGGCGCGGCGTCAGCTTCAGCGAGTTCCGGCTCGGCGGCCTCGACCTCGAGCTGGTCCGCGAGGCCGAGGGCACCTGGCGCGTGCGCGGACTCGGAGCCGGGCCGGCGCCGGTCGACCTCGACCTCGTGCTGGACCTGACGGCGGTCACGATCGAGCACGCGACGGTCCGCGTGCTCGATGCCGGGCGCGGCATCGACTGGCAGCTGGCGCGGCTCGACGCGCGGGTCCGCAACGAGGCGGGCGGGCGACTCGTGGGCGCTTCGGCGTGGCCGTCCGAAGGCGGCCCGCCGCTGCGCGTCGCCTGCCTGCAAGCCGCCCACGCCGAGCCGTACCGCTGCTTCGCCCGGGGCGATGACCTCGAGGTCGGCGAATGGCTCGACGGGCTGCGAGGCCTCGGGCTGACCGCCAGCGCCGGTCGCGCCGACCTGCGCGCGTGGTTCGACGTCGGTTCCCGGATCGATGCGGTGCGCGTCCGCGCCTCCGCGCGGCGGCTCGCGCTGCGCGCGCTGGAGCCGGCGGGGCTATCGGACGGTGGCGAGGCGTGGGCCTGGATCGCGCGCGAGCGGCTCGAGGTCGACGCGCGATTCGAGCGCGGCGGCGACGGCTGGCGGCTCGACTGGATCGACTGGAGCGGACGCGACGACGCCGACCCCGACACCCGGTTCACATGGACGCGCGCGGTCCGCGGCGCGGAAGTCGAGGACCACGTGCTCGCGTCGCGCGTCGACCTCGGGCTTGCCGGCGCGCTCGCGGCGATGGCCGGAGCCGACGCGCGGCTGCGCGGCGCGCTGATCGAGGCGCGGCCGCGGGGCCGGCTGTCGGACCTGGAACTGCGCCGGCGCGGCGACGGGCCGTTGGCGCTGGCCGCGCGCGTCGAGGACCTCGTCATCGATCCGGGCGCGCGCACCCCGGGCCTGGGTCCGGTCTCCGGCGTGCTGCTGGCCGATGCCGACGGCGCGGCGCTCGCGTTGGCGGCGGGGTCCGCGCTGACCTTCGCCTATCCGCACGTCTTCCGCGAGTCGATCCGCGCCCGGGTCGTGAGCGGCAATCTCGCGGCGTGGCGGGGGGACGACGGCGCGTGGCGGCTCGGGGCGTCCGAACTCGCCCTCGACGGCGAAGGCTGGTCGGCGACGCTCGCGGGGGAGTTCGCCGCAGGGACCGAAGCGCGGCCGCCGCTGCTCGACGTGCGCGCCGACGTCCACGCCGGACGGGTCGAACGCGCGCGGCTGTTCTGGCCGGTCAACGTGATGCCGCCGGATACGGTGCGCTGGCTCGACCGGGGCCTCGTCGGTGGCGATGTGCGCTCCGGCGCCGCCGTGTTCCGCGGCGAGCTGCGGCGGCAATCCCTGCGCGACGGCGGCGCGCGGCTGGAGGCGGTGGCCACGGTCCGCGATGCCGTGCTCGACTACGCACCCGGATGGCCGATGGCGAGCCTCGAGCGCGCGAGCCTGCGCTTCATCGACAACGGCATGTGGATCGACGAGGTCTCCGGCGTGGTCCGCGGCCTCCGGGTCGCCGACGCCGCCGCGAGCATCGACGACTTCGCGGACGCGCGTCTGGTCGTCGACGTGCGGCATGGAGCCGGCGACGGGCCGGATCTGCTCGGTTTCCTGCGCGACAGTCCGCTCGAGCAGCGCCTCGGCGCCGCGCTGCACGGGGTCGAGCTGGGCGGACGCGGCGAGCTCGCGCTGCGGCTCGAGCTGCCGCTGAAGCCGGGCGAGATCGGGATGCTCGATCTCGCCGGCGAGGTGCGACTGGCCGACGCGACGCTCGCCGACCGCGCCCGCGAGCTCGACTTCGGGACCACCTCGGGGCGCGTGCGCTTCAGCGAGCGGGGCATCGTGACCGACGATCTGTCGGTCCGATTCGGCGGCGAGCCTGCGACCTTCGCGCTGGCGGTCGGGGAATTCGTCGCGGATCCGCGCCACGTCGCCGAGGCGAGCGTGCGCGGCGAGTTGCCGGCCGCGGCCCTGCTGGCGCGGTTTCCCGGGGCCGCCGACATCGCGCAGCGCCTTCCCGGTCGCGCGCAGTGGGACCTGCTGCTCGCGGTCGCGCGCGACGACGCCGATGGTCCGTCCGGCCGCGCCGCCGCGCAGCGGCTCAGCGTTCGCTCCGACCTCGTCGGCATCGCGCTCGACCTGCCGGCGCCGCTGCGCAAGGACGCGGCGAGCGCGCTGCCGTTTCGGCTCGACCTCGCGCTCGACGGTCCCCGGGAGGCGCGGATCGAGCTCGGCCGGATCGCGCGCGCGCGTGCGCGCTGGCCCGAATCGGGCGACGGCGCCTCGGTCGCGCTGGCCTTGGGCATGGCGGACGTGCCCGAACTGCCCGAGCGCGGCATCGTCATCCGCGGCGACGTCGCGGCGCTCGACGCCGACGGCTGGCTCGACGTCGCGACGCGTCTCCCGGCGGCCGGCGCCGGAACGACGCCGCTCGTGCTCGACATCGACCTCGACGCATCGGAACTGGCCCTGATCGGCCGGGCCTTTCCGGAGACCCGAATCGTGGTCGCGCGCGAGCAGTCGCGCAGCGAGATCCGCTTCGAGGGTCCGTCGATCGTCGGTTTCGCGCGCCTGCCGGAGCCGACCGCGACGGCGCGCCGGGTCACGCTCGACTTCGATCGCCTCCATCTGCAGGACCGCGTGCCGGGCGTCCATGCCGAGCCGACCGATCCCGCGACGCTGCCGGCGCTGCTGATCGAGGCCCGGGACTTCAGGCTCGGAGACGCCCGGCTCGGCGCAATCGCGATCGAGACCCGGCCGATCGAGGGCGGGCTCTCGGTGGAACGCCTGTCGGCGACCTCTCCGGAACTGTCGGTCACCGGGAGTGGCCGCTGGATCGGCGTCGGCGCCGCCGCCCGCTCCGACTTCGAGGTCGAGCTGACCGCGACCAGCCTCGGCCGGATGCTCGATGCGCTCGGCTTCGTCGGCATCGTCGACGGTGGCGAGACCCGCGCGCGGATGTCCGGACGATGGCCCGGCGGGCCCGCGGACTTGAAGCTCGCGCGTTTCGACGGCGAGCTCGAGGCCAGGGTGGCGAGGGGCCGGATCCTCGAGGTCGAGCCGGGCGCAGGTCGCATCTTGGGCCTCGTCAGCCTGACCGAGATCCCGCGGCGGCTAGCGCTCGACTTCAGCGATTTCTTCCAGCGCGGCATGGCCTTCGACTCGATCGAGGGCCGCTTCCGGCTCGAGGCCGGCGATGCGTGGACCGATGCGATCGCGATCGCGAGTCCGGGGGCCGACATCGTGATCAGCGGGCGCACCGGGCTCGCCGCGCGCGACTACGACCAGCGGCTGGTGGTGACCCCGCGCGTCGGCAGCGTGCTGCCGATCGTCGGCGCGCTGGCCGCGGGCCCCGCCGGTGCCGCGTTCGGCGCGGTGGCGCAGGGCGTGCTCGGTCCGGGCATCGGGCGGATCGCGACCGCGAACTACAAGGTCACCGGCAGCTGGGACAGCCCCGAGATCGTGCCGCAGCGCGCGACCCGCGACGGCCAGCCGAGGTCGTGATCGGGGTGGTCCTCGCCCGCCGCATCGCGACCTTCGGTCGCTCCTGCGGGCGAACCGTTTCCTGTCGCAGGAGCGAGCGAAGCTCGCGATTGCATCGCGATCTGGCGTCGCATGGCCCGACGCCTGCCGCGCGGGTCGCGACCTTCGGTCGCTCCTACGGGCGAACCGTTTCCTGTCGCAGGAGCGAGCGAAGCTCGCGATTGCATCGCGATCTGGCGTCGCATGGCCCGACGCCTGCCGCGCGGGTCGCGACCTTCGGTCGCTCCTGCGGGCGAACCGTTTCCTGTCGCAGGAGCGAGCGAAGCTCGCGATTGCATTGCGATCTGGCGTCGCATGGCCCGACGCCTGCCGCGCGGGTCGCGACCTTCGCTCGCTCCTACGGGCGAACCGTATTCTGTCGTAGGAGCGAGCGCAGCTCGCGAATCGCGGTGCATGGCCGCCGGCGAGGTTCGCTCCGCGGATGAGCGCGCACGGGAACGGTTGGCCCGCGTTTCTCGCGTTGGACGGATTCGATCGCCGACGGTTCGTCCGTTGCCTCGACGCCTTGACCCACTGTCGCGGAGTGCCGCGGTACCCTCCGGAGCTCGTCGCCGTCTTGCGTCCCGCCGCCGAGACGACGCGGCGCGCGCCGTGCCCTTGTCCCCGGAACCCCCACCGATGACCGACGCCCTCGTCCTCGCCGAATCCCGCCTGCTCGGATCGGCCGGCCTGACCCTCTCGGACCTCGACCGCGTGTTCGCGCGCCTGATGGGACCCGGCGTCGATGCCGCCGACCTCTACTTCCAGTCCCGGCGCAGCGAGGGCTGGATGCTCGAGGACGGGCTGGTCAAGGAAGGCTCGCATGCGATCGAGCAGGGCGTCGGCATCCGTGCGATCAGCGGCGAGAAGACCGGCTTCGCGTACTGCGACGACTTCGCATTGCCCGAACTGCTCGAGGCCTCGGCGATGGCGCGCGCGATCGCGCGCAGCGGCGCCGAGGTCGGTCCGCAGGCGCTGGCGCGGCGCGGCGCCAGCGCGCTGTATGCCCCGGTCGATCCGATCGAGACGCTCTCGCCCGAGGCCAAGGTCGACCTGCTGCGCGAGGTCGACGCCTACGCGCGCTCGCTCGATCCGCGCGTGCAGCAGGTCATCGTCAGCATCGCCGCCTCGCTCGACACCGTGCTGGTCGCCGCGAGCGACGGCGTGCTGGCCGGCGACGTGCGGCCGCTGGTGCGCTTCAACGTGCAGGTCATCGCCGAGTCGGGCGGCCGGCGCGAGAGCGGCAGCGCCGGCGGCGGCGGGCGCTACGACGCGGCGCGGCTGGTCCGCGACGGGCTGCCGTTCGCGTTCGCGCGCGAGGCGGTGCGGATGGCGCTGGTCAACCTCGAGGCGGTGGACGCGCCGGCCGGCGCGATGACCGTGGTGCTCGGGCCCGGCTGGCCCGGCGTGCTGCTGCACGAGGCGGTCGGCCACGGCCTCGAGGGCGACTTCAACCGCAAGGGCCAGTCGGCGTACTCGGGCCGCATCGGCGAGCGCGTCGCCGCGAAGGGCGTGACCGTGGTCGACGACGGCACGATCCCCGAGCGCCGCGGCTCGCTCTCGATCGACGACGAGGGCACGCCGACGCGCCGCAACGTGCTGATCGAGGACGGCATCCTGGTCGGGTATCTCCAGGACCGCCTCAACGCGCGCCTGATGGGCGTGGCGCCCACCGGCAATGGCCGCCGCGAGTCCTTCGCGCAACTGCCGATGCCGCGCATGACCAACACGCTGATGGAGGCCGGCGACCGCGACCCGGCCGAGATCATCGCATCGGTCAAGCGCGGCCTCTACGCGGTCAACTTCGGCGGCGGCCAGGTCGACATCACCAGCGGCCGCTTCGTGTTCTCGGCCAGCGAGGCCTACCTGATCGAGGACGGCCGCATCGGCCCGCCGGTCAAGGGCGCGACGCTGATCGGCAACGGCCCCGAGGCGATGACGAAGATCACGATGATCGGCAATGACCTGAGGCTCGACGCCGGCGTCGGCGTCTGCGGCAAGGACGGCCAGAGCGTGCCGGTCGGCGTCGGCCAGCCGACCCTGCGCCTCGACGACATGACCGTGGGCGGCACGCGCGCGGGTTGAGTCCGCCGCGCTCAGCCGATCGCGTCGCGCAGCAGGCGGAACAGCTGCCGGGCGGCGGCGGGCGGCCTGCCGGCCGCATGCTCGGCCGCGGCCTGGCGCACCAGCGCGCGCAGCTGCTGGCGGTCGAATCCATGGTCGGGAAACTCGGCCAGCAGATCGCCGATCGCGGCGTCGCCCGCGTCGAGCAGGCGGTCGCGCCAGCGCTCGATCCGGTGCAGCGCGGCGGCATCGCGGCGGCGCACGTCGGTGCTCGCCTCGACCGCGTCGCGGACGACGCCCAGCGACTCGGCGTCGCGGCGCAACTGCTTGGCCAGGAACTGGAGCTGGCGCTTGCGCGCGCCATGGGCGCGGATCGACAGCGCGACGTCGACCTCGCGTCGGACCGACTCGCCGAGCGCGAGCCGGTCGCGCGTGGCCGGCGGCAGTTCGAGCAGCCGTTCGGCCAGCGCCAGCACGTCGAGCGCCTCGCGCCGCAGCTCGCTGCGGCTCGGCGCAAGGCCGGCCGCGCGCGCGCCGCGTTTCGACCAGGCCTCCGGCGGCCGGTCGTCCCCGGGCGGCTCGTCGAAGAAGCCGTCGTGGCTTTGCGCCGCCATGGACCCCCGGCTATCGTCTTTCCTTTTCATCGCCGCAGGATAGAGCCTTGACCGCCGACGTCGCCACGCGCCCTCCCGAGCTCTCCACCGACACCGAGGCGGCGCGCCTCGCCGACCTCGCCGCCGAGGTGCTCGATCGCTGCCGCGCCGGTGGCGCGACCGAGGCCGAGGTTGGGCTGTCGATCGATCAGGGCCTCGAGGTCAACGTCCGGATGGGCGAGGTCGAGACGATCTCGCACACGCGCGACCGCGGGCTCTCGGTCACGGTCTACGTCGGTCGCCGCAAGGGCTCGGCGAGCACCGCGGACCTGGCGCCGGCCTCGATCGCGGCGACCGTCGGCCACGCGCTCGCGATCGCGCGCCACACCGGCGAGGACCCGGCGGCGGGCCTGGCCGATCCGGGGCGGTTTCCGACCGAGTTCCCGGACCTCGATCTCGATCATCCGTGGTCGGTCACCGCCGAGGCGGCGATCGACCTTGCGCTCGCGGCCGAGGACGCCGGACGCGCCGTCGACCGGCGCATCGCCAACTCCGATGGCGCCGGGGTCTCGACCGGACGCTCGGTCTCGGTGCTGGCCAACTCGGCCGGCTTCCTCGGCGTCGAGCGCGGGACGCGGCACTCGATCTCGTGTTCGCTGATCGCGGCCGGCGACGCCGGCATGCAGCGCGACTACTGGTACTCGGCCGCGCGCGCAGCGACCGACCTCGAGGATCCGGAGGCGATCGGCCGCCGCGCCGCCGAGCGCGCGCTGGCACGCCTCGGCGCGCGAAAGCTCGGGACCCGCGAGTGCCCGGTGCTGTACGTGCCCGAGGTCGCGCGCTCGCTGATCGGGCACCTCGTCGGCGCGGTCAGCGGCGGCGCGCTGTACCGCAAGGCCTCGTTCCTGCTCGACCACGCCGGCCGCACGATCTTCCCGACCTGGTTCTCGATCCGCGAGGAGCCGCACCTTCGGCGCGGCCAGGGCTCGAGCGTGTTCGATGCCGATGGGGTGGCGACGGTGGCGAGTGATCTCGTCCGCGACGGCGTGCTGGTGCGCTACGTGCTCGGCACCTACTCGGCGCGCAGGCTCGGCCTTGCGAGCACCGGCAATGCCGGCGGCATCCACAACCTCGTGGTCGAGCCGGGCAATCGGGATTTCGCGGGCCTCCTGGCCGAGATGGGCACGGGCCTTGTCGTCACCGAGCTGATGGGCCAGGGCGTCAACCCGGTGACCGGCGACTACTCGCGCGGCGCGGCCGGCTTCTGGGTCGAACGCGGCGAGATCGTGCATCCGGTCGAGGAGGTCACGATTGCCGGCAACCTGCGCGAGATGTTCGCCGGCATCGCCGCGGTCGGCAGCGACGTGGATCGGCGCGGCTCGATCCTGACCGGTTCGATCCTGGTCGGGCGGATGACGGTGGCCGGCTCGTGAGCGGCACGATCGGATTCGCGCTGCATGGCGGCGCCGGCGTGCTCGATCCGCGCCATTTCCCGGAGTCGCGACGGCGCGAGTGCGCGGCCGCGCTCGGCGCGATCGCGACACGCGCGGTCGACGCGCTGCGGGACGGCGCCGCTGCGCTCGACGTCGTCGAGCAGGCGGTGGTCGAGCTCGAGGAGGCGCCGTTCTTCAACGCCGGATTCGGGTCGGTGCTGAACGCGCGCGGCGAGGTCGAGCTCGACGCCGCGATCATGGACGGCCGCGACCGGGCGGCCGGCGCGGTCGCGGGCGTCACCCGCGCGCGCAACCCGATCCGGCTGGCGCGCGCGGTGATGGCCCGCTCGGAGCACGTGCTGCTGATCGGCGCCGGCGCCGATGCCTTCGCCGCCGAGTGCGGGCTCGAGCTGGTCGATCCGGCGTGGTTCGTCCGCGACGAGCGGCGCGTGCAACTGGCGAACGCGCGCGCCGAGGGCCGCATCACGCTCGACCACGACGAGCGCTACGAGGCGGTCGAGCGGGTCAGCGGCACGGTCGGCGCGGTCGCGCTCGACCGCGACGGCCACCTCGCCGCGGCGACCTCGACCGGCGGGATGACCAACAAGCGTCCCGGCCGCGTCGGCGACGCGCCGCTGATCGGCTGCGGCACCTTCGCCGACGACGCGAGCTGCGCGGTCTCGGCGACCGGCCACGGCGAGTACTACATCCGCCGGGTGCTGGCCCACGACATCGCCGCGCGGATGGCCTACCGCGGCGAGGGACTGATCGAGGCCGCCGACGCCGCGCTCGCGGCGGTCGGCGCGATGGGCGGCGCCGGCGGGCTGGTCGCGGTCGATCGCGATGGCCAGGTCGCGCTGCCGTTCAACTCGCCGGGCATGTATCGCGCGTGGCTCGAGCCGGGCTCCGGCCGCGTCCGCGTCGGCATCTACCGCGATCCCGAGGCCTGAGGCCACGCGTCCGGGCGTTCGGTCCGGGCGTTCCCGACCGTTCCGATCGGGGCGACCGACGCCACCTGCGACCCGCGGGGAGGATCGGGCGCCTGGCCGGTCCGCTCGACCGGCCGTCCCCCACAAAAGGAGCCCGCCATGACCTCGATCCGTTGCCTTGCCCTCGCCATCGCCCTCGCGCTGCCTGCCGCGCCCGCAGGCGCCGCCGGCAGCGCCACCGGCCACTACCGGATGGGCGACCTGCGATTCGACGTGAAGTCCGGCGTCGCGATCCGCCTCTGGCAGGACGCCGGGCGCGAGACCTTCGGCGTGGTCCTCGGCGAGGGACCGTTCGACCCGAAGGCCGCGGTCGGCGCGCTCGATCCGCTCGACGCGATCGCGGAATCTGCGCCGGCGGATTCCGGCGTGGTGCTGCTGTGGATCCGTCCCGGATTCGATCGGTCGCTCGAGTTCGGATCGGTGCTCGCCCGGCCCGGCAGCTTCAACACCAACGGCGACGGCAACGAGAAGGTCACGGTGTCGGGCGAGCGGATCCGCGGCGAGTGGGTCAAGCCCTCGACCGCGTTCACGGACAAGACCTGGGAGCTGACCGTGCGCTTCGACCTGCCGCTGACCGCGATCGCCGATCCCGGCACGCCGCTGCCGCCGGACGGCGGCGCGCCCGGCAAGGCCTACCGCGACTTCCTCGACGCGCTGTCGAAGAAGGATCGCGACAAGGTCATGGCGCTGCAGGCGATGCCGGCCGACATGGTCGAGATCCTCGGGCCGGACTCGGTGATCGGGATCCTGGCGATGAACCATCCGTCGTCGGACGGCGAAGTGCTGGGGGGCTGGATCGACGGCGACCGCGCGCAGTTGCGTGTGCGAGGCAAGGACGAGTTCGGCCGGACCGTCCGCGGCCGGGTCGCGCTGAAGAACGACGGCGGAATCTGGAAGGTCGGCGACGGCACGGTCCGCTGAGGACGGCGATGCCCGGGAGCCGTCTGCGCCCGGGCGCCGCGTCGGCCGCGAGGCTCAGGGCGGCAGCGGACCGAAGTAGCGCCGTTCGAGCGCGTCGAAGGACCAGCGGACTTCTCCGGTCGAAAGGTCCCGCGCGATCAGCCGCGACCCGTGCGTGACGCGCCCGGTTTCGGGCGTGTCGACCATGATCGGGTCGATCCGGTACAGGACGAGCCCCGCGTGGGCCACGAACGGCAGCCAGCCGTGCGGCGCCTCGAACTCGCCGAGGCGGCTCCCGTCCGGCGCGTGGACCTCGAACCGATGGCGGATTCCGAACCGGGCGTCCTCGAGCGCGTGGACGACCGCGACGCTGCCGCGATCGGACGCCAGCCACTGCGTGCCGTCGATGCCCGCAATCCTCGTTTCCGCCGGCGCCGGGATCGCGGCGAACGGCATCGATTCGGCGCGCCCGTCGGCGCTCGCCGTGAGCTCGTCGCCGTCGATCCGCAGGGTCAGTCGGCCCTGCTGCTCGCGCGATCTCGGAGGCTCGACCACCGGCTGCCCGTCGGCGTCCGCGAGCAGCGCGCCGCGGAGCGGCTGGGACCGGTACAGCCAGTGGATCTCGAGCGCATCGCTGGTGGCGATGGCGTGGACCTCGAACTGCTTGCGCGGCAGCGGCACGAACTGCGCGGTCACCCCGGGCGCGAGCGGAACGTCGAGTCGCTGCAGCACCCGACCGTCGGCCGGATCGAGGGCGACGAGCACCGCCTCGCCGGCGGTCTCGGGGGTGCCGAGCGCGATCAGCCGTCCGGCCAGCAGGCCGAGCGGATAGGCCTCGACCGTGCTGCGCCATTGGCTCGCTCCGTCCGTGACCGACAGGGCATGGGCGATGCCGCCACGGTCTGCCGCGTACACCACGTCGCGGTCGCGGTCGATCACGATGCCGGGGTGGATCGTGTCGGCCGCGGCGGGCATCGAGAACAGCGCCAGCAGCAGGGCCGCAACCGCGAGCACCGGGAAGCGCGCGTTTCGGACGCCGTCGTCACGCCGCAGGGCGCAGAAGGTCATGGGCACGATCTCCTCTCGAGGGGGGGACGTCGTCACGGCTCGAAGCCGTTGGCGAACAGCAGGTCCGTCGGCGCCGGGATCGGCGTCAGGGTCCACGCCCCGCGTCCGAGCAGGCCCGCGAGCAGCAGCTGGTCGGTGGGGTCGTACTCGAGCTCGAACACCGGCGCGTTCGGCAATCCGGTGCCGAGCCGCGACCAGCTGGTGTAGCCGCTACCCGGATAGGCGATGAACACGCCGCGATCCGCGCCGACGACGAGCGCGCCGCTCGATGGGACGTGCGCCAGCGTGCGCAGCGTACCCGGAGAGAACGAGGCCAGGTTGCCGGTGACGTTCGAGAACGCCGGCGTGGCGGCGGACGAAAAGAAGACAGCGCTGGTCGTCAATGCGTAAAGGCGCGCCGGGGTGGTGCGATCGACGGCGACGTCGACGACCGTCGATGGCAGCGTCGCGATGCTCGAGATCGCGCCGGCCGACGCGGTCCGACGGTAGACCTGCGTGCCCGACCCGAACAGCAGGAAGTCGGCATTGCCGGGCACGCCATAGACCAGCGGGTCGCCGAAGAACGGATTGACCGGCAGGGTCGAGATGCGCGCGACCGTGTCGCCGCGATCGGCGGATTCGTAGAGCCCGTTGAAGGCGCCGATCACGATCCGGTTGCCGCCGGTGTCGTTGGTCGCGATCGGGGTGTAGAACTCGGGGTTGATCGCCGGACTGCCCGAGACCGGCGCCAGCGCCGGAAAGACCGTGCTGACCACGCTGTTCGATGCGTTCACGATCCGGCGCCGGAAGGCGCCGAGAAACTGGAAGCTGGTGTAGCGCGTCGACTGCGCGGTCGACGAGAGATCCTCGACCGCGACGTCGCCGCCGTCGCCGCTGTGCGCGATGTCGAAGACCTGCGTCGCGTCGCGCTGTTCGGGCGTGCCGTTGTCCTGGGTGCCGCCGACGACCCGCTTCGAGACCGCATCCCACGCGATGCCGTGGAACTCGGTGACCGCGAGATTGCCGATCGCCGAGGACCAGGCGCCGGTCGTCAGGCGCGGCGAGGAGCGGCGGTAGACGCCACCGTCGTCGGCTTCGAGCAGCGCCCCGCCGGCGTCGAAGGCCATCGCCCGCGAATCGGCGTGCGGCGAGGAGTTGTTCGCGGTGCCGTTGTGGGTCAGCGGGACCCAGCGCGACGCGGCCGGCAGCGAGGCATTGCCGCGGAACAGCCGGCCGCTGTAGTCGTTGGCGCCGATCGAGTTCGGGAAGAAGTTGGTGCTCCCGCTCACGCCCTCGCCGAAGTAGGGCTGGCGGTCGCCGCCGACGTAGACGATGTTGGCATCGGTCGGGTCCGCGGCGATCGAGAAATGGATCGAGCCCTGTCCGCCCGGATGGATCCCGAACTGGACCCCGCCCTGCTCGGTCGTGAGCGGCACGCCAAGCGCCGTCCAGGTCGTGCCGTTCGGGGAGCGGAAAACCTCGGCGAGGCGTCCGTTCGATCCGATCACGCCGACGAACACCTGGCCCGCGGGTCCGGTCGCGATCCGCGCCCGGCGCGCGCCGGTGCCGGCATTGAACACGGCGTCGACGGCGGCATCCGAGACCTTGGCCCACGTGGCGCCGCCGTCGGTGCTGCGCCAGATGCCCCGGGTCCCCGAGGTCAGCGTCGCGTACAGCGTCAGCGGCGCGCCGGGCACGCCCTGGAGGTCGCTGACCGCACCCGTCGCAAGCCCCGTGCCCGAGCCCCCCGAGACCAGCGTGAACGAGGTGCCGGTGTTGGTCGAGCGGTGGATGCCGCTCGAGGACGCTGCGACGATCGTCGTACCGCGCGCGACGAGTCCCGTGATCGTCACCGTCGACAGCGGTCCGGACGGATTGAGCACGGTCCAGGTGGTGCCGCCGTCGGTCGAGCGGACGACGCCGAGCAGCGCGCCGCCGACGCCGCCATAGGACGACACCCGCCCGGTCCCCGCGACCAGGGTCTGGTGCGTGGTGTCGGTCGGGTCGAAGGCCAGCGCGCTGAACGAGGTCGTCGTGAGCTCGGCGCCGACCTTGGTCCAGGTCGGGCTGGCGGCGGTGGCATTCGTGGTCCGCCAGAGGCCGCCGTTGACGGCCGCGATCACGAGGACCCCGGAGTTGGTCGGGTGCGGGGCGATCGCCTCCACGGCGCCGCTGACCGGGCGGTTCGGGATCCCCTCGATCTGGCCCTGGTGCGCGGGGGCGGGTCCCCGCAAGGTCCAGGGACCGCCGACCGTCTGCGCCGCGATCGTCGGCGCGACCAGCAGGGCGACGGCAATCAGCAGCCCGCGGGCTGCGCTGGCAAACCTACGCATCGCTCGACGCCTCGCGGGTTCGGGAAGCCCGATCATCCTCGAGTCGGATGACGGGCGCCACCCCGGTTTCGGGGTGACGAGGCCCGACGCGCGATGCCGCGGGCTCCCGCGTCCGCGCCGGGGCCCACCGGCCATCGGCGGACTGCCGTTGCCCATGACGCCGTTCCCGCTGACCAACCTCGACCTCAAGGCGGAAAGCACGGGCGACGTGTCGCGGCGTTCCGAGAGCGCCGGCCGATGCCCGGGGCGCCCAGCGTCGGGTCAGCGCCTGTCCGGAACGCTCACGGCGCGTGGTCGCGCCGGTCCGATCCGGGTCATTCGACGCTCAGTCGGCCGGCACCGTGCGCCCCGCGGCCCAGGCCCGGAGCGCGTCGATCCGCTCGGCCATCACGACCGACAGCGGTCGGGTGGACTCGGCGGCCGCGATCACGTGCCGGGTCGCCAGCGCCTCGCCGCGCGCGTGCGCGGCATAGAGCGCCGCGATCAGCGCCTGTTCGATCTCGGCGCCGGAAAAGCCGTCGGTCGCAGTCGCGATTGCGGCCGCGTCGAGCGTGGCCGGGTCGAGGCCGCGCTTTCCTGCATGGATGCGGACGATCGCCGCGCGCGCGGCCGGGCCGGGCAGGTCGACGAAGAAGATCTCGTCGAAGCGGCCCTTGCGCATCAGTTCCGGCGGCAGCGCCTGGATGTCGTTGGCGGTGGCGACCAGGAACACCCGCTCGCGGCGCTCGGCCATCCAGGTCAGCAGCGAGCCCAGCACGCGCTTGCCGGGCCCGGAATCCTCGCCGCCGGTCGCGAGTCCCTTCTCGATCTCGTCGATCCACAGCACGCAGGGCGCCATCACGGCCGCCGTCTTCAGCGCGTCCCGCAGCTTGCGCTCGGTCTCGCCGACGTACTTGTCGTAGAGCGCGGCGAAGTCGAGCCTCAGCAGCGGCACGCGCCAGGCGCCGGCGACCGCGCGCGCGGCGAGGCTCTTGCCGGCCCCCTGCACGCCGAGCAGCAGCACGCCCTTCGGCGGATCGAGCCCCGGTGGCGGGCGCGCCGAGGTGAAGCTCGCCGCGCGCTCGGCCAGCCAGCGCTTGAGCCGGTCGAGCCCGGCGACGTCGTCGAGCCGCGCGACGTCGAGTTCGAGCGTGAGCGCGCCGTCGCCATCGAGCAGGCGGTGCTTGGCCGCGATCACGGCCGGCAGGTCGCGCTCGTCGAGCACTCCGTCGTCGCGGATCGCGACCCGGATCAGCCGCCGGGCGTCGCCGTGGGTCAGCCCGGCGAGCTGGCGCTGGATCGCGGCGACCGCGTCCTCGTCGCGGCGCACCGGACGCCCCGATTCGCGGCTCCAGGCGTTGGCCTCGGCAGCGATCAGCTCGACCAGCTCCGCGTGCGTCGGCAGCGCGAGTTCGAGCCGCGCGGCCATCGTCCTGAGTCCATCGGGAACGCGCGCGCCCGGGCCGACCAGGATCAGCGTGTGCGGCGTCTCGCGATGGCGCAGGCCGATCTCGCGCAGCACGCTCTTGACCATCGGCTCCTCGATCTGGCGCGCGACGTCGAGGAGCAGCCAGACGCCGGCGACCTTGATCGACAGGATGTGCGCGAGCACCTCGTGCGGCGCGCGTCCGGGCCCGAGCACCGAGGTCGGCATGCCGACGCGCGCCAGCCCGCTCGCGAGGCTGTAGCGCCAGGCCGGCCGGTCGGACTTCCGCGCGAGCTGCGCGAACACCTCCTCGCAGCGCGCGATGTCGACGGTGTCGATCACGACCAGCGGCGTGCCGGCGCGGATCAGGCGTTCGAGTTCATGGACGTCGTGCATCGGATCGGCCGGGCGCTCGGGGTAGGGACGGGATGGGCGGGTCCCGCGGAACCAGGGTCGGGGCGGCGCTCAGCGGCGCCGGTCTGCGGCGTAGTCCGCGAGGTCGCGAAGCGCCGCGGGGTCGAGCCGCCCGCCCGACGCGGCGACCGCCTCGTCGAGCGCCCGCTGCGCCAGCGCCCGCTCGCCCTCGAGCGCGGCGCGCGCGCCGTCGAGCCCGAGCAGCGAGACATAGGTCGGCTTGTCGCGCTCGGCATCGGCGCCCTGCCGCTTGCCGATCGACTCGGTCTCGCCCTCGACGTCGAGCAGGTCGTCGCGGATCTGGAACGCGAGGCCGACGTGATCGGCGTGGCGATCGAGCGCCGCGAGGACGGCCGGATCGTCGGCCCCGGCGGCGAGCGCGCCGAGCGTCACTGCGGCGCGGATCAGCGCGCCGGTCTTCATCCGGTGCATCGCCGCGAGCGCGTCGAGGTCGAGCTGGCGCCCGACCGCTGCAAGGTCGACCGCCTGGCCACCGGCCATGCCCGACGAGCCGCAGGCGCGGCCCAGACGCACGACCATCTCGAGCAGCCGCAACGGCCGGGCGGCGAGCACGTCGTCGGTCGCCAGCACCTCGAAGGCGAGCGCCTGCAGCGCATCGCCGGCGAGGATCGCGGTGGCCTCGCCGAAGGCGACGTGGCAGCTCGGGCGGCCACGACGAAGCGCGTCGTCGTCCATCGCCGGCAGGTCGTCGTGGACCAGCGAATAGGCGTGGATCAGCTCGACCGCGGCGGCGGCCGGATCGGCGCGCTCGGGTTCCGCCCCGACCGCGTCGGCCGCGGCCCATGCGAGCAGCATGCGGATCCGCTTGCCGCCCCCGAGCACGGCATAGCGCATCGCGGCCACGAGCGGGCCCGGCTCGGCATCGGCCGCAGGCAGGAAGCGGTCGAGGACCGCCTCGCTGCGCGCCTGCCAGCCGGCCAGCCGCGGCGGGAGCTCAGTCCGAGGCGGGCGCAAACGGGGTCGCGGCGTCGGGCTGGGCGGGATCGGCGAGCAGCCTCACGCGCTGCTCGGCGGCGTCGAGCGCGCCCTGGCACTCGCGGAACAGCGCGATGCCACGTTCGAAGGCGGCCAGCGATTCATCGAGGCCGAGCTCGCCGCCCTCCAGCCGCGCGACGATCGTCTCGAGTTCGGCCAGCGAGCGTTCGAAGGCCGCCACGGGTGTCGTGGCATCCGGAACCGCCGGGGCAGCGGACGGGGTGGACGGCTTGGCCATGGGCCGCGACCTTAGCGATCGCCCCCCGCGGCGGCAAGCGCGCCGCGATGCCAGCGCCAGGCGGCGGCGCCGGCATCGAGAAAGTCCCGGAACGGCGCCGCCAGCAGCCAGTCGCCGACCGCCCACAGCGCATCGCCGTGCCACAGCAGCGGCGCGCGGCGGCGCAGCCAGGGCGGGACGCCGGCGTCCTGCAGCGCGTGCTTGACCGACTGGCTCGGCCGATTCGCGCCGAGCAGGATCCGCTCTCCGCCGCGACGGGCGGTCAGCCGGAAATCGCCGGCGCGCGGCGGTTCGATCGCGACGCAGCCGAGCCCGGGCGGCAGGACGTGCGGCGCAAGGCCATCCCACCGTGCCTCGAAATCCGGCGGCAGCTCCGGCTGCCGGCGCGCGACATGCAGGCGACCGCGCCACGCGTGCGCCTCGACGTCCTCCCAGCGGACTTCGGTCTCGGCGTCGGGCCGCGCGTGTTCGATCTGGCGCGCGATCTCGGCCAGCGCGCGCCGATCCGGCGGCGCGAGGCCGCGGTCGAGGCACAGCCGCCGCAGCAGCGCGTCGCGGCGCGGCGCGGGCATCGTCGCGAGCGCGTCAAGGTCGAGCGCGCCCTGCGCATCGGGTCGCGCGAGCGTCGCGAGGTCGGCGCGGTCGGTCGCCGCCTCGCGTTCGGCGATCTCGCCGAGATGCCGGGCGCTGGCGCCGATCGCCTGGATCGCGTGCGGCCAGCGGTCCTCGAGCCGCGGCAGGATCTCGTGGCGGATGAACGTGCGGTCGTGCTCGAGGCGTTCGTTGGCGGGGTCGTCGATCCAGGCCAGCGCGCACTGTTCGGCGCGCGCGAGGATCGCCGCGCGCGGCACGGCCAGCCACGGGCGCCCGAGCCAGCCGCGCGCGAACGGCCGCAGCGGCCGGATCGCGGCCAGTCCCTCGACGCCGGCGCCGCGCATAAGCCGCAGCAGCACCGTCTCGGCCTGGTCGTTGGCGTGGTGCGCGGTCAGCAGGATCTCGCCGGGCGCGAGCGACGCGGCCAGCGCGTCGTAGCGCGCGCGCCGCGCGGCCGCCTCGAGTCCCTCGCCGGAACCGACCGCGACCTCGACCTGCAGCGTCCGGACCGGCAGGTCGAAGGCCTCGGCCGTGGCGACGACCTGCTCCGCCCACCGTCGGCTGTCCGGGTGCAGGCCATGATCGACGTGCAGCACGCGGACGTCGCGGCGATGGTGGCCGCGGGTCGCCGCGACCGTGTCGAGCAGCACCATCGAGTCGAGGCCGCCCGAGACCGCGAGGGCCAGGTCGCCGGAGGGCCAGCCGGCGAGGGCCGACAGCAGCGCTTCGACCGGGTCAGCCGCCTTCGTAGGCGCCATGGCGACGCAGCCGCGCGTACCGGCGCTCGAGCAGCTCGTCGGCCGGCAGTCCATCGAGCCGTTCCAGCTCCTCGACCAGCGCCGCCTTGAGCCGCGTTGCGGTGGTCTTCGGATCGCGGTGCGCGCCGCCGAGTGGCTCCTCGACAATCCGGTCGATCAGCTCGAGCTCGGCCAGCCGCCTCGCGGTGAGCCCGAGCGCCTCGGCGGCATCGGCGGCCTTCGCAGCGGTCTTCCACAGGATCGACGCGCAGCCCTCGGGCGAGATCACCGAGTAGGTCGCGTACTCGAGCATCAGCGTCGCGTCCGCGACGCCGATCGCGAGCGCGCCGCCGGACCCGCCTTCGCCGATCACGGTCGCGACGATCGGCACCCGCAGCCGCGACATCTCGAGCAGATTTCGCGCGATCGCCTCGCTCTGGCCGCGCTCCTCGGCGCCGACGCCGGGGTAGGCGCCCGGCGTGTCGATGAAGGTCAGGACCGGGAGCCCGAAGCGCCCGGCCATCTGCATCAGCCTGAGCGCCTTGCGGTAGCCCTCGGGCTTCGGCATCCCGAAGTTGCGCTTGATCTTCTGCTTGGTGTCTCGGCCCTTCTGCTGGCCGATCAGCATGACCGGCCGGCCGTCGAGCCGGGCCGGGCCGCCGACGATCGCGGGGTCGTCGGCGAAGGCGCGATCGCCGGCCAGTTCCTCGAACTCGTCGAACACCAACGTCGCGTAGTCGAGCGTGTAGGGCCTGAGCGGGTGGCGCGCGAGCTGCGCGATCTGCCAGGCGCTCAGGTTCTGGAACACCTGCCGGGTCTTCGCCTCGATCTTCTGGCGCAGGCGCCGAACCTCGTCATCGACGTCGATCGCGCTGCCGCTGCCGGCGAGCGTCAGCTCGCGCAGCCGGGCCTCGAGGTCGGCGATCGGCTTCTCGAAGTCGAGGACGTTCGGATTCATGCACGCGGCGTGAAGGATGAGGATCCGGAGTCTAACCGGCGCGCGGTTTGACAGACCGGGCGCGCGCGCCTAGCGTCGCAGGTCCGCTCGTCCCGGCGCCGCGCGCGCCGACCGCGGCCCCGCGGACCGGGCCATGGAATCCCTGGGCATGACCTCGAAGATCCTCCTGCCGGCGCGCACCCTGCTCGCGCTCGCGATCGGTTCGGTCCTCGCCGCGCGTGCCGGTGCCGCGACGATCGTCGTCGACTCGCTGGCCGACGGCCCGAACGCGCCGGGCGCCCCGTGCACGCTGCGCGAGGCGATCGAGAGCGTCAACGCCGGGGCCGCCGCCTTCGGCTGCGTCGCGTCGGGTCCGCCCTTCGGCAGCGACGACCGGATCGTGTTCGCGCCGGCACTCGCCGGCACGCTGACGATTGCGCCCGCGCAGGGTCCGCTCGTCGTCACACGCCCGCTCGCGATCGCAGGTCCCGGGGCCGACGCGCTCACGATCTCCGGCAACGGCGCGACCGGACTGCTGCGGCTTGCCGCCGACGCGCGACTGAGCGGCCTCACGCTCGCGCGCGGCAACGGTGTCGGGCTGCCCGAGGGCGGCGCGATCGCGATCGACGGTGCCACCACGGTCGTGATCGCCGATGCGGTGTTCTCGGAGAACGCGAGTCCCGTCCACGGCGGCGCGATCGCGGTCCTGCAGCCGATGGCCGCGCTCACGATCGAACGCAGCGTGTTCCGCGCGAACGAGGCGCGCTTCGGCGATGGTGGCGCGATCGATGCGCGCGAGCCGGGCGTGCTCGCGATCCGGGACAGCCGCTTCGAGCGCAACCTCGCGTGGGACCGCGGGGGTGCCGTGCACCTCGTCGAATCGCGCGCCGCGCGTTCGCACGCGGTCATCGGGACGGGCTTCCGCGACAACGAGGCCGGCTTCGAGTTTCCGCCGGTCCGGCGCAGCACGGTCAGCGGCGTGGCCGAGATCCGCGGCGGATTCCCGCTCGATGGCGGCGCGCTCCACGCCACGTTGAACGGGCAGGGGGGCGCGGTGCTGACGATCGGGAACGCGAACTTCGCGACCAACCGTGCGCCGCGCTACGGAGGTGCGATCCGCTTCGGCAGCACGGCGCCGTTCGGCGACTTCGCGCGGCTCGAGATCGGGGATTCCGCCTTCGACCGCAACGAGGCCTTCCTGCCCGGCTACGGCGACGGCGGCGCGCTCTACGTCCGCAACGGCAACCTCGTCCTCCGGCGTTCGACGATCACCGGCAACGTCGCCGCCGACGAAGGCGGGGCGATCTACACGCGCGCCGGTGCGACCCTGATCGAGGACGTCACGATCGCGAACAACCGCTCGGCCAGCTGGGGCGGCGCCCTCGCGAGCTTCTGCGGCGTGACCTGCGTCGACGACCCGCGCGATGCCGGCATCACGCTCCGCCGCAGCACCGTCAGCGGCAACTTCGCGAACACCGGGGGCTTCGACCCGGTGGCGTCGGGCGGCGGCTTCTTCGTGTTCCGCGAGCCGTTCGCGATCGAGAACAGCACGTTCTCGGGCAATCGCGTGCTGCCGACCTGGGACCCGCCCGAGGACGCGCCCGAACGACTGTCGGTGGCCGGCAACGGCGCGGCGTCGGTGCGCCTCGCGCCGGCCGGAAGTCCCCCGCCTCCGCCGCAGCCGCCGCTCGGCGGTGGCGGCGCGATGCTGGTCTACAACGTCGCGGTCGGCGAGCAGCCGTTCCGGCTCGCGAACTCGACGATCGCCGACAACGCGTCCGACACCAATCGCCGCGGGACCGGCGGCGTCTGGGTCATCGGTGGCACCCGCCTCGAACTGGCCAGCACGATCCTGTCCTTCGCGCGCGGCGGCCGCAACGACAACTCGGATCTCGTGCTTTCGCCGGTCACGGACCCCGACGAGAGCCCGACGCTGGTCGCGACCCGCAACCTGATCGAGGTCCCCGGTGCGCTCGGGATCCCGTGCTGCGGCAACGTGCTGAACCGCCGCGCCGATCTGTTTCCGCTGGCGATGAACGGCGGGCCGACCGCGACCCACGCGATCGACGTCTCGAGCCCGGCCTATGGCGCGGGCATCAACCTCTTCGGGTTCGCGACCGACCAGCGCGGCCCCGGCTTTCCGCGCACGATCGACCTCCGCACCGACATCGGCGCCTACCAGGCGCCGACCGGCAGCACGCTGGCGCTGCCGGTGCCGGTGCTGGATCGGATCGGCCTCGCGCTGATGGCACTCGCGATCGGCGCCGCGGCCTGGCTCGCGCTCGCGAGGCGCC
>PVBP01000015.1 GCA_002995625.1 Lysobacteraceae bacterium | reverse complement strand
AAGTGTTGCACTTGACTCTTGAGACCACCCTTCGGCACAGACCAGAACCCGGAGCTGCAGAACCTGGTGGAACACCATCAGTTCGAGGATTCGGCGGACCTGGAAGCGCTGATGCTGATCGCTTCGTGCTTCAACGACGGCTACAACCTGGCCGCCATCCAGTTCGAGGGCTGCTGGCACTGCAGCAAGCCTCGGCTATTCGAGTTCGGCGGCGAGGGCTGTTTCCTGAGCCGGGAGCTGAGCGTATTCAGCGGATCCAGACAAGCCCTGGACCTGGGACTGGACCTGCGCCAGGCGATTCTCGCCGACGACCTCGACCAGGCCGCCGCCAGGATCGCCAAGGAAACGCTGTCGCTACTTGCGGGCGTCAGCGAGGAATCGATTCGCGATCGCCTGCGTAGGCGTGTCATCGAGCAACTGCTCGGCACCGCGTCATCACCCGCGCCCGTCTGATCGGCCGCGACTTCATTCACCCGCTGGGGATTCAGTCCCCAGCAGGGGATTGACCCAGCCATACTTTTGCTGGAGCAAATCCCATGTCCAAAATCGACAACCCATTTTCCCGCGGTTATCAGAACCCGCGCGTTGTCCGAACGCTCCTCATCACGTATGAGGACGACTGCCCGCCGGTTTGGCGGCCGCTACACGCCAGCCAGGCGCATCTTCCCGACGGCCAAGTCGCGTTGTTTCCTTGCCTCATCGGCAAGGACTTCGCGCTGATCACCGAAGGGCAGGAGGTGCCCGAAGAGCTGGAGAACCAGTGCCAGACTGAAGGCATCGTACGCACCGTCGCCTATGCCATCGGGGCGGACGACTTCGACGGTCAGCCCGTGCACATAGGCGATACCTACTCAGAGGCAACCGCCCGCGAGGTGGTGCGACGCCTGAAGTTCGAGACCGGCTTCTACAGCCGGTGCTGGGAAATCAGTTCGGCGCACATCACCGAGGAGGCGGGTCGCTATCTTGCCGAGCTGGCCGATCTCGCGACGCCGAGCCGCTTCCTGTTCGTCGCCTTCCGCATTCCGTACAGCCCGGCGATCGGCGTAAAGCTGATTGCCACACCTTGGTCGGACGAGAACCTGCAGCACGTCGAAGGCATTTCCGCCGAACGACTGCGCCAGGAACATCGGAAGAAAGGCATGCCGGAATGTCTCGTCGAGGTGCTTCATCTTGCCGCATTGGCAGACGTTCGCGTGCTGGTGTTCGACGCCGATGCCCCGATACTGGAAGGCCTGAAGCTGTACGAAGAAGAGTAGACCCCTGAGCCCCCCACGCGGGGGCTCTTTCTTTTCCAGAACCCGGTGCCGGCGGAGTTCCGATTTCCCGCCGATCCCGACCACGCATTCCGTCAGGCTCCCTGCATGTTTGCTGGCGCTGCCGGCAGCATCCCAGGCAGTCGAGACCTTCAAGACTGCAACGCGGTTCGCCGCGTCGGTCGTTCCTCATCCCCGGGCGCATGTCGCGTCCATCACCCACAAGGGGCTTTCCTCCCTTGCGGGCGGGAGTCCCTTGGCTTTCCACAAGGAGTCTCCCATGGATACCCAAGCCATTCGTGCTCAGATGCCGACGCTGGTTCAGGGCCACGTGCCATCCAACGTCCGCAGCTTCAAGTTCAACATCTTCGATGGCCAGCCCAAGGTTTCGGCCCTGGGGTTCCCTTTCGATCCCAAGCCATTCGACGGCAAGGTCATCGCCAAGACCGCCGAGGCCGTCGTCGTCAAGACCGGACGCGCCGAGTTCGCGGTGCTCGACCGGACGCTCGTGACCGACGACCCCGACGAGGGAGCCAAGGTGCATGTCGAACCGTATGCCAGGCGTCGCTTCGACGGTCTGCGGGCGGACACGCCCGAAGAGCGGACCGAACGAACGGCCGAAGGCGTGCCTTACACGGTGCAGACCTACATCCTGGGCAGCGCGCCGGCCAAGCTGCCGATCCCGGAGCCGAACTGCCCCGAACTGCGTGACCTGATCGAGCAGTTGGAGAGGTTGCCGGCTCCCGACGGCTTTCGGCGTATCACTCACATGCTGGTCGATGCGGGCGCGAAGGACTTCACCTGGGTCGATCCGACGCCGGACAAGATCATCGAGACGCCCCCGGCGATCGGCTTCACCGTCGCTACTGGAAAGTTCGCGGGACAGGTCACCGTGCTGTACGACCGCGGCGCCGACGTCTACGTGATGGAGCTTCACCGCGGCGACGAGCTCGTGGATCGGATCGACGAGGTGTACTTCGACGATCTTGGCGAAACACTGGAGCGGCTGATCGACGACGGCTCCTGGCGGTTCATCCGCGTGCAATGCGTGTCAGGACGCAAAGCCGTCCGGCACTGATCACAGCCTCGCTTCCCGCCCCACGGCGGGAAGCCTCCCTCTTTTCCCATCTTCAGGAGATCACCATGTCTCTTCGATTCAAGAACGTGAATCTGCGGCCCGTGCTCGCTGAAGCCGCGGCCAACCGGTGCCACGTTGTCCTGGTGAAGGATCAGGGCGTCTACTTCCTAGCCGAGCGCGGAGAGCGGCGTCCCGACGGGCGGCAGAAGCTGGTCGCTTACGCTGTCGGCTGCAATCCAGACGTCGATCCCTTCAACGCCTGGTGGGAGCAGGCACGCGTCGAGTTGGGCGGAGATGACTTCGCCGAGTACTTCGATCCGCAGGATCGCCTGTTCGCTCGGATCCAGAGCAGCGAGGACGACCTCGAACTCTCGGCGACCCAAACGCACCTGTCACTACAGACCGTGGACCCCGCACCCGCCAATCACTGAGCGCCCGTCCCACTAGCCCCCGTCACCGGGGGCTTTTCTTTGCGCAGACTTGGCGGCTCGCTTCCCGCTGCCGAATGCGGTCGCCAGCCGGTGCCGATTCCTGCTCGTATCGGCAGCCCCCGCGCGTACGCTGCCAGATACGTTCCGCTGATGTTGTCAGCGTCAACCAGCAACTTTCGGTCTTCCAGGTTGCGCACGGCTTGCCCGTGTGACCGAACCAGTTCGCATCGCATCCTCGCGCGAACGACCACCGGCCTGCTGGTGGTGATGCACTCGATGTTCCTCAACCCACCGCGGGGTTACGCACCTCCCCGCCGTGGGACAGGTGTGTCTCCGCATTCTTGATCCCAAGTCTGGAGATTCACCATGACCACAGCATCCAACGCAAAGTCCTACTTCGACCTTCACACCTCGGGCATCGGCTACATCCAGCGCGCCCGCGAAGTGAAGACCACCGGCGGCCGCAAGGCGCAGCCGTTCCTGGCCTGCACCATCGCCGCGTTCGTGGGTTCCGCCAAGGACCCAGCCTTCCGCTACTTCGATGTGAAGGTGTCCGGCGCAGAGGCCAAGAAGCTGGTCCAGCGCTACATCGGCATCGACGATCCCAAGCGTCGTCCGCTCGTGCGCTTCCGTCTCGGCGACCTCTGGGTCGATCCGTTCATCCGTCCCAAGGGCGATCGCAAGGGCGACCCGGCGGCCAGCCTCAAGGCGCGGCTGCTCAAGGCCGAGCTGCTGGATCGTGCCGAACTGGCGACGATCGAACAGCACGAGCTGATCACCCGCGGCATCGGTTATCTCAACCGTCCCAAGATGGTGAAGCCGGCGGACAACGATCCGTTCCTGGCGTGCACTGTCGCGGCGCTGGCTGGCCTCGTCGATGACCCGGACTACCGGTACATCGACACCATAGTCGCCAACCGCGATGCCCAGCATCTCGTGCGGCGCTGCATGTCGGCCGTCGAGGCGGAGAAGAAGGTACTGATCGCTTTTCGTCTCAACGACATGAAGGCCGATCCGTACATCCGCACCAAGGGCGAGCAGGCCGGCGAAGCCGCGGCCAGCCTGGAATCGAAGCTGGTCCACATCGGCCTGATCAAGATCGATGGCCAACAGGTGTATCCACCGCGGTCCGAGACTGACGCGACCCAGGACGCTCCCGCGCCCGAAGCAAGCGGCCAGGCCGAGGACGTAGAAGGCACCGAGGTGTCCGCACAGCCCGCCCCGCGGGAAGCGGAAGTCGAAGTGCCCGAGGAGGAGCCCGCCCTCGCGGCGTCGTTCTGATCCGCAAGGCCCATCCGGGCTCTGTTCGTTCCTCCAAGCATCCATGCCGCCGGCACTTCGGTCGGCGGCATGCGGTTGCCTCGGTTCATCCCTCATCCCGCAGCCCGTCCGGGCTGTTCTTCATCCCTGCAAACCATCCTCGCCGGCCTCGGGCCTGCGCGGCGGCTTGCGCTTTTTCTCAAGGAGACTTCTATGCAACTCGCATCTCGCTTCGGATCGGGATCTCCCGTGCTGCGTTCGGATCGCCCGCTGTCGGACGATCAGATCCGCACCGTCGCCCCGTCCATCTTCGCCGAGGCCGCGCACGAGAGCCGGTCGGAGCGCTATAGCTACATCCCCACGGCCACCGTGCTGACGAAGCTGCGCGACGAAGGCTTCGAGCCGTTCTTCGTGTGCCAGACCCGCGTGCGGCAGGAGGATCGCCGCGAGTACACCAAGCACATGCTGCGGCTGCGGCACGCCAGTCAGATCAACGGCAGCGAGGCCAACGAAATCATCTTGCTCAACTCGCACGATGGCACCAGCAGCTACCAGATGCTGGCCGGCGTCCTCGTCTTTGCCTGCCACAACGGTCTGGTGTTCGGCGACATGACTGCCGACGTGCGCGTCCCCCACAAGGGAGACGTCGCGTCCCACGTCATCGAAGGCGCCTACGAAGTCCTAAGCGGCTTCGAGCGCGTCGATCAGTCCCGCGAGGCGATGCGCGCCATCTCGCTGGACAGCGGCGAGGCGGAAGTGTTCGCGCGCTCGGCGCTGGAACTGAAGTACGACGGTTCCAAGCCGGCGCCGATCACGGAGAGCCAGCTGCTGCGTCCACGGCGGTACGAAGACCGTGGTTCCGACCTGTGGTCCACGTTCAACCGCGTGCAGGAGAACCTGGTCAAGGGGGGCCTGGACGGTCGCACTGCCAACGGGCGCCGGCAACACACACGGCCGGTGCAAGGCATCGACCAGAACGTGCGCCTGAACCGCGCCCTTTGGCTGCTGGCCGAAGGCATGCAGAAACTGAAAGCGTAAGCGTCCAGCGGACCAGACCCTCGCGGGCTTGGTCCGCTTTTGCTTGCGCGACGCATCGCCGGGCCTGCAAGACGGGCCGCTGTGCCGGAAAACAGGGGGTCGGCCGGAATCGCATTGCTGCTCCCCCTGGTGCCAGAACAGGTCGCAACCTACCCCCCATGTCCGCCGGCCTCGCCGGCAACGTGCCCAGGCAGCCTCGACCTTCAAGGCTGCGGTGCATCTAACCGCACTGGTCTCGATCTTTCCGAGCGCGTTTCGCGTCCGTCTAGTCCCTCTCGCTAACCGTCCTGCGTCCCTCGCGGGCCGGCACCACGTTTCCGTTTCCCCACGAGGTCGCCCCCGTCCATCCGGCCGGTCGGGTCCCTTGCTTTCTGCCATCAAAGGAGTCGTCACATGACCGCTGCAAACCAAGCTCATCTGGAATCCATCATCGTCCCCGGCCAACTCAAGCTGCGCACCATCCGTGGCCGTCATGGGCCATTCAACGTCGGACTGCTCGCTTGCCCCCTGGGCGAGTTCGTCGTCAAAGACCCGGAGTTCGAGCAGTACAAGGAAGGCAAGTACGACGGCGAGTTCGCCATCGGACGCATCTTCGCCAAGTCCTTCGTGTCCCTGGGCGGCGTCAGGGTCGAGATCCGCGCCAGCCTCAACGGCATGACCCTCTCCGGCATCGACAAGCTGGGCAGGGAGGAAGCTCGCAACTTCAACGTCCAGGAAGTCGATCCGATCGACGAGGACCAGCCGGCGACCGCGGTGGCAACACCCACGGCCGCGTCGGCGCCAAGCTCGAACGATCCTCTGATCGACACGCGGCCCTTCGGTATGGACGCGCCCGCCACCGTCACGGCGGCGGACGGACCTGATGCCGAGGATGCTGCGCTGTTCGGCCTGCTGTGGCCGCTGGCCGAGACCTTCAAGCTGGACTCGACCATCGATCGCCGCACGTTGCGCCTGCAGTGTGCCCGCCTCAACAAGCTCGGCTACAGCTTCGATGCCACGTCTCAGCAGTGGCAACGCACGCCGGTGCTGGAGGCGGCCTGATCGCCAGACGCAGCCGCGGCTTCTTACCTACCACCCGCCGGGGTTCCTTCCCCACGCGGGGGAGGACTCCGGATTCTTTCTTTCTGGAGGTCTTCATCATGTCCACCGTCGCTTTCGATACCCCCCGTTCCGCGTTGGATGAACCCGCGTGGCGGGCTCTCTGCAAGACGGCTGCCGAACATGCGCAGCGCGGTTGCGGCCTTTCTTACGAGCACTACGTGACGCTTTTCAGTTCCGAGATCGACGCGCAAGTCGGTCGATTGCCCGAAGACCAGCGTGCACAGGCTCTGCAGATTGCACAGGAATGGGACTACGCAACACCTGCCGAAAGGCAGGAAACCCAGGACTGGCTCGCTGAAGACGGCTGCTGCACGCACGGCATCACACTGGGCTGCTGCCCGGCCGGTTGCGGTTCGTACTGAGCCAGGAGGAACCAACATGGACCCGATCCTGGCAGCGCTGCCGTCCGCGTTGTTGGCGTTTGTCGAAGGGCAGTTGTCCAACGATGAAGTGTCATCCGACGAGGAAATGCTGGAGCACTTCATCAGCAACGGCCTCACCGAGGAACAGGCGCGGCAAGCACTGACCTACCGCGACCAGTACCTCAACAACATCTACCTGACCGGCTTCACGCCGATCACCGCGGTAGACGAGTCGCTTCATTTCAACCCGCACACCCGGCAGTTCGAGCCGGACTGAGCATCTTCCTTCCACCCCAAGGGGCGGCATCCGCCCTCGGGCGGGTGCTGTCCTCCATCTTCTTCGAGGACATCACCATGCCCAACTTCAATACGCTGTACCGCATCGACGAATGCCCGGACCTCATGACCGACGGCTTCGTCGGCGACGAGCAAGGCAACCTGATCTTCCTGTCCGTCTGGGGACGCGATACCGCCACCCAGGAGTTCATTGCTCGCCTGACCCTCGGGCGCGACGAGCAAGGACTGGACCAGTTCCACATCCTCACCGAGCAAGGCGGCTCGATCCCGGTCTTCGTCGGCAACGTCGAGCAGCTGGACAAGTGCAGCAATCGTGCATACCGCCGCACGCTGTTCGGCTCTCTCGTCCACCTGTGGCTGTTCGACCGCCGCTGCGTGAAGCCCGATAAGGCCAACGCCAGCGCGCTGGCGCTGCTGCCACGAGGCTCGGATCACCGGGCCGACCGGCTGTGGGCGCTGGTGCGAGACACCTGCCCGCTGCCCTTGCTTGATCACTGGCGCGACACCGTGCTGGAGCTGTTGCAGACGCAATCGATGCTGAGCCGTCTTCCCGCTGCCCTCGGGCCGCTGGAAGGTCATCGACTCGCCATCGACGTGCCCGCGCTGACCAAGGCGCTGGGGACGCTGATCCGCAACGGCGTGCTCGGTCCGGACGCATCCGTGTCCCGCACTGCATCCGAACGACTGCTCGCAACAGCAGCGTAAGGACTTCACGAACGGACGTGCGCCAGCACGTCCGCTCACCTTCATCTTCGCTACCCAGGAGAATCCGATGGCACTTATGTTCCCGCGGCTCGCCCGCAATTTCGCAAAGAACGGGTACTTCCCTACCGACGAACACACGCTCGAAAGAGCACTCGCCGCACTGGCGCCCACCGACGGGCCGATGTGCATTCTCGATCCGTGCGCCGGCGAAGGCGTGGCCATCGCCGAAGCCGCTCATGCCCTCGGGCGCGAGCAGGTCAGCGCGTTCGCCGTCGAGTACGACGCCGAGCGTGCCCGCCACGCACGCACGATGGTCGATCACTGCATCCATGGTGATCTCATGGACACGCTGATCTCCAGGCAGTCGTTCGGCCTGCTCTGGCTTAACCCGCCTTACGGTGACCTGTCCAACGACGCGAACGGCAACATCGGCTACCAGGGCCAAGGCCGTGCACGACTGGAGAAGCTGTTCTACCAGCGCTCGCTGCCGCTGCTGCAATACGGCGGCGTGCTGGTGTTCATCGTGCCGAGCTACGTCCTCGACGCCGAGCTGGTCGGGTGGCTGACGCGCCACTTCGCCGGCCTGCGCATCTACCGTGCGGTGGAGACGCAGTTCAAGCAGGTGGTGATCTTCGGTCGGCGCGCGCGTCAGCGCGACCAGGCAACGGATTCGGTCAAAGCCACGCGTGGTCTGCTCCTGCAGATCGGGCAAGGCGATGCCGAGGCCGAGGAACTGCCGGCCGAATGGCCGTTCCTGCCGTATGTCGTTCCCGGCATCCACGCCGAGCCGGAGCACTTCTATCGCGTGACCATGGAGCCCGAGCAGTTCGCCGACGAAGTTGGCCGGCTGCAAGGACTCTGGCCTTCGCTGGATGTCCATCTCGGGCCGGCGCAGCAGTCGCTGCGACCGCCGGCCAGGGCCTTGTCTCAGTGGCATCTCGCCCTGGCGCTGGCCGCGGGCGCGATCTCCGGCGTGGTGAAGTCCAAGACCGGGCGCGTGCTCGCAGTCAAGGGCGATACGCACAAAGAGAAGACGCTCCAGACCGAGTACACCGAGCGTGACGACGGCTCCGTCGCCGAAACACGCATCCTGACCGACAAGTTCGTCCCGGTCATTCGTGCCTGGGACATGACACCTGACTCGCCCACGCGGGGCGAGGTTCTGACGATCCGCTGATCTCGGGCGGCGCAACGCCGCCTTCATCGAAACCTGACGGCGCAAGCCGTCGCCATTCATCCCACCCAGGGGCATGTCATCGCCCCGCGGGGGAGGTGCGTGCCCCATTCACTTGGAGCACCACCATGTCTCTCGATCTCGACACCGTTCCGTCCTCCGCGGAAGGCACGTCCTTGCAGGGCGAGCTGCTCGACGCGGAATCGTCCCCGCTCACGATGAGCTTGCAGGATTTCGTCGCCGAATGCGGCGACGACCTGCTGGATTCCCTCAATCGCGCCAATCCGCCCGTCTACACCGGGCGGCCCCAGGCGCACCGCCAGTTGATCCTGGCAAGTCTGAAGCGCCAGTTGTTCCCGGCCCAGGCCGATGTCGTGCATGCCGTCAGCGAGCTGTTGATCGATCGCGGCGAGCGTGCCGCGATCGTCAATGGCGAAATGGGCTGCGGCAAGACGACGGTGGGCATCGCCACGGCGGCGGTGCTCAACGCCGAAGGCTATCGGCGCACGCTGGTCCTGAGTCCTCCCCACCTGGTCTACAAGTGGCGGCGGGAAATTCAGGAGACCGTCGCCGGTGCGCGCGTCTGGGTGCTCAATGGCCCGGATACGCTCGTCAAACTCATGAAGCTGCGCGAGCAGCTGAATGTGCCGACGCAGGGCCAGGAGTTCTTCGTTCTCGGCCGCGTCCGGATGCGGATGGGATTCCACTGGAAGCCCGCCTTCACCCGGCATCGGACGCCCCACGGCGACGTGGGCGCGTGCCCCGACTGCGGCCAGGTCATCACCGACCTCGACGGCGAGCCGATCAACCCACTCGACCTCGAAGCCGAGGAGCAGCGCCGCAAGTGCGGTCAGTGCGGCTCCGCGCTGTGGAGCCTGATCCGTCCCAAGGGCCTATCCGCCAGCGACCAGTCCTCCGCGGTTCAAAAGGCGCTGACGCGCATTCCGACGATCGGGCAAGTCACCGCACAGAAGCTGATGAAGCGCTTCGGCGACGGCTTCCTGGCCTCGATGCTCGGCGACAACATCCACGAGTTCATCAACCTCATGGATGGCAACGGCGAGCTGGTCTTCTCGGACCGCCAGGCGCACCGGATGGAACGCGCGATGGCGAACATGGAGTTCGGCTTCGGCGAGGGCGGCTATCAGCCCAGCGAGTACATCAAGCGATACCTGCCGCAGGGTACGTTCGATCTTCTGATCGCCGACGAGGCGCACGAGTACAAGAACGGCGGAAGCGCCCAGGGCCAGGCGATGGGCGTGCTCGCAGCGAAGGCGCGCAAATGCGTGCTGCTGACCGGCACGCTCATGGGCGGCTACGGCGACGACCTGTTCCACCTGCTGTTCCGGGCGCTGCCCGGACGCATGATCGAAGATGGCTACCGGCCGACCAAGAGCGGAAGCATGACGTCGGCCGCGATGGCGTTCATGAGGGACCACGGGGTCCTGAAGGACATCTACTCCGAGAGCAAGAGCACCGCACACAAGACGGCCAAGGGCTCGAAGGTGTCGGTGCGCACCGTCAAGGCGCCGGGCTTCGGCCCCAAGGGCGTCCTGCGTTGCATCCTGCCGTTCACGGTCTTCCTCAAGTTGAAGGACATCGGCGGCAACGTGCTGCCACCCTACGACGAGGAGTTCCGCGAAGTCGCAATGGAGGCGGATCAAGCCACCGCCTACCGTGGTCTGTCCAGCCGTCTGACCCAGGAGCTGAAGCAGGCCCTGGCTAGGAGGGACACCACCTTGCTGGGTGTGGTCCTCAATGTCCTGCTGGCGTGGCCGGACTGCTGCTTCCGATCGGAAACGGTGGTGCATCCGCGCACGCGCAACACCTTGGCGTTCGTCCCGGCTCAGTTCAACGAGTTCGAGATCACGCCGAAAGAGCGCGAGCTGATCGACGTCTGCAAGCAGGAGAAGGCGGAAGGTCGCAAGACCCTGGTCTACTCGGTCTACACCGGCACGCGCGATACGACCTCGCGCCTGAAGGTGCTGCTGGAGCAAGAAGGTTTCAAGGTGGCCGTGCTGCGCGCGAGCGTAGATGCGTCCCGCCGGGAAGACTGGATCGCCGAGCAGTTGGATCGCGGGATCGATGTCCTGATCACGAACCCGGAGCTGGTCAAGACGGGCCTCGATCTGTTGGAGTTCCCGACGATCGTGTTCATGCAGAGCGGCTACAACGTCTACTCGTTGCAGCAGGCGGCACGGCGCTCGTGGCGCATCGGGCAGAAGCAGCCCGTGCGCGTGATCTATCTCGGCTACGCCAATTCCTCGCAGATGACCTGCCTGGGATTGATGGCCCGCAAGATCATGGTGTCGCAGAGCACGTCGGGAGACGTGCCCGAGTCGGGACTCGATGTCCTGAACCAAGACGGGGATTCCGTCGAAGTGGCGCTGGCCAGGCAACTGGTCGCCGCCTAGCTCCTCCATGCCGGCGGCCCCTTCAGGGGGCCGCCTTCTTTCTGACGCATCCCTATCTCATCACTCATCCTGCCAAGGAGAATCATCAATGCAAGACGACAAGCTGTTTCGTACAGAAGTGTCCTCCACCGACGAGTATGCCGATCTGCCGGCCGCCGTCGAATTCTCGATCGACCTCTCTACCGCGCGCGAGATTCTTCTTCTCTCAGCGGTCGTGAAGACACATGGTCTCTACAAAGTCGAGAAGTTCGACTACCGCGCCCAATACTTGTCGTGTAGCGACGAGGAGGCCTTGGATCGGACCGACTCGGTCGAAGACGACCGGTTCGTTCGCACGGAAGCAGATACGCTCAACGTCTCCGATACCCATTTCTGGTTTGCAGCGTATCTCAAGCACACCGACATCGAGATCAGTAGCGAGCAGTTGCCGATAGGCGATCTGGTCTCTCACTTCAACCTGGTGCCAGGCGCTGAGAACCCGGGCCTGGATGCCACGTCTTCGCCCCGCCACGGTGATTGACCAAGGCCAGCCTGGCCTATGGCCCATGCGAGCCGCTGACCTCTTTTCTTCCTTCAATAGCCTCGACAACGAGGTAAGGAGCATCCCATGAAACCCCTGCACATTGCGGTCGCGTGCCGCAGCGCTTCGGGCATGGCTGACATGCCCATCTTTACCGTTAGCGTGACGCAGGCCGAGTACCGCCTCGGCGCCCACTACGACAAGGCCGAGGTGCTGGCTGCAGAAGCCGGTTATAAACGGCCCTTCGTCTGCTTCGATGCCACCGAACAGGGCGCCATCCTGTCGGCGGCCCACACGCTGGACCTGGTTCCCCAGATCGTCGTGATAGACATGACCGACGGTTTCGTCCGTTCGGTGTGTTGCGACACCGGCAGCATCAAGGTGATCTGCTACGACGAGAGCAATACCGACGAGGACTGCGAAGCCATCGCCGAACACCCTGTCGGCGAGAACGGTCAGCTGGTCCGCTGTTGGGCACACGTCCAGATCGCGGATGCCGATCCGGGCTTGATTAAAGCCCGCGGCTGATCCTCGCATTTCCAGCATCACGACGGCCCTTCGGGGCCGTCTTTTTTTGGGTATCCGGATTTTAGTGTGGGAAGACCGCACTAGCCCTTCTTGTCTGACAGCTCTCGTTCGGTAGGTTTCTGGTATCGCAAGGCTTACGCGCTTTTAGCCTTCAGTGTGGGCTTTGTCTGGCGCATGTCGGTGCAAGGAAACAATCAGTGGCAGGTCACCTTGCCCCCGGCTCGAACTGGGGTTTGAGGCGCAGTGGAACGGAAAACCGGGTTAAGCCACGCGCCTAGCTCCCGTGCAGAGAATCGATCAGCGGGCACGACACAGTGCCTCGCTGCGCATGGCACTCGTTGACCAACCGTGACAGCACCGCTTCGATTCGCGTCAGGTCCGCCATCTTGGTGCGCACGTCGGTGAGCTGGAGCGCAGCCAGCTCGGCGGCTTCGCTGCAGTGAGTGCCGTCCTCAAGCTGTAGGAGTTGGCCGACTTCGTCCAGGTTGAACCCCAGCCGCTGGGCGGATTTCACGAAACGCACCCGCGCCACGTCCGCCGATCCGTAGCGGCGAATACTGCCGACGGGCCGACCTGGTTCTGGCAATAACCCCTTGCGCTGATAGAACCGGATGGTCTCCACGTTGACCCCAGCGGCCTTGGCGAAAGCCCCGATGGTCAGTGTTTGCGGATCGTTCACCATCGCGCTTGACTCCGTACTTGACTACGGAAGTAACCTTAGCGCATCACGCAACGTCTCGGAAGGAGATCCCTCACATGGCAGACCCCAGCAACGGCCGCGGTGCACTGGCCGCCGGTGGCCTCGCCGCCATCCTCGCCTCGACCTGCTGCCTCGGTCCGCTGGTGCTGATCACGCTGGGTTTCTCCGGCGCCTGGATCGGCAACTTGACCGCGCTGGAACCGTACCGGCCGATCTTCATTGGCGTGGCGCTCGTGGCGCTGTTCTTCGCGTGGCGTCGCATCTTCCGGCCGGCTCGCGCCTGCGCGCCGGACGACGCATGCGCCGTGCCCCAGGTGCGGACGGCCTACAAGGTGATCTTCTGGATCGTCACCGCCCTGGTGCTGATCGCGCTCGTGTTCCCCTACCTCATGCCCCTGTTCTACTGAAAGGAGATTGCCATGAAGAAACTCGTCGCATTGCTCGCTCTGACCGTTGCCCTCAGCGCTCCCGCCTGGGCCGCCACCAAAACCGTCACGCTGTCGGTGCCGAGCATGACCTGCGCCACCTGTCCGATCACGGTCAAGAAGGCGCTGACCAAGGTCGAAGGCGTCATCGAGGCCAAGGTGACCTGGGAGCCCAAGGAGGCGGTGGTAACCTACGACGATGCCAAGACCACTCCGGCCGCGTTGACCAAAGCCACCGAGAACGCCGGCTACCCGTCTACCGTCAAGAAGTGAGCACACGCTCATGACCGAGGCGATCACGCTGCACATCGATGGCATGACCTGCGGGTCGTGCGCCGAGCACGTCAAGCAGACCTTGGAAAAGGTGCCCGGCGTGCGTTCGGCCTCAGTGTCCTACCCACAGCGCCGGGCCGAGATTGAGGCCAGCGTAGGTACCGCCGCGGACGTGACCTCGCTGGTCGCGGCGGTATCCGCACTCGGTTACCGAGCGCAGCTTGCCGATGCGCCGGGGCAACCCAGCGACCTGCTGAACAATGCACAAGAGCGGCTGGGCGGCGAACCAAAGCGCGAGGACGATGAGGCTGCACTGCACGTGGCCGTGATCGGCAGCGGCGGCGCGGCGATGGCGGCGGCGTTGAAGGCCGTCGAGCAAGGGGCGCGTGTGACGCTGATCGAGCGCAGCACTCTCGGCGGCACCTGCGTCAACGTCGGATGTGTGCCGTCCAAGATCATGATCCGCGCTGCCCACATTGCGCATCTGCGTCGCGAGAGTCCGTTCGATGACGGCATTGCCGCCGCCTCGCCGAAGATTCTGCGTAAGCGCTTGCTGGCTCAGCAGCAGGGGCGCGTCGATGAACTGCGCCACGCCAAGTACGAAGGCATCCTGACGAGCACCCCGACCATCACCGTGCTGCGCGGCGATGCCCGATTCAAGGATGCGCACACGCTGACCGTGGCAACCGCTGACGACGGGATGCGCGAGGTGAGTTTCGACCGCTGCCTCATCGCCACCGGGGCCAGTCCGGCGATTCCACCGATCCCGGGCTTGAAAGACACGCCCTTCTGGACGTCGACCGAAGCGCTGGCCAGCGACACGATCCCCGATCGGCTGGCCGTGATCGGCTCGTCGGTGGTGGCCGTCGAACTCGCGCAGGCCTTTGCCCGGCTGGGCAGCAAGGTGACCATGCTGGCGCGCAGCACACTGTTCTTTCGCGAAGACCCCGCCATTGGCGAGGCCATCACGGCCGTGTTCCGCGCCGAAGGCATCGAAGTGCTGGACCACACCCAGGCCAGCCAGGTCGCCTATGAGGATGGGGAATTCGTGCTCACCACCGAACGCGGCGAACTGCATGCCGACCGGCTGTTGTTCGCCACCGGCCGCACCCCAAACACCCGCACGCTCAACCTCGACGCGGCCGGTGTGGTGGTCAATGCGCAAGGCGCCATCACCATCGACCACGCGATGCGCACTACCGTGCCGCACATCTATGCCGCCGGCGACTGCACTGACCAGCCGCAGTTCGTCTACGTCGCGGCGGCGGCCGGCACCCGCGCTGCAATCAACATGACGGGTGGCAACGCGACGCTGGATCTGACGGCGATGCCGGCGGTGGTGTTCACCGACCCGCAGGTCGCCACCGTGGGCTACAGCGAAGCCGAAGCGCACCACGACGGTATCGAGACCGACAGCCGCACGCTGACGCTCGACAACGTGCCCCGGGCGCTGGTCAACTTCGACACGCGCGGTTTCATCAAGCTGGTTTCGGAGGCCGGTTCGGGACGACTGATCGGCGTGCAAGCGGTAGCCCCGGAAGCAGGCGAGCTGATCCAAACCGCAGTACTGGCGATTCGCAACCGCATGACGGTGCGAGAGTTGGCCGACCAGTTATTCCCCTACCTGACGATGGTCGAGGGGCTGAAACTCGCGGCACAAACCTTCACCAAGGACGTAAAGCAACTGTCCTGTTGCGCGGGGTAGTGGCTGGGCCTCTTACCTATGCTTCATCGGCTGAATCACAAATTCAGGCTGAAGCGCCGCCTCTTGCACAATGGGCTGAGGACTATTCGAAATACCCCTCTTCGAGTAGCCGCGCCAGCGTCGGGAGATAGGGGCCGTACTCGACCACGCGCGTGATCTTCTTCTTGCGCGTTGCCGCCGTGGTCATCCGCTGGAACACGAAGTCCGTGGTCATTGGGTCGTCGTCATCGACCAACACGGTTTCGATAACCGAGCCATCCTTGCGCGCCTTCTTGTCGTAGAGCATGCGCGCCCGAAGCACCTCGAAGCTGTAACCCCTGCCCATGCGGTTCATGTCTTTGGCCACTCGGTTGACTGACTCAGTATAGGCATTGGTAATCGGCTGCTCGAAGTAGGCGAAGATTTCGTCGTGCCAGTTGTGCACGGCGGTGGTCAGGTCCTTGAACGTGGCCGCCAATTCGGTCGGAATATTGGCCTGCCACTTCGCGCAGGCGGCTTCTGCTGCTGGGCGGGTCTTCTGATCCCAGATCGACAGAAATCCTTCCTTGAGCGCGTGGGCTTCGCTTAGGAGCGGGAACTGTTGGAACCATTCCCGCATCCGGTCCATATCTCTCCCTGTCAGGTCGTGCTGCCGCTTGAGCAGCAGGAACCGCTCGTCCTTGAGTTTGAGGCGCTGCCGGGTGGACAAATCCTTGCGAATGCGCTTGCGCAGCTTCTCCAGCGCGTCGTTCGCCATGCGCTGGATATGGAATCGATCGACCACGATCCGGGCCTGTGGCAGCGTGGCGCGCACCACCTGCCGATAAACGTGGTACATGTCCATCGCCACCCACTCGACCGAGTCCTTGTCCCGCAGGTCGCGGAAATAGGGCATCAACTCGGCTTTGGCCCGGCTGGGGCGGATATCGAACACGGTCTTGCGCTCGACGTTGGTGATCATGGCCCGGTACTGGCCGATGATCTTGAGCTCGTCGATACCCAGCACCCGCGGCGTCCGGAACTGGGTCTTGGCCTCGACCTCCTCGATGAAATCGTCGAAGACGTGGCGGACCGTCTTTTCGTCCACGGCTACTTCCCGGGCAAGGGCCGCAAAGGTCTTGGAGAAGGACTGGTCGCGGATATAACGCACCAGACGCGCCGTGGCTTGGCGTTTTCCATCAAGGTCCGCCACAGGCTCAAACAAGGTCTTGGTGCAGCTTGTACAGCGATAGCGACGGCGCTGGATGAAGATCACGACGGGTTTGCCGTGCGTCGGTGTGTCCTGAAACGACTGTTCCTGTGAGCCGTGACCATGCAGGCGTCCGGTCTTGCACAGCGGGCAGGTCACCCACTGATTGACGCCTTCGGCCTTGACGACGTAACTGTCCTCGCTGGTCAGGATTTCAAGCGTCTTCAGGCTTCGCAGCTGGAGAAAGTCCGTCACTCAGCACCTTGGGCGAACCCACACTGAAATCCGACTTTTACTCTAGCACATCCGCTCAGCCGTCCAACACCAAAATCCATTCTTTGAAAGTGATAGCTACAAAGACCCAAGGAGCCAGAACCCACACCAGATTCCGGATACCCCTTTTTTTCACACCACCACGCCGGCAAATCGGACGCCAAAGGATTCGCTTTGTTTGCTGTCGGAAGATGCTGCCGCGGCGATGGTGATGGCTCGACGCTTCAGGACGCCATGCCATGTGCCCATCCCATCCCTGGTTTCACCATCCCGAACACCGCCTGCTGCCCGGCGTGCTCGCGCTGCTCTGGACCGCGTTGATCGGTGGATGCGCGACGACTCCCACGCCCTCGGCGCCACCCGACGCGCCGATTTCAGCCTCGCCGGAGCCGCCGCCTGAGTTCGTCCCGGTGGTCCGCTACGGCCGCTACACCCTGATCGAGTTGGCGCCGAGTGCCGCGCAGCAGGATCTGATGCTGCAGGCCGTGGAGGTGTCTGCCCCCGACACGCTGCATGCCACTGTCGCCGACGCCCTGCGCCATGTCTTGCGGCGCTCGGGCTATCAGCTCTGCACCGGCCAGGACACCGACTCCCTGGACCGGCTCCCGCTGCCAGCCGCCCACTACCAGCTCGGACCGCTGTTGCTGCGCGATGCCCTGCTGACCCTGACCGGTCCCGCCTGGGATCTGCACGTGGACGACGGCACGCGACTGGTGTGCTTCAGCCACGTCACCGCGGCACCAGCCCGACCCCTGCCGCCGATCGACCCGGACGCCGACGTTCAGACCTTCCCGCTCGCGACGGAGGTCCAGCCATGACGATGCCGGGCTCCGCGCAACCGCAGCGGGCGGCGATGCTGCGTGTCGCCGCCATCACCTGGGTGCTGCTGATCAGCATGGGGGTGGTGGTCAACCACGTCGCCCTGACCAAGCTCGCCGATCAGGCCGAGACCACCACCGTGAGAACGCAGGTCGCGGCGCTGGAACAGCACCTGGCCGAGCTTGCGCAGGACTCGGAACAGGCGCGCAAACAGCCGGCCGCCGTGCCGCAGGCGCGCTACGACACCGATCGCCAGGCATTCGACCGCAGGCTGGCGGCGCTCGAACAGTCTTTGGGAGAGCGCATGGCGGCCGACGCGCTGCAACCACTGCAAACGCGCATCGAACAGTTGGAGGCGCGGCTGACCACGCGGGCGGCACCGCGCGCCGCAGCGCCTCGCAGCACCGCGCCCGACGCCCCGCCGAAGCCGGTCGAGCCCGCGTTCCGCATCACCGGCGCCGAACTACGCGCCGGCGAGCGCTTCCTGTCGATTCTCTCGGCCGAAGGCGGTGGTTTGGCCCAGGTCCGTCTGCTGCGGCCGGGCGAGGAGGCGGACGGCTGGCGCCTGACCGCCATCGAGGGCGACGTCGCGGTGTTACGGCACGGCACCGAGACCCGGCGCCTGCCTGTGCCGGCGCGATAGGAGCCGGTAATGAGGCACACCGCGACCGCCTTGGGCCTGCTGGCCGCGCTCCTGTCCACCGCGCCGCAGACCGCCATAGCGCAGCAGTCGCAGGCTGCTGCAACGAACGTGGCTCCCAGCCGTGAACGACCCGCCCCCATCGCACGCAGCGATGAGGACGTGGCGCGCGACTGGGGGCTACGACCGGAGGAGTGGACCCGCTACCGCGAATTGATGCAGGGACCGCTGGGCCTGTCGTCGCCCAACCTCGACCCGCTGACCGCACTGGGCATCGAAGCCCGCAGCGACGAGGAGCGGCGCAGGTTCGCCGAGCTGCAAGTGCAGATCGAGGCCCGCCGCGTGGAGAAGCTGCTGGCCTACCAGCGCGCCTACGACGCGGCCTGGCAGCGACTCGCTCCGGGCATGCAGCGGGTCAACCTGCCCGGCGCAGGCGCGGCAGCGCCCGGCATGGCGCAGGCCGGCGCGCGCACGGCAGTGTTCGTCAAGGACGCCTGCACCAGCTGCGACGAGACGGTCCAGCGCCTGCAGGCCGAAGGCGCGAACTTCGACATTTACGTGGTCGGCAGCCGCGGCGACGACGCGCGCATCCGCGAATGGGCGCGCCGCACCCGCATCGACCCGGCGAAGGTGCGCAACGGCCACATCACCCTCAACCACGATGCCGGCCGGTGGCTCTCCCTGGGCGTACAGGGCGACTTGCCCGCCGTCGTGCGGCAGGTCGGCGGCCAATGGCAGCGTCAGCGGTAACCCGCTTCGCACTGGGCCTGCTGTGTGGGTTGGCAACGCTCGCCGCCGCAGCGCAGGAGGTTCCGCCGCCGGCCTACCAGCTCGCCGCGCAGCGCGCCGGCGTGCCGTCCACCGTGCTCTACGCGGTGGCGCTGCAAGAAAGCGGCGCCCGCCTCAACGGCCGACTGATCCCCTGGCCGTGGAGCCTGAACGTCGCAGGCGTCTCGAAGCGCTACAGCACCCGTGCCGAAGCCTGCACCGGCCTGCACCAGGCGCTGCGGCAGGTGCCCGCGACCCGCATCGACGCCGGCCTCGGACAGATCAACCTCGGCTACCAGCGGCATCGCTACCGGCAGCCCTGCGACCTGCTCGACCCCTACGTCAACCTCGCCATCGCGGCCGAGATCCTGCGCGAGCAGCACACGCCCGGCGAGGACTGGCTCGTCGCGATCGGCCGCTACCACCGTCCCGCCGGCGGCGCGCCCGCCGCGCGCTACCGCCGCAGCGTCGACCAACACCTCGCGCGCGTGCTCGGCCGCCACCGGCTGGACGCCGACACACGGAGGGTGCTGCCGTGACGGTCGCCCTGCGCGCCCAGCCGGCAGCGACGGGCATCGAGATCCAGCACCTAGTCAACGTCAGCGGCGGCAAGGACTCGACCGCCGTCTACCTGCTGGCGCTTGAATCCGGCCGCTCGTTCCGCGCCATCTTCGCCGACACCGGCAACGAGCACGAACTGACGCACGAGTACCTTGCCCGCCTGCACGAACGCACCGGCGGGCCGAGGGTCGAGACCGTCAGGGCCGACTTCTCCCGACAGCTCGCCGTCCACCGCGACTACGTGCTGCGCGAATGGCCGAAACAGGGCATCGCGGACGAGATCGTGCAGGAAGCCGCGCGACTCCACGAGCCGACCGGGAATCCCTTCCTTGACCTGTGCATCAGCAAAGGCCGGTTCCCGTCGCGGATGGCGCAGTTCTGCACCGGCGAACTCAAGGAAATCCCGATCACGACGCAGATCGTCGGGCCGATGCTGAAGCAAGGCCCGGTGCTGCAATGGCTGGGCGTGCGCGCGGCCGAGAGCGCACATCGCGCGCGACAGCCGCGGTTCAACCGCCACGAGTCCGGCTCGATGCTCTGGCGGCCGATCTTCCGCTGGAGCATCGAGGACGTCTGGGCGCAACACCGGCGCCACGGCATGCGCCCGAACCCGCTGTATGCCCTCGGCATGGGGCGCGTCGGCTGCATGCCCTGCATCAACTGCAGGAAGGACGAGCTCCGCCGCATCGCCGACCGCTTCTCCGCGCACATCGACCGCATCCGGCGATGGGAGGACGTGGTATCGGCCGCCAACAAGCGCCGCTCGGCCACCTTCTTTCCCGCCGTCACCGATCCGACCGACGCTGATCGTCCCGGCACCTATTCCCGCATCGACGCGCTGGTGGCATGGAGCCGCACGACGCGCGGCGGCAGGCAGTTCGCCCTGTTCTTCGACGAACAGCCCGGCAGCGGATGCACCTCCGACCTCGGCCTCTGCGAGGCGCCACCGCGCCGCACCAAAGCCACTGCTGCACGCACCTCCGCGCTGGCGGCAGGCACTTCCCCCAACTTTGAGGACACGCCGCCATGACGCTTCGCCACGTTCGCTCCTGTTTCTGGCTGTATGGCCTGGTATCGGCCCTGGCGATGCCGGCCGCGTTCGGGCAGTCGCCTCCGCTGGTCGTCGTCGAGGACCGGGGTAGCACCTCGGCGCTGCCGTACTACGAAGCGCTGAACCTCCAGCCGCGCACCGACCGGCCGACGCCGCGCATCGACGTTCCGCGGCCGCCGGCGACGCGCTTCAGCGAGGCCGACATGCTGCCCGTGCGCTCCGCACGGCTGTCACCCGGCGATGTGAGCCGCAGGGTGATCCAGGCACCGGGCCTGAAGCCGATTTTCTTGGTCGGCGATGACGACCGTTCGCGCGCCTGGCTGAGCAAGCGTGCCGACGCCTTGCGTGCGCTCGGCGCGATGGGCCTGGTCGTCAACGTCGAGACGGTCGAGGGCCTCCGCACGCTGCGCCAGCTGGTGCCGGGCGTGCCGATCGCGCCCGCGGCAGGCGATGACCTGGCCGCGCGCCTGGGGCTGCGCCACTACCCGGTGCTGGTGACGGCCACGGGCATCGAGCAGTGAAGCGCCCGCCATGGCCCAGCGCTACTCGATCGAGGTATTGCTGCGGCCAGCGGTGGAGCTTTACACCGTCGCGGTGTGTGCGGGCGCCGCGCTGGTGTGCCTGGCGGCACCGTGGTCGCTCGCGCTGAGTCCGCTGCTGGGCCTGGGCAGCGCCTTGGCCTTCCTCGGCTACGGCGCCATCCGCCTGCGCGACGCGCTCGTGATCCTGCGCTACCGGCGCAACATCCGCCGGCTGCCGCGCTACGTGATGACCAGCCGCGACGTCCCGGTCAGCCAGCAGCGGCTGTTCATCGGCAAGGGCTTCCGCTGGGAACAGCAGCACACGCACCGGCTGATGCAGACCTACCGGCCAGAGTTCCGGCGCTACGTCGAGCCGACGGCGACCTATCGCATCGCGCGCCAGCTCGAGGAGCGACTGGAGTTTGCGCCTTACCCGGTTTCCAGGCTCGCCAAGGTACTGGCCTGGGACAGCCCGCTCAATCCCGCGCGGCCGCTGCCGCCGGTCGGCGGCATGCCGCGGCTGCACGGCATCGAACCGAACGAAGTCGACGTGTCCCTGCCGCTGCCCGAGCGCGTAGGCCACACCCTGGTCCTGGGCACCACGCGCGTTGGGAAGACGCGGCTGGCCGAGCTGTTCATCACGCAGGACATCCGCCGGCGCAACGCTGCGGGCGAGCACGAAGTGGTCATCGTCTTCGATCCCAAGGGCGACGCGGACCTGCTCAAGCGCATGTACGTCGAGGCCAAGCGCGCCGGCCGCGAACGCGAGTTCTACATCCTCCATTTGGGCTGGCCTGAAATCAGCGCGCGCTACAACGCCGTGGGGCGCTTCAGCCGCATCAGCGAAGTCGCCACACGCATTGCAGGTCAGCTTTCTGGCGAAGGCAATTCGGCGGCTTTCCGGGAGTTCGCGTGGAGGTTCGTCAACATCATCGCGCGCGCGCTCGTGGAACTGGGGCAGCGCCCGGACTACATGCTGATCCAGCGACACGTCGTCAACATCGACGCGCTGTTCATCGAGTACGCCAGCCATTTCTTCGCGCGCACGGAGCCGAAGGCCTGGGAGGTGATCGTCCAACTCGAAGCGCGGCTCAACGATAAGAACATCCCGCGCAACATGATCGGCCGCGAGAAGCGCGTGGTCGCGCTCGAACAGTACCTCTCGCAGGTGCGCGTGTACGACCCGGTGCTGGACGGCCTGCGCAGCGCCGTGCGCTACGACCGTACCTACTTCGACAAGATCGTCGCCAGCCTGTTGCCGCTGCTGGAGAAGCTGACCACCGGCAAGATCGCGCAGCTGCTGGCGCCCGACTATTCGGACCTCAACGACCCGCGTCCGATCTTCGACTGGATGCAGATCGTGCGCAAGCGCGCCGTCGTCTACATCGGCCTGGACGCGCTATCGGATGCCGAAGTCGCCGCAGCGGTCGGCAACAGCATGTTCAGCGATCTCGTGTCGGTCGCCGGGCACATCTACAAGTTCGGCATCGACGACGGCCTGCCGGGCGCGGCAGCGGGCATGAGGGTGCCCATCAACGTTCACGCGGATGAATTCAACGAACTGATGGGCGACGAATTCATCCCGCTCGTCAACAAGGGCGGCGGCGCGGATCTGCAAATGACTGCCTACACGCAGACCCTCAGCGACATCGAGGCACGAATCGGCAGCAAGGCGAAGGCCGGTCAGGTGATTGGTAATTTCAACAACCTGATCATGTTGCGCGTGCGCGAGTCGGCGACCGCGGAGCTGCTGACCCGACAACTGCCCAAGGTCGAGGTCTACGCCACGACCTTGATGAGCGGCGCCACCGACAGCTCCGACATCCACGGCCCGACCGACTTCACCTCCAATACCCACGACCGCATCTCCAGCACGAGCGTCCCGATGATCGAACCGGCGCACGTCGTCGGGCTTCCCAAGGGCCAAGCCTTCGCGCTGATGCAGGGCGGCAACCTCTGGAAAGTGCGCATGCCGCTGCCGGCGCCCGACCCCGACGAAGTGATGCCGCAGGATCTGCAACAGCTCGCCGGCTACATGCGGCAGCACTACGCTGAGGCCGGCGACTGGTGGGAGGGCCGCGCCACGCCGGGCCTGCAGGACACGCCTTTGCCGGACGACCTGCTCGAAGGCTTCCGCCACATCGCCGGCACCGAAGGCGCGGCGGAGGAGGCGCGGCCGTGAAGGACCCGGCCGCCACCGCCCAGCGCCAGCAGGTCCGGCAGCAGGGACTGCTGGCCAGCATCGTGACGATGCCCCTGCGGTTCTTCGGCGTGCTGATCGGATCGCTGCTGCTCTGCATCCTGGTCGAGTGCATCGGCATGCACTTCTTCTGGCCCGAGCAGGGCTGGCGCCACGCCCAGGGCATGCTCGACTTCGAGCTGAACCAACTCTCGACGCACTTCACCCGCAGCGCCGTCGTGCAGGAGCCGGGCCGCACGGCGCACTGGCTGGTCGAGCGCTCGTACGAATGGATCTTCGTCAAGAGCGGCCTGCTCGACTGGATGAGCAACGCCGCCGCGCAGGCGCGCGCGCCCAGCCACGGCGGCACGAAGGACTTCCGCTACTACGTGAGCCAGGTCTACGTCTGGAGCGAGAGCTACCTGATCGCCGCGGCATACACCACGCTTACCTTCATCGTCCGGCTGCTGGTGCTGGTGCTGACGTTGCCGCTGTTCCTGATGGCGGCGTTCGTCGGCTTCGTCGATGGATTGGCGCGGCGCGACGTGCGCAAGTTCGGTGCCGGCCGCGAGTCCGGCTTCGTCTACCACCGCGCGAAAGCCTCGGTGATGCCGCTGATCGTGTTGCCGTGGGTCGTCTACCTGGCGTTGCCGATCAGCGTGCATCCGCTGCTGATCCTGCTGCCCAGCGCGATCCTCCTGGGTGTCGCCGTGTGCATCACCGCGAGCACCTTCAAGAAGTACCTCTAGCCGCCACGCATTTCCGTCCATCAATCGGGGCCTGCGCAGGTCCGGATTGTTTGCGGCGCGCATCGGCCTGCGTCGAGAGCATTTCGCCATTCCTCGTGATTCGCGGGCTGGCAAATGCGGATGACCGTTCCTCCTATCGCCGACTGGCGCTGCGTGCTGGGCCTGTTGCTGGCGCTGTGCATCGTGCTGGGTTTCCCGGTACGTGCCCAGGCCGACGACGCAAGCCCCGAGCACGCGCGCCTGGCCGCTGCGCTGCGCCAGCTCGACGCCATCGACCGGCTGATCGCGCAGGAAGCCACGCGCCCGCGCGATGAGCGCGCCCGCTACCACTTCGACTATGGCCGCCTGAGCGCCGACCTTGAGCGCGTCCGCGCCGGCATCCGCGACTACCTGACCCCATCGCGCGCGCAGCCGCGCGATCCGGCCGTGCTGCTCGGTGACTACCGCCAGTCCACCGCTGCCGCCTCCTGTGAACCGGAGGCCACCCCATGAATGCCGCCCAGACCGCCGCCTTTCAGGCCAACGGTGGCTTTCCCCCTTCCGCCGTTTCGGTCGTCGTCATCGGCGCCGTCTTCGCCGTACTCCTCGTGTGGGGCGTGTGGGCGATGCGGACCGCCTATGTCGGATGGGCCGAGCAGCGGATATCCCAGCGTCAGTTCCTTGGTGTCGTGGTGCGCTTCGTCGCGCTGTACCTGGTGCTGACCTTCTTCCTGCTCTCCTAAAGGTCACCCAACATGAATCCGCTCTCACGTCGCTTTCGCTTTCCGCGCCTCTCGCAACTGGCCGCATTGCCGGCCGCCTTCCTGCTCGCGCCGCTCGTTCAGGCCCAGGGCCTGCCGACGATCGAAGACCCCTCGCGCGGCCGGGGCAGCGGCATCATGGAAACGCTGCGCAACTACGGCTACGACATTGTGCTGTTGGTGGCCTTGCTGGTCGTCGCGGCGATGTTCGTGGGCGTGTGCTACCACGCCTACTCGCGCTACGCCGAGATCCACAACGGTCGCGCCACGTGGGGCCAATTCGGCCTGACGGTCGCCATCGGCGCGATCCTGCTGGTCGTGGGGATCTGGCTGCTGACCGAAGCCACCGGCATCCTCTGAGGCCGTCGGCATGGCTGACCAGGACATCCGGCCGGACGGCACGGTTGCGTTCCTGCCCCATCGGCTGAACCGTCATCCGGTCGTGGTACGCGGTTTGACCGCGGACGAACTGTGGGTGTGCGCGGGCTTGTCGGCGGCAATGGGATTCGGCGCCGGCGTGCCGCTGGCGCTGGCGTTCTCCAAGATCGCGCTGCTGCCCACCGCCATCGTGGTCGCGATCGCCATCGGCGTGTTCGGCGGCGGCAGCGCGCTGCGTCGCCTCAAGCGCGGACGCCCGGACACCTGGTTGTACCGCCAGCTGCAATGGCGGCTGACCTCGCGCCAGCCGCTGCTGGGCCGCTTCGTCGGCGGCCGGCAGTTGGTGACCCGTTCGGGCTACTGGACCACGCGCAGGAGCCGGACGCCATGAGCCGGTTCAAGAACGAGGTCCTGCGCCTGGAGGCGCACATCAAGACCTTGCGCATCGGGGCCGGCGTGGTCGTCGCGCTGGCGCTGGTGATGGGGCTCGGCTGGTGGAGCGCGCCGCGCGACCTGACGATCCACGTCCCGCCCGATCTGCGCTCGGGCAGCACCCGGAAATGGTGGGAGGTGCCGCCGGAGTCCGTCTACGCCTTCACCTTCTACGTCTGGCAGCAGTTGCAGCGCTGGCCGACCAACGGCGATGACGACTACCCGCGCAACCTGCATGCGCTGTCTGCGTACTTCACGCCGGCCTGCCAAGCCTTCCTGCGCCAGGACTACGAGTACCGCCGCAACGCAGGCGAGCTGCGTCAGCGCGTGCGCGGTATCTACGAGATTCCGGGACGCGGTTACGGGTCCAGCCCCGCCATGCGCGTTCGCACCGTCTCCGACCACGATTGGGTCGTGACGCTCGACGTCACCGCGGACGAGTACTACGGCGCCGAACAGGTCAAGCGCGCGTTCGTGCGCTACCCGCTGAAGGTCGTGCGCGCTGATGTCGATCCGCAGCGCAACCCCTTCGGCCTAGCGATCGACTGCTACGACGGCACCCCGCAGCGGATCGCCACGCCTGCCGACCCGGCACCCAGCGCCGCGCCGACCCCTCCCGCGGAAACCACGCCATGAACCGTCTTCTCGCCACGCTCGGCGCCGCGTTGCTGCTGGCGCTGTCCGTCCCCGTCCATGCCGTCGAGATCCTGCGCTGGGAGCGACTGCCCCTGGCGCTGCCGCTCGTCGTCGGCGAGGAGCGGGTCATCTTCATCGACCGCAACGTGCGCGTCGGCGTCCCCGCGTCGGTGGGCGCTCGACTGCGCGTGCAGAGCGCGGCCGGCGCCGTTTACCTGCGCGCCAGCGAGCCGATCGAACCGACGCGGCTGCAACTCCAGGATGCCGGCAGCGGCACGGTGATCCTGCTGGACATTGCCGCCGAAGCGCCGCAGGAAGGACAGCCGCCGCTGGAGCCGGTGCGCATCGTCATCGCGGCGCCGGCCGGCGGCCAGGGCGTCGCGGCCGAGGACGATCCACAGGCACGCGCCGCGCGCACCGACCGTCCGGCACCGCCGACGCCCGTGCCGGTGGTGCTGACGCGCTACGCCGCGCAAAGCCTCTACGCGCCGCTGCGCACGGTCGAGCCGGTGCCGGGCATTACCCGCGCCAACGTGCGCCGGGACCTGCCGCTGCACTCGCTGCTGCCGACGCTGCCCATCCAGGCGCAGGCACTGGCTGCCTGGCGCCTGGGCGACCTGTGGGTCAGCGCCGTGCGCCTGCGCAACACCGCGCCGCGCGGGTTCGATCTGGATCCGCGCGCGCTGCAAGGCGACTTCCTGACCGCGACGTTCCAGCACCCCGACCTCGGGCCGGCCGGCACGCCGGAAGACACAACCGTCGTCTACCTCGTCACCCGCGGCCGCGGCTTGCCGCAGTCGCTGCTGCCCGCGATCGCACCCGTCGACGCCTCCCTCAACCTGCCGGCGCCCGCCGCGCCGAGCGACCGCGACGGAGGCCGCGATGAAAAGTAACGGCCTGCTCAAGTGGCTGATGATCCCGATGGTGCTGCTGCTGGTGTTCGTCGGCTTCAAGCTGTTGTCCGGCGGCGACCGCGCACCCGCGCAGCAGGGGGCCGGTCAGCTCACCGCGGACGAAGCCAAGGCCCTGGGCATCGAAGGCGACACGCCGCGCGATACCGTCGCCACGCTGGTCGCGCAGGTCCGGCAACTGCGCACCGAGTTGCAGACGGCGTTGACGGACAACAGGACCCAGCGCCAGGAGAACGAACGGCTGCGGCAGCGCGAGAGCGCGGTCGACCGGCGCATCCAGAGCGCGATCGAGGGAGAGCGCAACCAGCTGCGGCAAGATCGTGAGCAGGCCGCCGCCGAGCGCCAGCAGACCCAGGGCCTGTTGCAGGAACTGCAGCAACGCCTTGAAGGCGTGAGCGGCCGCCGCGACGGCCACGCCGACCTGCCGGTGGGCCTGGGGCTGGAGCCGGGCGACAACGCCAGCACCGGCGGCAGCGGCGAGACCATGCGCTGGGTCGAGCCGGATGATGCCCGCCAGGAGGGCCGCGGACGTTCGCCCGCCAACAACGCAAGCGGCTTCAGCTTCCCCACGAGCTTCGGGGAAGCCGGTGAAAGCATCGGCGACGCCACCGGTGCGGCGGTGGACGCCGGTCGCCGCGCAGCCGGTGCGCCGGCTGCGAAGGCCGTCTACACCGTGCCGACGAACTCCACCTTGATGGGATCGGTCGCGATGACGGCGCTGATCGGCCGCGTGCCGATCGACGGGACGGTCAACGATCCGTATCCGTTCAAGGTCCTGATCGGACCCGACAACCTGACCGCGAACGGCATCGACATCCCCGACGTCGCCGGTGCGGTCGTCAGTGGCACCGCGTCGGGCGACTGGACGCTCTCGTGCGTGCGCGGCCAGGTTCGCTCCGTGACCTTCGTGTTCAACGACGGGACCATCCGCACCATCCCCGAGGATCGCGAGCGTGGCGGCAACCGCCAAGACAACGCCCAGGGCAACACCACCCAGGACGGCCTCGGCTGGATCAGCGACCCGCACGGCATTCCCTGCGTCACCGGCGACCGCCGTTCCAACGCGCAGCAGTACCTCGGCAGCAGGGCGCTGATCACCGCCGCCGGCGCCGGCGTCGCCTCGCTGATCGACTCGGACACCGGCCGCCTGTCCTACGTCGGCCCCGACGGCGCCATCGGCACCGTCGGCATCACCGGCAACGAAGCGATGGGCCAGATCCTCGCCGGTGGCGTCCGCGACATGGCCGACTGGGTGAACAAGCTCTACGGCCAGGCCTTCGCCGCGGTGTACGTGCAGCCCGGCGCCAAGGTCGCCGTGCATCTCGAAGAACCCCTGAGCATCGACTACGACCCGGCCGGCCGCCGCGTCGACCACCGCCTCGGAGACGCGACCCATGCGCAGGAACTGGACTGACGCCCTGGCGGCGCTGGGCGTTGCACTCGCGCTGGCCAGTTGTGCAACCACCAAGGAGGAGCTGCTGCCGCGCTCCGACCGGACCATGCTCGACATCTGGAACGTCGAGACCGGCGGCGGCGCGGCCGGCCCGAGCGAGCGCGGCCTGCTCGATGCCCGGCAGTCGCTGCGCCGTCCGCTCACGCCGGCCGACGTGCAGGCCGCGCCCGCCGAGCAGGCGCGCTACACGCGCACCGCGCAGAACGAGATCCACCGCCAGTTCCACCGCCTGCCCAACCCGGACCTGCTCATGTATGTGTTCCCGCACTTGGCCGGTTCGGACCCGGTGCCGGTGCCCGGCTACACGACGGTGTTCCCGCTCTACCAGCGCGTCCAGTACGCGCTGCCGGGCGAACGGACCGAGGACTACTGACGATGGCGTGGCCCTCGCTCAAGCGCCGGCCGCGCCCGGCGCCGGCTGCGGCGTCGCCGGCACCGGCCGATGCCTGGGAGCGCCACGTCGCCGAGCTGCGCACGCATGGCCTGCCCGAACCCGGTCGCCCCGGCCGGCGCTCGCGCCGTCCCGCCACCGTCGCCGACGAGCAGGCTCTGTACGACATCGCCCCGTCGTTCGCGGACATGCTGCCGTGGGCCGAGTACCTTTCCGAGTCGCAGTGCATGCTGCTGGAGGACGGCGCCTCGGTCGCCGCGTTCTTCGAGCTGCAGCCGGTCGGCACCGAAGGCCGCGAGCCGGGCTGGCTGGGCCAGGTCCGCGACACTCTCGAGAACGCGCTGCAGGACTCGTTCGACGAACTGGACGAGAACCCCTGGGTCGTCCAGCTCTACGCCCAGGACGAGACCAATTGGGACCGCTATCTGGAGGACCTGCGCGCCTACCTGCAGCCGCGCGCACACGGCAGCGCCTTTAGCGACTTCTACCTGCGCTTCTTCGGCCACCACCTGCACGCGATCGTCAAGACCGGCGGGCTGTTCGAGGACAGCACCGTCACGCGCTTGCCCTGGCGCGGCCAGTCGCGCCGCACGCGCATGGTGGTGTATCGCCGCGTCGGCCAGGCGCCGGCCCGCCGCGGCCAATCGCCCGAGCAGGCGCTGCACATCGTCTGCGACCGCCTGGTCGGCGGGCTGGCCAACGCCGGCGTGCGCGCCCGCCGCCTCGGCGCGACCGACATCCATGCCTGGCTACTGCGCTGGTTCAACCCGAACCCAACGCTGCTCGGCCCGAGCGAAGCCGACCGCGAGCGGTTCTACGCGCTGGCGCGCTATCCCGATGAAGCCGAGCCCGGCGAGATCGAGCTGGCCAGCGGCACGGACTTCGCGCAGCGGCTGTTCTTCGGCCAGCCGCGCTCCGACGTGGCCGAAGGCCTGTGGTACTTCGACGGCCTGCCGCACCGTGCGATCAGCGTCGACCGCCTGCGGATGCCGCCGGCCACCGGCCACATCACCGGCGAAACCCGCAAGGGCGGCGACGCGATCAACGCGCTGTTCGACCAGATGCCGGAAGACACGACCCTGTGCCTGACGCTCGTGGCGACGCCGCAGGACGTGCTCGAAGCGCACCTGAACCACCTGGCGCGCAAAGCCGTCGGCGAGACCCTGGCGTCCGAACAGGCCCGCCACGACGTGCAGCAGGCGCGCGGGCTGATCGGCAGCGCGCACAAGCTGTACCGCGGCGCGCTGACGTTCTACCTGCGCGGACGCGACCAGGCCGAACTCGATGCGCGCGGCCTGCAGTTGGGCAACGTCCTGCTCAACGCCGGCATGCAGCCCGTGCGCGAAGACGACGAGGTGGCCCCGCTCAACACCTACCTGCGCTGGCTGCCCTGCGTCTACGACCCGGACAAGGACAAGCGCCAGTGGTACACGCAGCTGATGTTCGTGCAGCACGGCGTCAACGTGGCGCCGCTGTGGGGGCGCAGCCAGGGCACCGGACATCCCGGCATCACGCTGTTCAACCGCGGCGGCGGCACGATTACGTTCGACCCGCTGAACCGGCTCGACCGGCAGATGAACGCCCACCTGTTCCTGTTCGGTCCCACCGGCTCGGGCAAGTCGGCCACCCTCAACAACATCCTCAACCAAGTCACCGCGATCTACCGGCCGCGGCTGTTCATCGTCGAAGCCGGCAACAGCTTCGGATTGTTCGGAGAGTTCGCCGCACGGCTCGGGCTCAGCGTCCACCGCGTCAAGCTCGCGCCCAGCTCCGGCGTGAGCCTGGCCCCGTTCGCCGACGCGCATCGCCTGGTCGAGACCCCCAGCCAGGTGCAGACGCTCGATGCCGATGCGCTCGACGAGGAGGGGGGCGAGGAGGACGTCGGCGACGAGCAGCGTGACGTGCTGGGCGAACTGGAGATCACCGCCCGGCTGATGATCACCGGCGGCGAGGACAAGGAAGAAGCGCGCATGACGCGCGCCGACCGCAGCCTGATCCGCCAGTGCATCCTCGTCGCTGCCCAGCGCTGCGTTGCCGAGCAGCGCACCGTACTCACGCGCGATGTGCGCGACGCGCTGCGCGAGCGCGGCCGCGATGCCACGCTCCCGGAAACCCGGCGTACGCGGCTGCTGGAAATGGCCGACGCCATGGACATGTTCTGCCAGGGCGCGGACGGCGAAATGTTCGACCGGCCGGGTACGCCATGGCCCGAAGCGGACATCACCATCGTCGACCTCGCGACCTACGCGAGGGAGGGCTACAACGCGCAGCTCTCGATCGCCTACACGTCGCTGATCAACACGGTCAACAACATCGCCGAACGCGACCAGTTCCTGGGCCGGCCGATCATCAACGTCACGGACGAGGGCCATATCATTACCAAGAACCCGCTGCTGGCGCCCTACGTGGTCAAGATCACGAAGATGTGGCGCAAGCTCGGCGCCTGGTTCTGGCTCGCCACGCAGAACCTCGACGACCTGCCGAAGGCGGCCGAGCCGATGCTGAACATGATCGAATGGTGGATTTGCCTCAGCATGCCGCCCGATGAAGTCGAGAAGATCGCCCGCTTCCGCGAACTCACGCCGGCGCAGAAGGCGCTGATGCTCTCGGCGCGCAAGGAAGCGGGCAAGTACACCGAGGGTGTCATCCTCTCCAGGAGCATGGAACTGCTGTTCCGCGCAGTGCCGCCGAGTCTTTATCTGGCGCTCGCGCAGACCGAGCCCGAGGAGAAGGCCGAACGCTACCGGCTGATGCAGGAATTCGGCATCGGCGAGCTGGACGCGGCATTCAAGGTCGCCGAGATGATCGACCGCGCACGCGGCATCGAACCGCTGGCGATGAACGCCAACGGCGACCTGCTCACCGTGTCGGGTTGAGGTTCCGCCGGAACCACTCGCGTCACGCCGACTGCAGCGCCAGGAAGACATCGCGCAGCCGTGCGACGACCTCGGCCAGTTCCCGCGGCGCCAGTCCGTTCTTCTTGAAGAACGCCGCCCACTGTCGCTGCTTGATCGGATCCTGCGCGAAAGCGTCGCTCAGGCCAATGGGAAGGTCGGCCGGCATCGCCAGCCGCCGCCGCGCGAAGGTCGCCTCGACCGCTCGACGCAGTTCGTCCGGCGCCAGGTCCTCCTCGGTCAGCAGCACCCACAGGTCGAAGTAGTCCTTCATGCGGCTGTTCGTCATGCCCAGCAGGCAGATGGCATGGAGCTTCTCCGCAACCACCGTGTACTTGGGATAGGCGCGCAGTCGTGGTGCGGGCAGATCGTCGAGCAGCACCGGATAGTGGATCGGCTCCGGCGCCGGCGTCACCACATCGCCGAAACCGATGTCCACCTGCAAGGCGATGCGCGCACCGTCCAGTGTCGCCCGCAGATCGACCCGCACGCCTCCGTAGCCGGCTTCCTTGCGAATCACCGACCCCGCGACCGAAGCGGGGTCGAACACGATGCCGTCGTCCACCGCGATCTGGCTGATCTCGCGGAACGTGGCCACGGCCGTCTCCACGTCGTCCGGCCCATAGCCGAGCAGGTCCACATCGCGCGTCGGCCGATGCGGCTGGTCGTACCACAGCGAAAACAGCAGCGCGCCCTTGAGCAGGTAGCGATCGGCATATTGGGAGATCGACAGCCGGTACAGCAGCCGTTCCAGGCCGTAATGGGTCAGCGTCAGGTTGAAGTCCTGGCGCGGCGCGTCCGCGCGCTGTTTCAGGCGGGCACGGATCGAAGCGGGTAGATTGGTTCGGCTCACGCGGTCACGCTTTCCAGATAGGGGCGCATCACCGTGGCCACGCGATCCACCGTCGCGTAGCGCCAGAGTGCATCCATCGACAGCTTGCCCTGCGACCACCCGTCGTGCAGCGCCTCCAGGGCCACGTCCAGCCCGATCTTGTTGCGGTATTTGAAGCAGTCGGCCACGGTCTTGTTCGGATCGAACACGGGCACCGATACGCCATCGATCGCCACCGGCGCGATGCCTTCGGTCAGCGCCGCGCCCGACATGCGCACCACGCGCAGCGCCGGCTGGTCCAGGCTCGGCGATGGCGAGTTGTGCGGGATCGCCATCCAGACCTCGTGCGGCGCCTGCGTGCCGATGCCATGCACGCGCAGCGCCGACAGCAGGCAGACCACGCCCTTGGGCACGCGCAGCGCCGCCTCGGCCAGTGAGCGGTGCTCGCTGAGGCCACGTCCCGGCAGGCTGTAGACGCCGCGTGCGACCCGTTCCAGCTTGCCGGCCGCCACCAGCCGGCCAAGGATCACCGTCGACAGGCCGCGCTGGGTCAGATCGCGCGCGCGCAGCAGCGGCTGGCGCCTGGCCAGCACGAGGGCGGCATCTTCGAGGCTCATGTCTGGTCGTTGAGGCATGCGGGGTAATGTAGCGATTACTAGGCATTTGTCAATAACTGACTAGGAATCGCTACAACCATCCGGCAATCGCCGATGTGACGTTTCCTCGGCCAAGCGCCTATTACCGCCGAGGTTTCGTCACAGGCTTCCCGACAACGGGACGCCGGCCATGCCGGATTGTTGAACCATGCGCGAACGCCCTCGTGCTCGACTCGGACCACGGCAACCCGCCCCGGACCCGACCACAGCGACAGCGATGCGACCGACCGTTCCTTCCTCCCGCGGCGCCCGGCGCCGCCTTGTCTGGCTCGCCGCCGCCGGGGCGCTGGTGCTCCTGTTGCTGCTGGCCTGGCGCCTGTCGGGGCCATCGGCGCCCGACGCCCCGACGCCAGCGCCCATCCTGTCGGATGGCGACCAGGCGCCGGCACCGGCCCGGCCGGCCGGGCCGCCCTGGCACCACGGCGCCGCCAACGCCCGCTTCACGCTGGTCCTGTACGCCGACCTGGAGTGCCCGCACTGCAAGACCTACTTCCCCGAGGTGCTGGCCTGGATCGAGCAGCACCCGGACACCCGCCTGCAATGGCACCACCTGCCGCTACCGGCGCATGAACCAGCGGCCTCCCGGCTCGCCAGCCTGGCCGAGTGCGCCGGCGAGACCGGCGGCCCGGCCGCCTTCTGGCAGGCCGTGACCTGGATCTACCAGCACACCCGCGGCGACGGCCAGGGCCTGCCCGAGCAGGCCCGCTTTCCTGGCCAGTCCGCCGCGCTGCAACGCTGCGTGGACAGCGAGCGCGCGCTGGCGCGCGTCCAGGTCCAGGCGCGCGAAAGCAGCCGCGACGGCATCGTCGCCACGCCGACCGTGCGCATGCGCGACGAGACCACCGGCCAGTCCCTGCTGCTGCCCGGCCCGGTCGAAGCCGACGCGCTGCTGTCCGCGCTGGACCTGCTCACGTCCAACGAATCGCCGGCCTCCCCGGCCGGGACGCCCGAACTGTCCACCATCCCCGATGGCGACATGCCCAGGTAGCCGAGGTCTTCGAGGCTACGGCGCCGCGTTGCCGCGCGCCGGCCTGCCCGGTAAATCGGGACACGGCGCTGCCAGTTTGTTTGTCGTGCCCGCCCGCCGGCTGGAGTGGACTATCGCCATCACCCATCCACGGCGGTTCCAACATGCCCACTTCGTCCCTTCATTCGCCGGCGTGGCGGCGCGGCCTGATGGCCGTCGCGCTGCTCGCCGCGCTGGCCGGCGCAGCGGCCCACGCGAACGACGATCTGATCGTCGTGACCGACAGCCGCCATCCCGTCCAGGCGCCGGCCGGCGCGCGCGTCATCCTGCTGGACCAAGCCGCGCGCATCGAGGCCGAGTTGGCCGCCGACCTGCCGAGCGATCCCGCCCGCGGCGCCGCGCTCGTCCGGCAGCGCCTCAAGGACGGCGGCGCCCCGCTGCAGACGCGCCTCGCCACCGCCTATCAGGGTGTGGTCGACGCCTGGAGCCTCGGCGTCACCACCATCCCCGCCGTGGTCGTGGACCAGCGCTACGTGGTCTACGGCGAACCCGACGTGGCCAAGGCCGTCGCCCGCATCGACGCCCACCGCAGGAGCCGGCCATGAAGCTCTCGCGCCGCATGCGCAACGGCGCGGCCGCCGTCATGCTCGCGGCCGCCGGCTCGTCCTACGCCATCAACACCGGCACGATCGTCGCCTCGACGCTCTCGCCGGACTGCCTCGAATACCGCGTCGTCGGCATCTGCTACTGGCTCTACTGCACCTGGACCGGCTGCACCGTGCGCACCTCGGTGAAGGTGCGCCACTACGTTCCCGACGCCGTGGTGTCGAGCTACAGCAACACCGGCGAGAACCCGTGGACCGAAGTGCGGTTCATGAGCCCGCCCAATCCGACGGCCGAGGACGGCGGCGACGGCACCACCAACCACGACAACGAGAACAACCTCGCCAAGTTCAAAAACGCCGACGTGATCGGCCACCCTGGGGGCCAGGTATTCAGCCAGTTCGCCAGCGCCTCCGGCTACGCCTGCGAGGGCGCGGGCACGGCCTTCATGCCGTACCTGCTGAGCACGCTCGACACGCTCGCCTGGCGCTACAACGTGCCCGAGATGGTGTACCCCGAATCGCTGATCCCGGGCCGGCGCGAGGTCGGCACTCGGACCGGCCTGAACCTGTGGGGCAACGTCTACCCGCGCGGCGGCTTCCTGCACCAGACCGACGACTACAAGTCCGGCGCCGTCGTCGCCCAGCGCGCCGGCGACATCGTGACCCGCCGCGGGCAGATCCACGTCTACCAGTCGCTGCTGGCCGAGGCGCGCGACGGCTACTGGCCGGCCGGCGAGCTGATGGAAAGCGACGCCAGCACCGGCAAGTGGCAGGAGCTGACGCCCACGCTCTCCAACAGCTGCGCCGTCTTCCCCCACACCAACACCCGCGTGCAGGCCCAGCAGGGCGACTACGCCTGGGCGCTCTGGCGGCCGTACAGCTGCTGCGAGCGGCGCGGCCAGGTCTTCCTGGGCAGCACCGACTTCGACTGAGGCACGCCATGACCGCCCACATTCCCTCCCGTCCCTCCCATCGCCTGCAGATGGCCGCGCTCGTCGTCGCGCTGCTGCTGACCGGCCTCGACGTGCGCGCGCAGACCAGCGTCAACGAATACGGCGTGCAGCACCAGGGCAGCGTGATCGGCGACGACGTGCTCTACAGCATCGGCGGCGGCCGCGCCGTCTCGATGAGCGGCGCGGCCAACATGCGTTCGATCGGCGTCGGCATCGGCTGGAACAGCAACCTGATCTGCGGGGACATGTCGCTCTCGACCACGATCCAGAACCAGCTCAACGGGCTCACCAACGGCTTCCAGACCATCATGTCGTCGGTGATCCAGAACGCCACCGCCGCGGTCGCCTCGCTGCCGGCGCTGATCATCCAGCGCGCCGACCCCGGCCTCTACAACCTGCTCACCAACGGCGTGCTGCAGGCGCGGTTGGATTTCGACCGCAGCAAGATGACCTGCCGCGCCATCGCCAACCGCATGGCGGACGCGGCCGGCGGCCAACTCGGCTGGGACCAGATCGCCGAGGGCATGGCGCTCACGCAGGCCGTCGCCAGCACCGATGCGGTGTCCGCCATCGACGAGGCCGAAGCCAACCGCGGCAACAACGGCGTGCCCTGGGTGGGCGGCAGCAACGCCGGCGGCCAGGGCCAGCGCCCGGTGCGCGTGGTCGGCGACGTGACCCGCGCCGGCTACAACCTGCTCAACGGCCGCGACGTCGCCGCCACCGGCAGCATCGACCCCGGCAGTTGCAACGGTAACCTGGCCTGCGAGACCTGGCGCTCGCCCGACGACGCGGCCGCCTGGGCCGTGCGCGTGCTGGGCGAGCAGGAGCAGCGCACCTGCGAGTCCTGCACCAAGACGACGACCACGCCGGGCGTCGGCCTGACGCCGCTGATCCAGGAGGAGTACGAAGCCAAGCTGCAAGCGCTACAGGAACTGGTGGCCGGCAGCCGGCCGACCAGCTTCGCCAATCTGCAGGACGCCAGCGCCGCGTCCCTGCCGATCACGCGCGGCGTGATCGAAGCGCTGCGCGACGAGCCCGACCAAGACATCCTGGCCAGGCGCCTCGCGTCGGAGGTGGCGCTGGCGAGCGTGCTGGAGAAGGCACTGCTACTGCAGCGCACGCTGTTGACCGGGCGCAAGGAGCCCAACGTCTCTGCCAACGAACTGGCGCAGAAGGCCGTCTCCCACGAGAGCGACATCCTTGACCGCGAGATCCTCAACCTGAAGACGGAGCTCGAACTGCGCCGCGAACTGGCGAGCAACTCGCCGACCGCCATCATCCAGCGGCACAGCACGCGCTCGACCGGCTCGCGCGGCATCTACGAGGGCGATCCGACCCGCAACCGGATCGACGAGTTGCAACGACCACCGAGCGGGAACAACCCGTGAGCTGGGTCGCCGTCCGCCGCTACAGTGCCCGCGCGCTGCTGGCGTTGCTGGTACTGGTCCTGGTGCTGATCGCCGCCGCCGTGGTCAACCTGGTCGGCATCCGCATGGCCGGCGGCATCGACGGCTGGCGACAGTGGATGGATGCGCACGCGGGCTGGTTCCTGGTCTGGCGGTTGCTGCTCTATGCCGTCACGGTCTACGGCTGGCTGTGGATGCGCCGGCGCCTGCACGCACGGGAGCCGGAAGGCGGCGCGCGCCAGCGCCTGCTGCGCGTGGAGGTGGCCGCGGTGCTCGCGGTCGTCGCGCTGGAAGTCAGCCAATTCATGCAGGCCGGATGAGCCGGAGTCCCCCATGACCCTCTACACGACCGACTACCTGGAGTACTACCTGACGCTGGTTTCGTGGATTGTCCACAACGGCGTCTGGAACGTGCTGGTCGCCAGCGGCGTGTTCGCGATTCCCTTCCTGGCGATCGTGATCCAGGAATGGCTCAAGGCACGAGCCGAAGGCGCGGACGAAGGTAACAAGGGCGTGCTGAGTTCGGCCCGTATCGAGAACCGCGTCTTCGTCGCGATCGTCGTCATCATGTTCGCGGGCATCCCGTTCATCGACGTCGATTTCACCACGCTGCAGTTCGATCGCTCACGCTCGGCGCAATGCCAGGTCAACGTGCCGGAGCCTTCGGAGACGGGCTGGTCGCAGTCGTTCAGCACGCTCAACAATCAGTCGGCGCGGGTGCCGGTGTGGTGGTTCTTCATGCACGCGATCTCGCGCGCGGTGACGGGCGCATCCGTCGCGGCCATTCCGTGTGGGACGGACCTGCGACAGATCCGCATGGACATCGACAACACGCGCATCGCCGACCCGGTGCTGGCCCAGGAGGTGGCCGACTTCACCCACAACTGCTACGGGCCTGCGCGTGCGCGGCTGTTCATGGACCGTCCCGATCTCACCGAGGAGCAGATGCACGACGTCACCTGGATCGGCTCGCGCTTCTTCGTGGACACGCCGGGCTTCTACGACACCTATCGCTCCAGGTCCCCCCGCGAGGGTTGGCCCTACGACAGCAATCGCGATGCCGGCCTGGCCGAGGTGCCCAGCGGCGCCGGCTATCCAACCTGCCGGCAGTGGTGGTCGGACGGCAATGGGCTGCGCTCGCGGCTACTGCAACAGGTGGACCCCAGCTTGCTGACGCGTGTTGCGGGGTGGGCCGGCTTCCTGAGTCGGGATCAGGTGGATGACTCTGTGATCCGCGCGATCGCGTCGCCGCGGCAGCAGAAGTTGAACCAGGGTGCGGTCTATTCCGACTACGGCGGGCAGATCGAGATGACGTTGCCGAACATCGTCACGCGCGCTGCGAGCGACGTCGGCATGACGGTCGGTGCGCTGGGCTTCTTTCCTGCGATGGACGTGATGCGGCAAGCACTGCCGATGGTGCTGGCGCTGCTGAAGATGGCGTTGGTGATCTGCATTCCGCTCGCGCTCCTGGTTGGCACCTATGACCTCAAGACCTTGGTGACCGTCAGCGTGGTGCAGTTCGCGCTCTTCTTCGTGGACTTCTGGTTCCAGTTGGCCAGGTGGATCGACTCGACCATTTTGGATGCGCTCTATGGCTGGGGATTCGGCTGGAATCGGCCGCACAGCAATTTCGATCCATTGATCGGGCTGAACAACGCATTCGGCGACATGTTGCTCAACTACGTGCTCGCAACGATGTTCCTGGTGCTCCCCGCGTTCTGGGTGACGGCACTGGCCTGGACGGGCATCCGGGCCGGCAACTTCTTGCAGGGACTGGCCGCGGGCACCAGGGATGCGGCGCAGGCGGGAGGCAGGGGCTCAGGCATCCTGATCAGTGCGGCGAGTCCCGGCAAGAAGTAGCGCGACCGGGATCAGTCGTCCTCGAATCGAGGATCGGGATCGTCGTTGTAGGATGCGGGGTGGTAGAAGAGGCCTTCGCGGTGATCGCGTTCCTCGGCCTGGCGATTCAGCAGGTCGGGTTCTTCCTGGTCCGCGGTGCCGTGCTGCATGGCCCAGGCGGCGGCGACCGCGAATACCAGCAGGAGCGCCAGCCAGAACGCGGCGTACAGCAGTACTCCCAGCACGGCCAGCTTCACGAGCCACAGCAGCGCCGTCGCCGCGCCTGGGGGCAGACCGCGCGCTACCAACCGGCCGGCGAGCCGGCGCTCGCGACGGACGCCGCCACGCCACATCCCGCCGGCCCAGCGGCCGAAGCGCTCTGCGTTGCTGATGCGGGTTTTCGTGCCCATCGTCGTCACCTGCTACATGCGTGGGATGGCTACTCCAGTTTGCTCCAATCCTGTCGGGCTACGGCCACCAATGCGTTCCAGTCGTCGGGCGGATTTCCGCGGCCCAGCATCTTTTTTGAAGACCGCATACGGATCGGACTTGCTGCCCGACGACCGCAGCGTCGTTTCGTCGTTGACCCAGGCGTAGACGATCACCTTCGCCTTGGAGTCGTACCGGAAGAACAGCCGGAACCGTCTTCCGATCTTGGCCCGCCGCCAGTGGCGGTGGGCTGGTCCCAGGGTGTTGCCCTGGCGATACTCGTCCCGAGCCGGATCAGTCGGCACGGTCTCCAGCATCAACTGGCTCAACCCCCGGAACAGCTTGACGTTGGCGTTCGACTCGAACCCCTCCGGTTCGTTCTGCTCGGCGCGCTGCGCGGCGGCGTGGAGCTTCTGCAACTGCTCGACCACGCACGCGTGGAACAGCAGCGTCCAGCCGTGCCGCTGCATCAGAGCGCCACTTCGCCTTCGATCTCCTCACCCAGGCCGTCGTCGCGACCGACTTGCGCCAGCATGGCCCGCGCCAGTTCGTCGGGCAGGCCGCGGATGTGTCGCCCGGCCTGGATGTCCTCGGCCAGCAGGCCCAGGAAGGCCCCAATGGCCGGATCCTCGTGCTCCGCCTCGGCGCGGCTGACCACGACCTGGCCGTCCTCGCGCAGCTCGAAGTCCACCTTGCCGCCAGCGTCGACACCCAGCGCCTGCCGGATCGGCTTGGGGAGGGTGATCTGCCCCTTGGAGGTGATGGTGGCCTGCTCGCGGACGGTCGGCATGGTCGGGTTCCTGTTTCAACGGTTGCATGGTAAGGAAATTTCCTTACCACGTCAATCGACCCTCGGCGTGACCGCCCAAGATGCCGGGCTGCCGGGTATCGCTTTGATCCAGGCATCCGAACCGTCGCTGCCCTATACGCAAAGGGTCAAGGCCAAAGGGCCGGCAAGGGGCGAAGGGAACGGGGTCAAGGGGAAAGGCCCTACCCAAAAAGGCGAAAAGGTTCTCCCTGTCGGCCCATCACTCGGGTTTCAGCATGCTCTCCTTGTTCCAGCGCAAACGGACTCACCCGACCACCGGCCCGTCGCCTACGCCCGTCAGCGAGCCTCCCAAAGGGCTAACGCGGCCGGCGTCGGCCGCGTCGCTGCTGGCGACCTCGCGCCGGCAGCGACTGCTGGAACACATCTGGCAGCGAACCTCGCTCTCGCGCAAGCAGTTCGCGTCGCTGTACCTGGCGCCACTGGAACGATACGCCGAGCTGGTGCAAGCCTTTCCCGCCTCCGAAAGCCATCACCACGCCTACCCGGGTGGCATGCTCGACCACGGGCTGGAAATCGTGGCCTATGCCTTGAAGCTGCGGCAGTCCCATCTGCTGCCCGCGGGCGCACCGCCCGAGATCCAGGCCGCGCAGGCCGAGGCGTGGACCGCCGGAGCCGCCTACGCCGCCTTGCTGCACGACATCGGCAAGGTGGCAGTCGACCTGTACGTCGAGTACGCAGACGGAACCGCCTGGCATCCGTGGCACGGGCCGCTGAAACGCCCATATCGCTTCCGGTATCGCAAGGAGCGCGAGTACCGGCTGCACAGCGCCGCCACCGGGCTGCTCTACACCCAGCTGCTCGACCGGGACATCCTCGACTGGCTCAGCGGGTATCCGGACCTGTGGGCCGCGCTGCTGTACGTGCTGGCCGGCCAGTACGAGCACGCCGGCACGCTGGGCGAGCTGGTGCGGCTGGCCGACCAGGCCTCGGTGGCGCAAGAGCTGGGCGGCGATCCCAGCAAGGCGCTGGCCGCGCCGCGCCACGCGCTCCAGCGCAAACTATTGGATGGCCTGCGCTACCTGCTCAAGGAGGAGTTCAAGCTCAACCAGCCCCAGGCCTCGGACGGGTGGTTGACGCAGGATGCTTTGTGGTTGGTCAGCAAGACGGTCAGCGACAAGCTGCGCGCCCATCTGCTGGCACAAGGCGTGGACGGCATCCCGGCCAACAACACGTCGGTGTTCAATGTGCTGCAGGATCACGGGATCGCGCAAGCGACGGCCGATGGCAAGGCCATCTGGAAGGCGACCGTCACCAGCGACACAGGCTGGTCGCACAGCTTCACCTTCCTCAAGCTGTCGCCCGCTCTGATCTGGGAATCGGCCGAACGGCCCGCACCCTACGACGGTACGGTCCAAGTGGAGCAGGACACCGCACCGGAACCGGCCAGCGCCACGGCCGACGCGCCGGGCGTGGCAGGCATGCGTATTGAGACCCCCGTGCATTTGTCGCCGCCTGCCACCAGTGGGTCAACGGCAAGGGATCCGCCTGCCGAGCCGACCGCCGCGGACGGAGTGGATGCGCTACTCGAACTGTTCGCCGCTTCTGAGCCTACCGCCACCGATGCCATGGCGTCGGCCTTCGCGAAGCCAGCCGGCCAGACCGCCGCCAAGACGCTGACTCCGACGCACGCCGCCCCCGAGGCGAGCGGTCACGCGCAAGAACCCTCGGGCGAGCACTTCATCGAATGGCTCATCCGGGCCATCCGATCGCGCAAGCTCATCATCAATGACGCGAAGGCGCTGGTACATACCGTTGCGGACACCGCATACCTGGTCAGCCCCGGGGTATTCCAGCGCTACGCGCAGGAGCATCCGCAGACGGCCCTTCTCGCCAAGCAGGAGGGCATGGCTGATTGGCGGTGGCTGCAGAAGCGGTTCGAGAAGCTGCAACTCCATCGCAAGCAGGACAGTGGCCTGAACATCTGGACATGCGAGGTCACGGGCCAACGCAAGTCGCGGCGACTGCATGGCTACCTGCTCGACAATCCACATGGATTTTTCGAGCAGCTTCCCCCGAACAATCCCTATCTCTCACTCCTTAAGAGCTAACGGATGTCTGCCACAGGAAGAACTCGCTCTTTCGCTTCACGGCACATTCGATATCAACGCTGCCTACATGACTTGGTGATTTCCATACCGTAATACTCGGGTCATGTCTCCGACAGATTTGCCCTCTTAACGTGAAACCGCTACCCCGCGCGGCCTTCACGCACTGCCCAAGACCGATGAATCACTCAGACTTCGCCCGCTTTGCGCGGAGATTGCTGAGGGGCGCTCGTGTGCGAATGCGGCTTGGACCTCACGAACCGCCATCCATATCGAACGAAGCTTGAGCACCCGGCGATTGAGAATCGCTTGATCGCCATTCTCTAGCCATGAATCCAACAACTTAGGCGAGGACGTCATGCAAAAAACCATGAAAGCTGCAGTGGTCCGCGCATTTGGGGAGCCCCTCGTCATCGAGGAAACCCCAGTGCCATCCGTCGGCCGCGGACAGATTCTCGTGAAGATCGCGGCGTCTGGTGTATGCCATACCGATCTCCATGCCGCCGAGGGTGACTGGCCCATCAAGCCGACACCGCCGTTCATTCCGGGACATGAGGGCGTGGGGGACGTGGTGGCGGTCGGCCCCGGAGTCGGCCACCTTCGGGAAGGCGATCGAGTGGGAGTGCCCTGGCTCTACAGTGCCTGTGGACACTGCGTGCACTGCCTCGGAGGCTGGGAAACGCTCTGCGAACAACAGATCAATACCGGCTATTCCATCAACGGCAGCTTCGCAGAGTATGTCCTTGCGGACGCCAACTATGTGGGCCTCTTGCCGGCGAACGTCGGCTTCGTCGAGATCGCCCCCGTGCTATGCGCCGGAGTGACGGTGTACAAGGCCCTCAAGGTGACCAAGACCAAGCCAGGCGACTGGGTCGCCATCTCCGGCATCGGTGGCTTGGGCCACATGGCGGTGCAGTTCGCTAAGGCGATGGGGCTGAATGTCGTCGCGGTCGATATCGACGACCGCAAGCTTGCGCTGGCCTCAAGACTGGGTGCGACGTTCACGGTCAATGCTCGCAACGAAGATCCCGGCGCTCGCATCCGCAAGGAGATCGGCGGCGCCCAAGGAGTTCTCGTCACGGCGGTCTCGACCAAGGCATTCCAACAGGCCCTGGGCATGGTCCGTCGTGGAGGCGTGGTGACGCTCAACGGACTCCCCCCTGGAGATTTCCCGATATCGATCTTCGATACCGTACTCAACGGGATCACCATCCGGGGATCAATCGTTGGAACCCGTCTCGATCTCCAAGAGGCTCTCGCCTTCGCTGGGGAAGGGAAGGTTCATGCCACCGTGCATACAGAGAAGCTTGAGAAGATCAACGACATTTTCGCACGCATGCACGAGGGCGATATCGAAGGAAGGATCGTGCTCGATCTCGGCTGATAACCGGGGAGCGGGCGGCCGTCCCGAACCATTTTCAGTCGCCTCGGCGCCTCTCAGGTCGTCGTCGGCGAGGGTGCGGCGACGTTGGACGCCTCGAACCCTTCTCGATCATCAAGCATCGTTTATGCATGGACACGAGTCATCGATACGCCTACGCACGACAAGGAGAGCGCTCAGGCAAGTCGCTGACCCGTTCGCGCCAAGGGGAATCGGGACCAAGCGATTTCGCGCTACTCCTCATCGCCGTGGCCGCCGCCGGGGCCAGTCAGACGGGCGTCCTTGCCTTTCTTCCTGATCTCGTCCGGGAGGGCCTCGGTGAATCAACTGTCGATTCACAAGGCTTCCACACTGCCGGACTGGCAGCCGCTCATCCCGTGGGTGCCTTGCTGCTGGCGCCATTGTGGGGCTGGCTTGCTGACCGCTACGACTATCGCATCCTGCTGCGCACCACGCTCGTCATCCTCGCGCTGGCGACAACCGCGACCGGAGCAACACCACTGGCATGGTTGTATGTGCTGCGCGCGCTGGCTGGCGCCTGCTCCGCTGCCATCATCCCTTTGGCGCTACTTGCAGCCAGTCTCGGTGCCGGCGATAGGGGCACTCAAGCGAGAAGATTCACCTGGCTGACAGCCTTCGTCTTTCTAGGCGACATGTTGGGTCCACTGTTCGGTGAGCTTTCGACGCGCTTCCTGCCAACCCTGCCTCTGGCGATGGTCGCTTTGATCATCGGACTCACCGCAGGGTTAATGCTTTTTGCTTGCCTGCCACCACGCTCGACGGGCTATCGCGCCGAGGCCTGCGGGAACCGGCCGACACCGGCCGGAGCGCTTGGACTGCTAACCCTCACGCTGCTGGGCACGAGCGGCCTCGCCGTTCTTCATATGGTATTGCTCGTGCCTGGCAGTCAACTCATTCTCTCGCGAGAGCACGTGGCAGGGATGCTTGCTCTTTGTGGTTTTGCGATGCTCGCCGCCCAACTCTTCCACGTCTACTTTCCCTGGTTGATTGCGAG
>PVBP01000014.1 GCA_002995625.1 Lysobacteraceae bacterium | reverse complement strand
CGACGAGAGGTCGAAAGCGCGCGACGGCGGAGGCGTCGGCGGTTCCGGGGGCGGTGCGGCCGCCTCGCGCGCCGGGCCCTCCTCGGCCGGGGATTCCCGCCGCAGGGCGTCGAGCAGGTCGTCGAGTCCGCCGACCGGCTCGCCGCTTCGAGCGCGATCCTCGTCCACCGCCGACCACGCGGGCAGGCTTGCGTCGTCGCCATCGACCGGCACGTCGCCCGCATCGCCGGCATCGTTCGAGAACGGAAGTTCCCCGGCGTCGCGCGACTCGGTCTCGAACGGCGCCAGCTCCGGCGCCCGGCGATCCACGGTCGCGGACTGCCCGGACGGGAGGGCCTCGTCGGTCGGCGCAAGCGCGGTCGGCTCCGGCGCGAGCGTCCGCGCGTCGTCTGCCCAGTGATCGGCACCGCGATCGAGGTCCGGCGCGCGCTCGGCGACCAGGCCACCATCGGCCGACCCGTCGAGGTGCCCACCCGACGCGGCTGCATCGGCCGCACCGGCCGGCCAGTGGTCCGCCCGCCAGTCGCCGTCGGCGTCCGCGCCGAACCTGCGCCCCTCGACCGGTTCACCCGGCGACGACGCGACCTCGCGGCGCGCAGGGATCGGCGACGCTCCCGCCGGGCGCGGCGGCCCGGATTCGCGCGCGCCGAGAATCTTCGCGCGGAGGTGACGCAGCCAGCGAGCGCGATCCCAGCCGGTTAGGCCCGCGCTGACGTCGAGATCGTCGAAGACGATGCGCAGCGAGGGACTCGTGACCACCGTGGGCGGGTCGATCCCGCCGCCCAGGGCCACCACCAGCACCTCGACTCCGGCGTCCGCGAGGGCCGCGGAATCGAGCGCCGCGGCCTCGACCTCGAGGCGCGGCGTCGCGCCGATCTCGGCCAGCGCGTCGGCCAGGTGACGGACCGGCTGAGCCGGCTCGCGCACCAGCGCGAGGCCCGGCAATGCGGGATCAGCGGAGCTCATGGCTCAGGTCCAGCATCTCGGCGACGTTCTTCAGCAGTTCCGACTCCTGGTACGGCTTGCCGAGATAGCGGTTGACGCCGATCTCCTGCGCGCGCTGACGGTGCTTCTCGCCGGTCCGCGACGTGATCATGATGATCGGGACGTGGCGCAGGCGGACGTCGTTGCGGACGTAGGTCGCGAGCTCGTAGCCGTCCATGCGCGGCATCTCGATGTCGAGCAGGATCAGGTCCGGGATCCGCTCCTGGAAGCGCTCGACCGCGTCGAGGCCGTCCTTCGCGGTCACGACCTCGAGGTCGTTGCGCTCGAGCACGCGGCTGGTGACGCGCCGCATCGTGATCGAGTCGTCGACCACCGCGACCAACGGGCGGCGGCGGGGTTCCGGTGCCGGCGCGACGTCGATCGGCACCAGTTCCTCGAGCGCCTCCTCGGTGCCGACGAGGCCGGGCACCGCCTCGGCCAGCGCCGCCTCGAGCGCGCGCTCGACGGCGCCCTGCTCGCGCAGCGACAGCGCGCGACGGAGCAGCGGCGCGAGGTCCAGGATCATCACGACCGAGCCGTCGCCCATGATCGTCGCGCCGAAGATGCCCGGCACCGAGTTGATCTGGGGACCGACCGGCTTGACCACGATCTCGCGGCTGCCGAGCACGCCGTCGATCCGGACCGCGGCCCGCTGGTCGCCGGCGCGGACCAGCAGCAGGGGCAGCTGCGGCTCCTGTTCCCGGCGGGCGACCGGCAGCGAGAGCAGCTGCGCGAGGTCGTGCATCGAGTACTCGTCGCCGGCGTACGAGAACACCGGGTGGCCATCCTCCATGCGCTTGCCGTACTCGGTCCGCGCGATCCGGGCGATGCCCTGCACCGCCGACATCGGCACCGCGAACTGATGCTCGCCGACGCGGACCAGCACCGCCTGGGTCACCGCCAGCGTGAACGGCAGGCGGACGGTGAAGGTGGTGCCGCGGCCGAGCGCGGAATCGATCCCGAGCGAACCGCCGAGCTGCTTGATCTCGCTCGCGACGACGTCCATGCCGACGCCGCGTCCCGCGATCTGCGTCACCTGCTCGGCCGTGGAGAAGCCCGACTCCAGCACGAACGCGAACAGGTCGCGGTCGCTCAGCTGCGCATCGTCGCGCAGCAATCCGCGCTGGATCGCCTTGGCCCGGATCGCCTCGCGGTTCATGCCGCGTCCGTCGTCCGAGACCTTGATCACCACCTCGGTCGCCTCGCGGCCGACCGTGATCCGGACCTCGCCTTCCGGCGGCTTGCCGAGCGCGACGCGCTCGTCCGGCGACTCGATGCCGTGCGCCACCGCGTTGCGCAGCATGTGCTCGAGCGGCGCCTTCATGCGCTCGAGCAGGTTGCGGTCCATTTCGCCCTGCGCGCCCTCGATCCGGAGCTGCGCGCGCTTGCCGAGCTCGTCGCCGGTCTGGCGCAGCAGCCGGCGCAGGAACGGCACGACCGAATCGAACGGCACCATGCGCGTGCGCATGAGACCTTCCTGAAGCTCGGTGCTGACCCGCGACTGCTGCAGCAGCAGGGTTTCCGACTGGCGCGTCAGGTCGTCGAGGTTGGTCTGCAGCGCGATCAGGTCGTTGACCGACTCGGACAGCGCGCGCGAGAGCTGCTGCAGCGTCGAGAAGCGGTCGAGCTCGAGCGGATCGAACACGACCTCGCCGCCGGCCTCGGCCTCGCGCTGGTAGCGCGACAGGATCTGGGCCTCGGTCTCGATCTCGAGCTGGCGCAGCTGGCCGCGCAGTCGCGTGACGGTCTGGTCGAGCTCGACCAGGTTCGCGCGATAGGAACCGATCTGCTGTTCGAGGCGCGAGCGGTAGATCGCGACCTCGCCGGCGAAGTTGACCAGCGCGTCGAGCAGGTCCGAGCGGACGCGGATCAGTTCCTGCGGCGCGCGCAGGGCGACGTCATCCGGGGTCGCCTCGGCCTCGACCACGTCGAGATCGCGCACCGACCGTGGCGCGGCGGTCGCCGCGGGGATATCGGTCACGGCCGCGGTGGCGACCGGCTCGGCCCGACCGGTCGCGTCGGCAGTCGGCGCGGGAGCGGCCTCGATGTCCGCCGCCACCGCGGCTCCGGCCGAGGCCGGAATCGCGGTCGCGGCGTCCTCGCCCGCGCCGGCGGCGACGCCGGCGAGCGCCTCGAAGTGGGCGATCGCCGCGTTCGGCCGCGCGAGACCCTGCCGCTGCGCGACGCGGTTCACCATCGCGTGCAGGCGATCGAAGCCGCGCTCGAGCGATTCGACGATCCGGCGATCGATGGCGATCGCGCCGGCCGCGGCGGCCTCGATCACGGCCTCGATCGCGTGGGTGAGGTCGCCGATCGGGGACAGGCCGATCGCCCTCGCATTGCCCTTGAGCGTGTGCAGCTCGCGCTGCAGGTCCGCGATCGCGCCGCGATCGGACATGTCTTCCCGCAGCCTCGCGACCGCGCCGTCGGTGACGTCGAGCTGCTCGTTGGCCTCCTCGACGAACAGGTCGACGAGATCCGGATCGACGTCGGCGAGCTCGAGCGCGCCGGTCCCTTCGGGCTCGTCGACCCACGGCATCGCGGGGGCGACGGCCGCCTGCCGCCACGACCAAGCCGGCACCGGCTCCTCGGTCACGGGTGCGACGTCAGGCGCCGCATCGGACGGCTCGTTCGGGACCACCGGCGCTTCCGCGACCGGCGCGGCGACGGTCGGGTCGCCGGCGGAAGTCTCCGCGACGTCTGCCGTCGCTTCCGGCTCGGCCTCGCCGCCGTGCCCAGGTTCCACGTCGAATGCGGGGACCTGCGCCGATCCGTCGCCGGATCCCGGATCCTCCGGCGCCATCTCCGCGATCGCATTCAGCGCCGACTCGATCTCGTCGAAGCTCTCCAACTCGAGCGGGAAATCCGGGGCGGCGGCGTCCGCGGCCACCGGCTCCTCGTGCGCGAAGGCGCTGAGGTCGAGCGCGGCATCGAGATCCGCCACCGCCGGCTCCGCGAGGTCCTCCGCGAACGCCGGGGAGGCCTCGGGCAGCGCGTCGCGCAGCGCCGCGATCCGCTCCGGCAGGTCGCCGGCGGGCGGCACCGGCATCCCGGGCTGGTCGAGCAGCATCACGGTCGCCTCGAGCAGATCGGCGGCCTCGCGGATCGCGACGATGCCGGCCGGCTCCGGCACCGCATGGCGGGCGCGCAGCCGCTTCGCATAGCCCTCGAGAGGCCCTGCGACGTCCGAGATGCCCGGAACGTCCGACATGCTGAGCGCGCCGTGCATCGTGTGGATCGCGTGGACCACGGCATCGTCGATCGGGCGGACCAGTCCGGCTTCGGCGTCGGCCAGGTAGGCGCGCAGCGTCTCGATGTGGCCGCCGACCTCGGTGCGGAGGATCTCGAGCAGCAGCGGATCCAGCGCCGGGATGCGCGCGCGGTCATCGGCGAAGCCCTCCAGGGCCTCTTCGGGGACGGCCTCGTCGACGAAGGGCTCGACGGGGACGGCCTCGTCGACGAAGGGCTCGACGGGGACGGCCTCGTCGACGAAGGGCTCGACGGGGACGGCCTCGTCGACGGAGGGCTCGACGGTGACGGCCTCACTCGCCGGCGCGTCGTCGGTCGGCGTGTCGACGGCCAGCGGGTCCCCGGTCCATCCGTCACCGGCGTCGATCGCCTCGGCGCCGACTCCGACGTGGTCAGACGGCGGTTCTCCGATCCAGCCCTCGTCTCCGGGCGCCGCGCCTGCGCCGGCTTCTTCCGCGGCCGCGTCGGCGTCAATCCCCTGCGCCGCGGGCACGTCGGCCTCGGGAGCCTGCTCGACCGGCGCCGGCGCCCCGTCGGCGGTCGCGAGCGGCGCGAGTTCGGCGAGGATCCCGGGGACGGCCGGGCCGGCCGTCGCCGCGATCGCGCGCGGAACCCAGACCCGGCGCACCCGCCGGACCTTCGGGCGGGCCCGCCGGCCGACCCACGCCTCGCGTCCCTGGGCGAGTTCGTCCGCGACCATCATCACATCGGCGATGTCGACCCGCGGCGCCCGCGACTGGGCCAGCGCCTCGCGCAGCTCTGGCAGCATCGCCACGGCCTTCTCGACGAGGTCGACGACCGCATCGCTCGGCCGGATGCTGCCGTCGAGCACGCGATTCAGCATGTTCTCGACCTTCCAGCTGAACTCGCCGATCGCGACGGCACCGACCAGGCGTCCGCTGCCCTTCAGGGTATGGAAGGAACGCCGGATCGGCTTCAGCAGCTCCGAGTCGCTGCGGTTCGCCGCCCACGCGGGCAGCTGCTCGGTGAGCTGTCCGATCTCCTCGCCGACCTCCTCGAGGAAGATCTCCCGGATCTCGTTGTCGATCTCGCTGCTCGGCGCGACCTGGAAGGCCCCCGACAGCGTCGGCTCCACGTCCTCCTCGACTTCTTCCTCGACCTCGACCCACTCGCCGTCCTCTTCCGCGGCGCCGGTCTGCGCGAGCGTGATGCCGGCGTCGAGGGCGCCGGACTCCGGCCGCACGTGCCAGTCCGGGGCATCCGCCTCGGCCGCCGGCGCGGCCGCATCGGACGCGATCGGCTGCGGCCGCGACGCCTCGAGCGCCGCGCCGGCGAGCTCGCCGAGCTCGCTGCCGATCGGAGCCGTCGGTTCCGCCGGCGCCGGCGCGACCGGCGGCGGGAATGGTTCCGCCGTCGCCGCGCCGCCATCGAGCCAGTCGGCGGAGACCTCGGGCGGCGGCCAGTAGCCGAGCGCCTCGAGGCTGCGCCGCGTGGTCTCGAGGATCGAGGCGCGGTCCAGTCGATGCTCGCGCGAGGCCTCGATGTAGTACTCGATCGACGCGAACGCGTCGGCGATCAGATCGAGCTGGGCGGCGTCCGGGACCCGCTGGTGATGCAGCAGCTCGGCCTCGACGAACCGGCGCAGCGCGTTCAGCAGCTCGGGGGCATCCTCGACCGCGAGCATCGTCATCGCGCCCGAGACCTCGTTGAGGAGCTGGGGCACCTCGTGCACCCGGCGGTGATCCCACGGCGACTCGATGAACGCGACCACCGCTTCCCGGATGCGCGCGAGGTTGCCCTGCGCCTCCTTCATCAGCGTGTCGATGATCTTGCGCACCTCGACCGCCGGAAGGTCCACGGTGCTGGCCACGGCATCGGCCTCGGCCGGAGCCGGAGCGCCGGCATCGGCACCGAGCCGCTCGATGTTGTCGTCGAGCGATGTTTCGACGAACAGCAGCGCGCCGGCGACCTCGAGCAGCGCGCGCTCGTCGGCGGCCCGGTCGCCGGCCGCAATGCGGGCCAGTTCGTCGCGCTGGACCTGGACCGCCTTGCGCGGCTCGCCGAGCCCGAGCATGCCGAGGGTGTCGCCGATGCGATCGAGCAGTTCGACCTGCGCCGCCAGCTCGGCATGACCGGCCCCGCTGCGCAGGTGCAGGTCGAGCGCATCCTTGACCTTCAGCAGGTCGTCCTTGATCGCGGCCGACACGGTGTCGAGCAGCGCGCGGTTCTTGCCGACGAGGCTGCCCTTCGCATGCTCGAGCTCGCGCTCGGTCGGCAGCAGGGTGTCGAGGCCGTAGGCGGTCGCGATCGCGCGCGTCCGCTCGGTCCGGCTGCTCGCGCCGGCAATGTAGTAGAGCAGGTTCTTCAGCAGGTCCCGCGGCGGATCCGCGCGGAATCCGGGCTCGCCGAACTGGATCAGCTTGCGGATCTCGCGGTCGACGCGACCGAACAGCAGCTTGACCGCCGCGCTCGGCTCGATGCCGCCGCTGCGGACCGTGTCGAGGGCCCCGGCGGCGACCCAGAACAACCGGCGCGCATCGTCCTGCACGACCAGCGCACGCAGCCGGTCGAGCACCGCGACCATGTCCGCCAGCGACGCCTCGGGCGCCTGGCCGCGGATCCAGTGCAGCAGGGCCCGCTGGTAATGGAAGCGCTCCTGCGAGGCTTCGGACTTGAGCCGCGCCTCCGGCAGCGCGAACGGCGCCCCGGCCGCCTCGGGCGGCAGCGGCGCCTCGAGATCCGGCGAGAACAGCACGCTCTCCGACAGCAGCTTCTCGCCGCGGCAGGCCCGCAGGTCGTTGAGCAGCGGCAGCAGGACGATCGGGATGTCCTTGTGGCCGCCCTGCAGGCGTTCGAGGTAATCCGGCAGCTGGACCATGCCGCCCATCAGGACGGAGAAGGCCTCCTCGCGCTGGCGCAGCCGCTGTTCCTTCAGGGCGCGGGCGACCTGCTCCATCTCGTCGACGACCATCGCCGCGCCGTAGAGCTCGACCATGCGCAGGGTGCCCTGCACCTGGTGGAGTTCGGAGAGACAGTGGTCGATCCCGGATTCCTCGGCGGAATCCTCGGCATAGGACTCGAGGGCCTCGCGCGCGCGCGCGAGCGCCTGGTCCAGCTCGGGCTTGACCCAGGAGAGTGTGGAAAAGCCGAGATCGTCTGAAAGTCGCATGTTGGTCCACTGCCCGTCGATGACCACCGGGTGCCCGCCTCGCGGCCGTCCAGGCCGCGTGCCGATCCTCGGCGACGGACCCGGCGGGCCGCCTGCCGCCTCCGACCGGGCGCTCGCGCGCCCGATCTCCGCTCGGCACGTCCATGCGCCGGTCGCGCGGGTCGCGCCGGCGACCCTCGGAACCGACGAGGCCGGAACCCCGCCGGGTGACGCCTTCGATCAGGCCGGCAGCTTGAAGTCCGCCACCGATCGGCGCAGGTCCGCCGCGAGCTGCGCCAGGTTGCCGATCGACTCGGCCGTCTGGCTCGCGCCCACCGACGTCTGCGCGGTGATCTCGCGGATCACGTTCATCGTCGACGAGATGTTGCTCGCCGCGGTGGACTGCTGCATCGCTTCCTTCGAGATGCCGGAGATCAGCGACGCGAGGTCGTTCGACACGCGCTCGATCTCGTTCAGCGCCTCGCCGGCGTCCTCGGCGCGGCGGGCGCCGGTCACCACCTCGGCGGTCGTCTGTTCCATCGACGTGACCGCCTCGTTGGTGTCGGCCTGAATCGTCTGCACCAGCGTCTCGATCCGCTTGGTCGCGCCGGAGGCGCGCTCGGCGAGGCGCTGGACCTCGTCCGCGACGACCGCGAATCCGCGCCCGGCCTCGCCGGCCGAGGCCGCTTGGATCGCGGCGTTGAGCGCGAGGATGTTGGTCTGCTCGGCGATGTCGTTGATCAGTTCGACGATCGAGCCGATCTCCTGCGAGGACTCGCCGAGGCGCTTGATGCGCTTCGAGGTCTCCTGGATCTGGTCGCGGATCGAGTCCATGCCGGCGATCGTCTGGCGCACGACGCCGGCACCCTTCGACGCGATCTCCACCGAGCGCTGCGCCACCTCGGCCGACTCGGCCGAGTTGCGCGACACCTGGTCGATCGACTTGGCCATGTCGTTGATCGCGGCCGAGGCCGAGGTGATCTGCTGCGCCTGGTGCTCGGCGGCCTCGGCGAGGTGCATCGCGGTCGCCTGCGTTTCCTGCGCCGCCGCGGACACCTGGACCGCGGTCTCGTTGATCGTCGTCACGAGGCTGCGCAGCGCCTCGACCGCGAAGTTGACCGAGTCCGCGATCGCGCCGGTGATGTCCTCGGTCACGGTCGCCTTCACCGTGAGGTCGCCCTCCGCGAGCGAGCCCATCTCGTCGAGCAGCCGCAGGATCGCCTCCTGGTTGCGCTGGTTCAGCTCGCCGGCGGTCTGCACCTGGCGGCGCTGCTGCGCGTTGTAGGCGATCAGCGCGAGGATCAGGAACACGACGACCGCGGCGCCGAGCGCGATGTTGAGCAGGTTCGACCCGAACAGGCGCTGGTCCGGCAGCTTGCGGAACGCGGCAGCCACCACGTTGGCCTGCTCGAGCAGGCCCTGCGAGTCGAGCACGATCGTGTTCGCCGCCTCGGTGACCTCGAACAGTTCGGTCGATGCACCCTGGATCGTGTCGACGTCCGCGCCGACCTCGTTGAACACCGACGCCACCTCGTCGAGCAGGCGTCGCGCGTCGGCGTCGGCGAGCTGGCGGATGTTGAGCTCGGGATTGCCGTCGCGCAGGCCCTCCAGCACGCGACCGTAGGTCTGCGCGTCGCGGCTGAACTGGTCGGCGGCGGTCACGGCGAGATCGCCGCCGCGCAGGATGTCCGAGAGGCGACGCAGCATGCGGTCGGCGAGCAGGATCTGGCGGGTGGCGATGTAGACCTGTCCGGCCGGCGCGTTGCGCTCGGTCAGCACGCGGACGATCTCGTCCATCAGCTGGGTCAGCCGCGGCATGCGGCCCTGGAATCCGGCCGCGGTCTCGGTCATCTGCAGGACCAGGTCCTTGCGCCCGAGGATCGTGTCGGCGGCGCTGCGGATGCCGCCCCAGGACTGGGCCAGGTCGCGCAGCTGCGGCCCGACCGCGCCGTCCGCCCGGTAGCCCGGCATGCCTTGCGCGGGGTCGCCGTCGAGCAGCTGGGTGACGTCGCGCTCGATCAGGTTGCGGGTCGACTCGAGGCTGGTGAAGGCCTCCTCCTGGCCGGCGGACGCCTCGCGGGCGAAGGTCGCGATCTGCTGCGACGCCACCTGGATCGAGGCGACCTTCTCGAGCGCGATCCGCTCCTGCTCGGCCAGCCGTCCGCCCCAGAACACGTTCGCGAGCAGCGCCAGCAGCGCGAGACCCGCCAAGATCGACCAGAAGCCGATCCCCCTGCCACCCGCCACCTGTGCCTTCGTCGTACTCATTGCCTGATCACCCCTCGGCAAAACCTCGTTGGACCTCGACCCGCCGCAAGCACGACCGCGGCGCCGCCACGTTCCCGGCCGGCATCCCGCCGATTCCGGCGACGCGTCCCTGCGTCGCCATCTCGATCCCTTCCGACCGCTACTGGGCCGCCTGCCGGAACTCCGGCAGGCGCGTCAGTGCCGCCATGCTGAACACGCCCCAGGTCCGGCCATCGACCGCGAACTGGGCCTTGACGAAAGGCCGGTATCGCGGGTCGTCCTCGGCGTCGGGCAGCGGCTCGTTCTCGTCGGTGAGATTGCGCTGGCCGGCGACCTCGTCGATCAGCAGGCCCACCAGCCCACCGGGCTGGCGCGCCAGCAGCACGCGCGAGCGCTCGCTCAGCATCGTCCGGTCGCCCTCGAGGAACAGCTTCAGATCGACGATCGCGGCGAGGTTGCCGCGGATGTTCGCGACGCCGAGCAGCCAGGGCTTGGTCCCTGGCACCGAGGTCAGCGGGGGCGGGGTCAGGATCTCGTTGACCTCGTTGATGCTCGAGATCAGCCAGTGGCGTCCGACCCGGTAGCCGATCCCGCGCCACAGGCCCGGGGCCTCGGCCTGCTCGGCCGCACGCGCCGAGTGGGCGCGCGCGCCGGCCTCGTACGCCAGCAGCAGGTCGAAGGGATCCTGCGGCAGCGCGTGACCGGCGATGCCCTCGGTCGTCGGCTGGGCCTCGGGACGCATGGTCACCCCTTCTGCGGCGCGTAGCGCCGGATCGCGCCGAGGAGCTCGTCGCGCGTGAACGGCTTGGTGAGGTACTGCTCGGCGCCGACGATCCGACCCTTCGCCTTGTCGAAGATCCCGTCCTTCGACGACAGCATGATCACCGGCGTCGAGCGGAAGATCCGGTTGCTCTTGATCAGCGCGCAGGTCTGGTAGCCGTCGAGTCGCGGCATCATGATGTCGACGAAGATGATCTCGGGCTGCTGGTCGGTGATCTTCGCCAGCGCCTCGAAGCCGTCGACCGCGGTGATGACCTCGCAACCTTCCTTCTTGAGCAGCATCTCCGCGGTGCGGCGGATGGTCTTCGAGTCGTCGATGACCATCACCTTGAGACCATCGAGGCCGTCGGACTTGCCGGTTTCGTTCACGCATTACCCCTTGCAGGACGCGGACAGCGCATTATGAGACGTCCGGCCGCCGCGTGGCGCGCGGCGGACGCGCCGGGCCCCGTGACGGCGCGTCCGGTCTGTTTAATCAATGCGGTCAGGCCTGTCAAGCCGAAACTTGAGGAAACACCGCAACACCGGGACCGCGTCGGCACCCCGACCGGAAGCCGCTCCGGCGACCACCCGCGCGAGCGATACCATCGGGGTCGGAGTTCGAACGGAGCCGCGAATGGGCTATGCGCTCGGCGTGCTGATGGATCCCCTGGCCGGGATCAAGCCGTGGAAGGATTCGACCGTGGCGATGCTGCTCGAGGCGGGCCGGCGGGGACACCGGATCGAACAGTTCACGCCCGGCGATCTCGCCGTGCGCGACGGCCGCGCGCACGCCCGCATGCGGCCGCTGCGCCTGCGCGACGCCCGCGAGGACTGGCACGAGGCCGGCGAGGCCCGCTGGCGGCCACTGGCGGACCTCGCGCTGGTGCTGGCGCGCAAGGATCCGCCGTTCGACGTGCCGTTCCTGCACGACACCCTGGTCCTCGACCTCGCGGTGCGCGAGGGCGTCCCGGTGATCAACGATCCGCGCGCGCTGCGCGATGCGAACGAGAAGCTCGCGTCGCTGTGGTTCCCGGAGCTGGTGCCGCCGACCCGGGTCTCGCGCGACATCGCCGATCTCGCCGACTTCGTCCGCGCGGTCGGCGACGCGGTGGTCAAGCCGCTCGACGCGATGGGCGGGCAGTCGATCTTCAAGACCCGGGGCGACGACCCCAATCTGATCGTGATCCTCGAGACGCTGACCCGCGACGGGCGCGAGTTCGCGATGGCGCAACGCTTCATCCCCGAGGCGCGCGACGGCGACAAGCGGATCCTGATCGTCGGCGGGGTGCCGGTGCCGCATGCGCTCGCCCGGATCCCGCAGGGCCTCGACTTCCGCGGCAACATGGCGCGCGGCGGGCGCGCCGAGGTCCGGCCGCTGACCGAGTCCGACCGCCGCATCGCCGAGCGCGTCGGGGCCGAGGCGGTCCGCCACGGCCTCGAGTTCGTCGGCATCGACGTGATCGGCGAGTACCTGACCGAGGTCAACGTGACCAGCCCGACCGGCATCCGCGAGATCGACGCGCAGGCCGGAACCTCGATCGCGGGCCTGCTGTTCGACCGACTCGATGCGATCGTGGCCGGAGCGGGGCGCGCGTGACGGCGGGACGCGCCACCGGTACCGCGCCGCGCCAGCCCGGCCCGGGCGACCGGCTGGCCGTCACGGTGATGTTCTCGGTCGTGGTCCATGCCGTGGTGGCACTCGGGATCACGTTCGAGCCCGAGGATCCGGCGACCAGCCTGCCGACGCTCGACGTGACGCTGGTCGCGACCCGAAGCCTCGACAAGCCCGACAACCCGGACTTCCTCGCGAATGCGAACCAGCAGGGCGGTGGCGACCGCGCCGAGGCGCGGCGCGTCCGCCAGGTCGTGTCCGGCCAGTCGCTCGAGGGTGAGGCGGAGCGCCCGCCCGAACCGCGGGCCGATGACGCGCCGCCGCCCAAGCCCGCGACCCCGGAGCCGGTCGTGACCACGACCGCCGACGCCGCGCGCCGCGTCGATCCGCCGGTCCCCGAGCGCCCCGAGGAGACGACGCCGCGTCTCATCAGCGGCCGCGAGCTGATGCAGCGCAGCGCCGAGATCGCCCGCCTGGCCGCCGAGATCGACCGCCGCGCCGAGCAGTACGCGCGGCGGCCGCGGCGCAAGTTTGTCGATGCCAGCACCCGCGAGTACGAGTACGCGGCCTACATGCGCGCGTGGGTCGCGCGGGTCGAGCGGATCGGGAACCTCAACTATCCCGAGGACGCGCGCCGCCGCCGCATCTCGGGCAGTCTCGTCCTGACCGTCGCGATCCGTCGCGACGGCAGCGTCGAGCGGATCGACCTGATCCAGCCCTCGGGCCACCGGGTCCTCGACGACGCCGCGATCGCGGTCGTCAACCTGGCTGCACCGTTCGCGCCGCTGCCGCGCACCGAGGAAAACGTCGACGTGCTGCACATCACCCGGACCTGGCAGTTCCTGCCGGGGGGGCTTGCGACGCAATGAGCGAGCGTGCACCGGTGCGCCGAATCGCGCGAGACTCCGGGCCATGACCGCGCCGGCCTTCCTCGCCAACCAGCTGCTGATCGCGATGCCGTCGATGCTGGACCCGAACTTCGCGCGCACGGTCACGCTGGTCTGCCAGCACGACGCGAACGGCGCGCTCGGCATCGTCGTCAACCGCACGGCCCCGATCTCGATCGGGGACGTGATGCGGCAGCTCGGCCTCGAGTCGTCCAACGGGCGACTCGAGTCCGCGCCGGTGTTCCTGGGCGGTCCGGTCCAGCCCGAGCGCGGCTTCGTGCTGCATGACGGCGATCGCGACTTCGATTCGACGCTGACCGTCGCCCCGGGCCTCAAGCTCACGACCTCGCGCGACGTGCTGGCGGCGCTCGCGGCCGGCGATGGCCCGGAACGGGCGCTGCTGGCGCTCGGCTATGCGGGCTGGGGCGCCGGCCAGCTCGACGCCGAACTGCGCGACAACGCCTGGCTGACGGTCGAGGCGGATCGCGCGCTGGTGTTCGACATCGCCCCCGAGGCGCGCTGGGAGGCCGCGGCGCGGCTGGTCGGCGTCGACCTCGCGCGCCTGTCCGGCGAAGCGGGGCACGCATGATCGGGACCGGCCCGACCGGAACCGTGCTCGGCTTCGACTACGGCACGCGCCGCATCGGCATCGCCGTCGGCCAGCGGCGGACCGGCAGCGCGTCCGGCATCGCGGTCGTCGCCAATCACGGCAACCACCCGGACTGGCCGGCGATCGAGCGCGCGATCGGGGACTGGCGTCCCGACGCGCTGATCGTCGGCCTGCCGCTCGACCTCGACGGGCGCGAGCAGCCGATGAGCGCCGCCGCCCGCGGCTTCGCGCGCGCGCTGTCGAGGCGCACCGGCCTGCCGGTGCTGCTGCATGACGAGCGCCTGACCTCGGTCGAGGCCGAGGCGCGCTTCGCGGCGGCGCGACGCCGCGGCCAGCGACGCGCCCGCGATGCCGCGCGCCTCGACGCGGTCGCGGCCGAGATCCTCGTCGAGAGCTGGCTCGAGAGCACCCCCGACCGCCCGGAGAACACCGATGGACCTGCCTGATCCGAACGAGCTGCTCGACCGTCTCGCCGACGGCGTCGGCGCCGTGCTGAGGTCGCGCGCGATCGCCGAGCCGCGGGTCGTCGGCATCCACACCGGCGGCGTCTGGGTCGCGCACGCGCTCGCGCGGCGGCTCGGCTGGACGGACCCGATCGGCGTCCTCGACATCAGCTTCCACCGCGACGACTTCGGGCACGCCGGCCTCAATCCGGCCGTGCATCCGTCGAGCCTGCCGTGGGACATCGACGGTCGCGACCTCGTGCTGGTCGACGACGTCCTCTACACCGGCCGGACCGTGCGGGCCGCGCTGAACGAGCTGTTCGACTGGGGGCGGCCAGCGCAGGTCGTGCTCGCGGCGCTGATCGAGCGCGACGGGCGCGAACTGCCGGTGGCCGCCGACGCGGTCGGGGCCCGCCTCGAGGTCGGCCGCGGCCGCCTGCTCAAGCTGCGCGGACCCGATCCGCTCTCGCTCGCCATCGTCGAGGGCCGCGCATGAGCGCTGCGCGGGCGCAGTTCGACGAGGCCGGGCGGCTGCGGCACCTGCTGACCCTCGAGGCGATGCCGCCGCGCCTGATCCTCGAACTGCTCGATACCGCCGCGGCGCTCGCCGCGGCGACCGGCGGCAAGGTCAAGAAGCTGCCGCTGCTGCGCGGACGCACGGTGGTCAACCTGTTCTTCGAGCCGTCGACGCGCACGCGCACCAGCTTCGAGCTGGCCGCGAGCCGGCTGAGCGCCGAGGTCGTGAACTTCGACGTCGCGCAGTCGAGCACCACCAAGGGCGAGACCGTGCTCGACACGCTGCGCACGCTCGAGGCGATGCACTGCGACCTGTTCGTCGTGCGCCATCGCGAGAACGGGACGCCGGAGTACCTCGCGCGCCACGCCGGTCCGGGCGTCGCGATCGTCAACGCCGGCGACGGCAACCACGCGCATCCGACCCAGGGCCTGCTCGACGCCTATACGATCCGCCACCACAAGGGACCCGAGTTCGGCCGGCTCCGGGTCGCGATCGTCGGCGACATCGCGCACTCGCGCGTGGCGCGCTCGGCGATCCACGTGCTGACCGCCCTCGGCGTCGGCGAACTCCGCGTCTGCGGACCGGCCGCGCTGCTGCCGCGAGACCTCGGCCCGGCGATCGCGGTCTCGAGCGACCTCGACGCGATCCTCGACGGCGTCGACGTGGTGATGATGCTGCGCCTCCAGCGCGAGCGGATGCGCGAGACCGAAGTGCCGGACGCGGCCGACTATCACGCCCGCTACGGCCTCGACCGGCGGCGGCTGGCGCTGGCGCGACCGGACGCGATCGTGATGCACCCGGGTCCGATGAACCGCGGGGTCGAGATCGCCTCCGAGGTGGCCGATGGCCCGCAGTCGGTGATCCTCGACCAGGTCTCGAACGGGCTGGTCGTGCGGATGGCGGTGATGGCGCGGCTGGTCGGCGCCGGCAACGTCGCCGGCTGAGCGGCGAGCCCGGTCACCCGCCGCGGGCGTCCCCGGGGCGCGCGACGGCCGCCTCAGCGATCGCCCAGCACCTCGACGCCCTCGAGGCCCTGCGCCAGCGTCCGCGCGTCGCCGCCCTTCGCGAGCTTGATCCGGAGCCGTACCTCGTTGGCCGAGTCGGCGTGGCGCAGCGCGTCCTCGTACGAGATCTCGCCGGCATGGTAGAGCTCGACGAGACTCTGGTCGAAGGTGCGCATGCCGAGGTTGGTCGACTCCTTCATCACTTCCTTCAGCTTGTGGATCTCGCCGTCGCGGATGTAGTCCTGGACCAGCGGCGTGCCGATCATGACCTCGAGCGCGACGCGCCGTCCCTTGCCGTCCGGCGTCGGGATCAGCTGCTGGGCGACGACGCCCTTCAGGTTCAGCGAGAGGTCCATCAGCAGCTGCGGCCGCCGGTCCTCGGGGAAGAAGTGGATGATGCGGTCGAGGGCCTGGTTGGCATTGTTCGCATGCAGCGTGCACAGCACCAGGTGCCCGGTCTCCGCGAAGGCGATCGCGTGTTCCATCGTCTCGCGCGTGCGCACCTCGCCGATCAGGATCACGTCCGGCGCCTGGCGCAGGGTGTTCTTGAGCGCGTTGTCCCAGGTGTCGGTGTCGATGCCGACCTCGCGCTGGGTGATGATGCAGCCCTCGTGCCGGTGCACGAACTCGATCGGGTCCTCGATCGTGATGATGTGGCCGGTCGAGTTCTTGTTGCGGTAGCCGATCATCGCCGCGAGCGAGGTCGACTTGCCGGTGCCGGTGCCGCCGACGAACATGATCAGCCCGCGCTTGGTCATCGCCAGCGTCTTCAGGATCGGCGGCAGGTGCAGTTCCTCGAGCGTCGGAATCTGGGTCTCGATCCGGCGCAGCACCATGCCGACCTGGTTGCGCTGGTAGAAGCAGCTGACGCGGAATCGGCCGACGCCCTGCATCGAGATCGCGAAGTTGCACTCGTGCGTCTTCTCGAACTCCTCGCGCTGCGACGGAGTCATCACGTTGAGCACGAGATCGCGGCTCTGTTGCGGCGTCAGCGGCGTCTCGGTGATCGGACCGATCCGGCCATGCACCTTCATCGACGGCGGGACGCCGGCGGTGATGAAGAGGTCGGATGCCTTCTTCGCCACCATCAGCTTCAGGAACGAGGAAAAGTCGGCGTTGCTCATCGGCACACCCTGGTTGTCCATCGGCCGCCTCCGTCGGGAACGTTAGCGGCCCGGACGCCGGCGGAACGCGACCGGCGACACGGTCGCCGATGCCGGCCGCCATCTGGGTCGCTAGCCAACCCGTGACGCGAGGGCGAGCATCCTCTCACTCGAAGATCTTCTTGTCCTTGGCGTAGGTCATCGCCTGCTGGCGCGTGACGAGGCCCCGCTTGACCAGGTCCTGCAGGTTCTGGTCGAGCGTCTGCATGCCGTAGTTCTGGCCGGTCTGGATCGCCGAATACATCTGCGCGACTTTGTCCTCGCGGATCAGGTTCCGGATCGCCGGGATGCCGACCATGATCTCGTGCGCGGCGATCCGGCCACCACCGACCTTCTTCAGCAGCGACTGCGAGATCACCGCGCGCAGCGACTCCGACAGCATCGAACGCACCATCGGCTTCTCGCCGGCCGGGAACACGTCGATGATCCGGTCGATGGTCTTGGCCGCGCTCGAGGTGTGCAGCGTCGCGAACACGAGGTGGCCGGTCTCGGCGGCGGTCAGCGCGAGCCGGATCGTCTCGATGTCGCGCATCTCGCCGACCAGGATGTAGTCCGGGTCCTCGCGCAGCGCCGAGCGCAGCGCCTCGTTGAAGCCGTGGGTGTCGCGATGCACCTCGCGCTGGTTGACCAGGCACTTCTGCGAGGTGTGCACGAACTCGATCGGGTCCTCGATCGTGAGGATGTGCGCGTACTCGTTCTTGTTGACGTGGTCGATCATCGCCGCGAGCGTGGTCGACTTGCCGGAGCCGGTCGGACCGGTCACCAGGATCAGGCCCTGCGGCTGGTTGATCAGCTCGCGGAAGATGCGCGGGGCGTTGAGGTCGTCGAGCGTCCAGATCTCGGTCGGGATGGTCCGGAACACCGCGCCCGCGCCGCGGTTCTGGTTGAACGCATTGACGCGGAAGCGCGCGAGCCCGGGAATCTCGAACGAGAAGTCGACCTCGAGGAACTCCTCGTAGTCGCGGCGCTGCTTGTCCGACATGATGTCGTAGATCAGCGAGTGCACCGACTTATGATCGAGCGCCGGGATGTTGATCCGGCGCACGTCGCCATCGACCCGGATCATCGGCGGCAGGCCGGCCGACAGGTGGAGGTCGGAGGCCTTGTTCTTGACCGAGAATGCCAGGAGTTCCGCGATATCCATGAGTGCCCCCGTCCAATCGAGCCCCGCGCGCTCCCGTCGTCGGAGCCGTCGTCGCGTGCGCGGCAGTATACGCCGGCCGGGCACCGCGGGCGGATCGGGAGCCGCATGAGCGCGCTCCGGGAAATCCTTGACCGGATCGAGGCCGCACGGCCCCCGGGCGGATCGCCGGTGCGGCTGCTCGCGGTCTCGAAGGGCCAGCCGGTCGAGCGCATCGCCGCGCTCGCGGCGCAGGGCCAGCGCCACTTCGGCGAGAACTACGTGCAGGAAGCCCTCGTCAAGATCGCGGCGCTGGCGGGGCGGGGCCTCGTCTGGCACCTGATCGGCCCGCTGCAGTCGAACAAGTGCGCCGACGCGGCACGGCACTTCGACCGGGTCGAGTCGCTCGATCGCGCGAAGCTGGTTCCGCTGCTGGCCGCCGCGAGGCCCGCGGACCTCGCGCCGCTCGAAGTGCTGGTGCAGGTCAAGCTCGACGACGAGGCGACCAAGTCCGGCGCCCGACCGGCCGAGGTGCCCGAACTCTGCCGGCTCGTCGCCTCGGAGCCGCGCCTCTCCCTGCGGGGCCTGATGACGATCCCGCGCCCGGACCCCGATCTGGCCGTCCGGCGCGCCCGCTTTGCCGACCTCAAGGCCCTGTTCGATGCGCTGCGCCGGGACTTTCCGTCGATCGACACGCTGTCGATGGGCATGAGCGAGGACTTCGAGACCGCGATCGCCGAGGGCGCGACCGAAGTCCGCATCGGGACCGCGCTGTTCGGACCGCGCCCCGGCTAGCCTCGCCCTGGGGAACCGCGTTGCCGGCGCCTCGGGGCTCGCGTGGCAGGTGCTTCTGGTGCAAGATGATCGGGCGTGGGCGAGGCGCTCGATCGGCGTCGCCCGACGACACGAGCGTTGCGCCCCGCCTGACGATGCGTGATGACCATTGCGAGGAGGGCCTGGAAATGGCTGTGTCGAGTTCTCGAAATCGTCGGGCCGCCGTCGTTGCGATGTCGGCCGTTCTGTTCCTTTCGATCTTCGCCGCGACCGCGCGCGAGAGCGGCGTGCGCGAGGCGCGCGAGAAGGCGCCCGATCGCGCGCAAGCCGACGCTCGGATGGCCGGGCCCGCCTGCCCAGCCGGCTGGAGCGACATGAACGCGGGCGGCGCCGGCGGGCCCGCGTGCGTCACCGACGCGACTGCGAAGGCGCTGAAATCCATTGGCGAGATGGAAGCCTGCCCGCGGCCGTTCGTGCGCAAGTGCGTGCAGGTCAAGCCGAACTGGACGATCTGCTGGTGCGAGCAGCAGGTGCCGCACGAGTGAGCCGATGGTCTCGCGACCGGCGCGGTACGTCGATGGGCCGGGCGGTCGCGTCGGCGATCCCGGCATGATGGCCGCATGACGCCCGGCGCGACGACGCCGATCGCCTTCATCGGCGGCGGCAACATGGCGCGTAGCCTGATCGGCGGCCTCGTCGCCCGCGGCGCCGATCCGCGCGCGGTCCGGGTCTCGGAGCCAGACGCTGCGCGGCGGGACTCCCTGGCGCATGACTTCGGCGTCGTCGCGCTCGCGTCCAACGCCGACGCCGCGCGCGGCGCCGGGACGCTCGTGCTCGCGGTCAAGCCGCAGGTGATGCGGGCGGTCGCGCGGGAGGTCGGCTCGGTGCTCGCCGGGCGACGGGCGCTGGTGGTCTCGATCGCGGCCGGCATCCGGATCGCCGATCTCGCCCGCTGGCTCGCGGCGCCCGCGGCGCTCGTGCGCGCGATGCCGAACACGCCGGCGCTGATCGGCGCCGGCATCACCGCGCTCGTCCGCGCGCCCGACGTCGACGACGACGAGGCCACGCGCGCCGAGACGCTGCTATCGGCCGCCGGCGAGACGCTCTGGCTCGACGACGAGGGGCTGATGGACGCGGTGACCGCGGTCTCCGGCAGCGGCCCGGCTTACGTGTTCGCGCTGATGGAGGCGATCGAGGCGGCCGGCGTCGCGCAGGGGCTGCCGGCCGAAACGGCGCGCCGGCTGGTGCTGGCGACCGTGCTCGGCGCGGCGCGGATGGCGCGCGACGGCGGGGAGCCGCCCGGCGTCCTGAGAGAGCGCGTCACCTCGCCGAAGGGCACCACCGCGGCCGCGCTCGAGGTGCTCGCGGCCGGCGGATTCCAGCGGCTCGTCGGTGAGGCCGTTGCCGCCGCGACCCGCCGCGGCGACGCGCTCGCGCGCGAACTCTCGGACGGCTGAGGTCGCGGCCTGCGCGGCGCCTCGACAAGGGCTCGCGCTAGCATCAGGCGCTCCGCGCCGATGCCGAACGCCCGATGACGCCCTTCGCCAACGCCGGACTCCTCGTCGTCGACACGCTGTTCGCGCTGGTGCTGTTCGTGGTCGTGCTGCGGGTGCTGCTGCAGTTCGTCCGCGCCAACTTCTACAACCCGATCTGCCAGGCCGTGTTCAAGCTCACGAACCCGCTGCTGATGCCGTGGCAGCGGGTCCTGCCGGTCTGGCGCCGGCTGAATCTGGCCGGCGTGCTGCTGGCGCTTCTGGTCGCGACGCTGTGGGCGGTCGCGATGGCGTGGGTCCTCGACCGCGAGGTCCGCGTGGCCGGTCTCGTCCTGCTCGGCGTCGCGCGCCTCCTCGGCTTCGTGCTGTCGATGTTCTTCTGGATCGCGCTCGCGCGGGTCATCCTGTCGTGGTTCTCGCCGGACGCGCGCAATCCGGCGATCCCGCTGCTGTACGCGATCGCCGACCTCGTGCTGCGCCCGTTCGCGCGCGTGATCCCGGCGATCGGCGGCATCGACATCTCGCCGATCTTCGCGCTGCTGGCGCTGCGGCTTGCGCAGGTGCTGCTGGTCGATCCGCTGATCGCGGTCGCGCTCGGCACGTGATGAGGACTCCGCCATGAACCGTCCGGCCCGCGCCCTCGCGACCACGTCCCTGCTGCTGGTCGGCCTGGCACTCGCGGGCGCCGCGTTCGCGAGCCAGTTCCGCACCTTCGGCGGCTACGAGGTCCACTACAACGCCTTCCGCGCCGACTTCGTGCCCGAGGAGGTCGCGATCCGCAACGGGATCACGCGCTCGGCCTCGCGCGCGCTCGTGATCATCGCGGTCCGCGACAAGCGCGACGGCGGGCTCGGCGTGCCGGTCGAGGCCGAGATCACGCTGACGGTCGAGAACCGCGCCGGCCAGACCCAGGCGGTGCGGATGCAGGCCGCGCGCGAAGCCGATGCGGTGCACTACCTCGGCGAGTTCCGGATCTCCGGCGCCGACACCTACCGCTTCGACGCCGACGTGCGACCCGGTGACGACGATCGCCGCTACCGGCTCCGCTGGTCGCAGGCACTCGATGCGCGCGGCCGCTGATCGGCCATGAAGCTCATCGCTGTCCGCCACGGCCAGGCGTCCTTCGGCGCCGCGAACTACGACCAGCTCTCGCCGCTCGGCCACCGCCAGGCGCGGCTGCTCGGCGAATGGCTCGCGGCCCGGCCGGACCTCGGCTTCGACGCGGTCGCGACCGGCACGATGGCGCGCCACCGCGAGACGCTCGAAGGCCTGCGCGCGGCGCGTCCCGACCTGCCGCCCGCGCTGGTGCTGCCCGAGCTCGACGAGTTCGACCACCACGCGATGCTGGCCGCGTTCCGGCGGCTCGCCCCGGACGACCCGGTGGTCGCCGCGATCGGCGAGGGGCGCACCCCGGACCTGGTCGCGATCTTCCGCTTCCTGCAGGGCGGTCTGCGCGCCTGGGTCGAGGGCCGGCTCGACGGGCAGGTCCCGGAGCGCTTCGCGGACTTCCGCGCGCGCGTGCGGCGCGGACTCGAGGCGCTGCGCGCGGCCCACCCGGGCGCGCGCCGCGTGCTGGTCGTGTCCTCCGGCGGGGTGATGAGCCAGCTCGCGCAGTGGGCGCTGGACGTGCCGGATTCGCACGCGATCGACCTCAATCTCTCGATCCGCAACAGCGCGCTCGCCGAGTTCCGCTTTGCCGAGGGCCGCTGGCGCTTCGGCTCGTGGAACGCCCTGCCCCACCTCGCGGCGCCGGAGCACCGCGAGCTCCACACCTACTACTGACGGCGACCCGCGATGTCCGAGCTCTTTCCCCTCTCGCCGCGCGCGGCCGATCTCAAGTCCCGGCTCGAGGCCTTCATGGCCGCGCACGTGCTGCCGGCCGAGGCCGGGATCGCCGCGCACGCGGCGGACCCGGCGACCCGCTGGTCGGTGCCGCCGGTGGTCGAGGCGCTCAAGGCGAAGGCGCGCGCCGAGGGCCTGTGGAACCTGTTCCTGCCCGACCCCGCGCGCGGCGCCGGCCTCTCGAACCTCGAGTACGCGCCGCTGGCCGAGGTGATGGGCCGCTCGCTGGTCGCGCCCGAGGTGTTCAACTGCAATGCGCCCGACACCGGCAACATGGAGGTGCTGCTGCACTACGGCTCGCCGCAGCAGCAGGCGCGCTGGCTCGGGCCGCTGCTCGAGGGCCGCATCCGCTCCGCCTTCGCGATGACCGAGCCCGAGGTCGCCTCGTCGGATGCGACCAACATCGCCGCGACGATCACCCGCGACGGCGACGACTACGTCGTCGACGGCCGCAAGTGGTGGACCACCGGCGCCACCGACCCGCGCTGCGCAGTGTTCATCGTGATGGGGGTCAGCAACCCGGACGCCGAGCCGCACCGCCGCCACGCGATGATCCTGGTGCCGCGCGACGCCCCGGGCGTCACCGTGGTCCGGCCGCTCCACGTGTTCGGCTACGACGACGCGCCGCACGGCCACGCCGAGGTCCGCTTCGACCGCGTGCGCGTGCCGGCCGACCACCTGATCGTCGGCGAGGGCCGCGGCTTCGAGATCGCGCAGGGGCGGCTCGGCCCCGGCCGCATCCACCACTGCATGCGCCTCGTCGGCCTCGCGCAGCGCGCGCTCGAGGCGATGATCGAGCGCGCGCGCACGCGCGTCGCCTTCGGCCGGCCGCTGGCCGCGCACGGCATGGCGCAGGAAGCGATCGCGCTGTCGCGCTGCGAGATCGAGCAGGCGCGGCTGCTGACGCTCGCGGCCGCCGCCCAGCTCGACCGCCTCGGCATCAAGGGCGCCAAGGACGCGATCGGCATGATCAAGATCGTCGCGCCGCGGATGGCCTGCGCCGTGATCGACCGCGCGATCCAGCTGCACGGCGGCCTCGGCCTCTCGTCCGACAGCTTCCTCGCGCACGCCTACGCGGCCGCGCGCGCGCTGCGCCTCGCCGACGGGCCCGACGAAGTGCACATCGCGGCGCTCGCGAAGTCGATGACGCGCGGCGCGGAGGGCGCCCGGTGACTGCGGCGCTCGCGAGCCTCCCCGAGGCGTCGCTCGCGCGCTGGCTCGAGGCCCACGTGCCGGGCTTCCGCGGCCCGCTCGCGGCGACCAAGTTCAAGGGCGGCCAGTCGAACCCGACCTACCGGATCGATGCCGCCTCGGGCACCTATGTGCTCCGGCGCAAGCCGCCCGGCCGGCTGCTGGCCTCGGCGCACGCGGTCGATCGCGAGTTCCGCGTGCTGCGCGCGCTCCACGGCGGCCCGGTCCCGGTCGCCGAGCCGCTCGCGCTGTGCGAGGACGATGCCGTGATCGGCTCGATGTTCTACCTGATGGCCTTCGTGCCCGGGCGGATTCACTGGGACCCGGCGCTGCCCGAGGTGCCGACCGGTCAGCGTCGCGCCTACCACGAGGCGATCGTCGACACGCTGGCCGCGCTCCACACGCTCGATCCGGCCGCAATCGGCCTCGCCGACTACGGCAGGCCCGGCAACTACTTCGCGCGCCAGGTCCACCGCTGGACCGAACAGTACCGCGCCTCGGAGACCCACCGCATCGACGCGATGGAGGCGCTGATCGAGTGGCTGCCGGCGCATTGCCCGGCCGACGACGGCAGCGCCGCGCTGGTCCACGGCGACTATCGGATCGACAACCTGATGTTCGCGCCGGATCGTCCCGAGGTACTCGCGGTGGTCGACTGGGAACTCTCGACCCTCGGCCACCCGCTCTCGGATCTCGCGTACTACTGCATGTCGCTCAGGCTGCCGAAGAACCCGGTGGTCCCCGGGCTCGGCGATGCCGACCGCGCCGCGCTCGGCATTCCCGACGAATCCGAGCTGGTCGCGCGCTGGGCCGGGCGCACCGGCCGCGCGGTCCGCGACTGGGACTTCGCGCTGGCCTTCAACTTCTTCCGCCTCGCCGCGATCGCGCAGGGCGTCCACGCCCGCGCGCTGGCCGGCAACGCCTCGAGCGAGCAGGCGCTCGCGGTCGGGCGCATGACCGGCGTCGTGGCGGGCCTCGGGGCCGAGATCGTGGGCCGGAGCTAAGGGCAGCGCCTAACCCAGGAAGTCCTCGAAGTAGTCGCCGTCGATCCGAGGCACGCGGACGAGGCGCGATCCGACGCCGACCTCATGGTCGATCATCAGGTTCGCAAGGCGCTCCCCGTCGACCAGCACGATGCCCTCGACCGAGCGCGCGAAGTCGATGGCCTGACTGGAATAGCCCGAGGTGGTGATGAACACGCCCTTGCGCGCCTTCTGTCCCGCCAATGCCCCGAAGAAGGCCTGGATCTCCGGGCGGCCGACCGTACCCTGCCAGCGCTTCGCCTGGACATAGACCTTCTCGAGACCCAGCCGGTCCAGCGAAATCACGCCATCGATCCCGGCATCGCCGCTTCCACCGACGCGGATCAGGTCCGAGCGGCTTGCGCCATAGCCCAAGAGATGGAGCAGGTCGAGGACGATCGACTCGAAACCATCCGGGGTCACGCGAGCCAGGACTTCGAGGACGTCGCGGGCGACCGTCGAACGAAGCTCTTCGATCGCCCGATCAAGGCGCTCGTCCGGACTCCCTTCGCCAAGGTTCGGGCCAGAATCCGACTGCATGCCGCCGCCGGCCGTTGGCCCGTCGGGCGATGGCTGACCCAATCGCGAGTCCAGATAGCCCAGCGCGAGTTCGCGAACCCTTTCCTCAGTCCACGGGCGAGGCCATTCCGCCAGGGCCGCCAGACCGCGCTCGGAGACACCCCAGACGCCACGGCGAGGGCTGCTTGCGAGGCCCGCGCGCTTCAGCCGATCGTAGGCCCAGCCGATCCGGTTCGAGTAGACGGGCTCCCGGCCGCTCGCAAGCAATTCGAGCCGCGCGTCGGGAGCAATCCCGAGCCGATCGGCGGTCAGTTCCACGGCCTGTCGCTTCGGCAAGCCGGCCTGATGCCCGGACAACACGTCGAGGAGCGGTTCCATGCATCGGTCATAGCTCGGTATCGACATGCAGGAATCCCCCTGAACAGAGACGATGACCTCAACCGCAGTCGTGCAGGGCCAGTCTAGTCGAGCGGTCAGCCTGGGCTCGCCGGCCCTCTGATAGCCTCGCGCGGCTCCGTTGAAGGGAACCACGATGTCCGATCCGTTCAAGATCCGATGGCTCGCCGCCCTGCTCGCGCTCGCCGCGGCGCCGCTCGCGGCCGCTGTCGAGCACGGCATCGACGCCGATGGGGTGCGCTACGCGAGCTGGCGCGGCGAGGCGCGCGTCGGCGAGACGACCTCGCCGGCCGAGCTGCGCCTGCTGTGCCGGCCCGGGACCGGCGGCGCGCTCGGCTGGACCCTGCTGGTCGAGCGACCCGAGCGGCTCGCCGAGTTCGACTTCACGGCCTTCGACGGCGCGACCGCGCCCGCGCGCGGGAAGGAACTCGCAACCCTCGGCCTGCGTGGCGGCGTGCTCGCGCCCACCATCGACACCGCCGTCAACGGCTCCGGTCGCGGCGACGGGCGATTCGCGTTCGCGTTCGCCAGCGAGGCGAACGCCTCGAGCGGCGCGGCCCTGATCGGCGATGCGATCGGACCCGCGACGAACCGGCTCACCTGGGTCATCAGCCAGCTCGACGAGGACGCCGAGCTGCTGCGCGCCGATTTCGACTTGACGGGCTCCGCCCGCGGCGTCTCGGAGACGATGGCCGGCTGCGGTCCGATTCCAGCGCTGCCGCTCGATCGGATCGTCGGGTGGCAGGTGTCCGGCGCCTCGGTGGCCGAGGTCGTGGGTGACCGCGCGGTGACCTGGCGTCTGCGCGCCGCGACCGGACGCGACTGGCCCGAGGTGCAGCAGCGGCTGGTCCGACTGGGTCCCTGGCGCGTCGACGGCCAGGTGCTCCATGCGGTCGCCGAGGGGTCCGATCCGCGCAGCGGCACGGTGCTGATGCTCGCGGCCGAATCGGATGCGGTCGAGGTACTGCTGATCGACGATGGTCGCGTCCGCCGCCTGGTCGGGGGCGCGGCGACGCTCGACCCGCCGGGCGTGATTCGGGATTTCGTCGCATCGCGGACCGCGCCGGCGGGAGAAGCCGGTCCGGAGACCGAGCCGGACGGGGAGCCGGAAGCGGACGGCTGACGCCGGGATCAGGCGCGCCGCCGCGCCCAGTCGGCGATCACGCGGTGGACCGCCTCGAGGCCGTCGGTCAGCGCGGCCGGGCCGGGCTGCAGGATGATCGGCGACTTGATTTCATGGAGGTCGCCGTCGCGCACGGCCGGAATCGCCGACCATCCCGGGCGTCCGGCGACCTGCTCGGGACGGAACTTCTTGCCGCACCACGAGCCGAGGATCAGGTCCGGCGCGCGGCGCACGACCTCGTCCGGATCGGCGACGATGCGATCCTTCGCGAGCGAGGCGGTGCGGTGCTCTGGAAAGATCGGCTCACCGCCGGCGATCTCGATCAGCTCCTCGACCCAGCGGATGCCGCCGATCAGCGGCTCGTCCCACTCCTCGAACCAGACCCTCGGCCGGCGAGGCAGCCGCGCCGCCTCGCCGCGGATCCGTTCGACGTTCGCGGCCAACCGCGCCGCGTAGTCGTCCGCACGCGGCCCCGCGCCGACCAGCGCGCCGAGCCGGCGGACATAGCCGAGGATCCCGGCGACGCTGCGGTGGTTGCTGATCCAGACCTCGACGCCGTGGCGCACGAGTTCCCGGGCGATGTCGGCCTGGATGTCCGAGAAGCCGACCGCGAGGTCCGGCTCGAGCGCGAGGATCCGGTCGATCCTCGCGCTGGTGAAGGCCGAGACCTTCGGCTTCTCGCGCCGTGCGGCCGGCGGACGCACGGTGAATCCGGAGATGCCGACGATCCGGTGCTGCTGGCCGAGGGCGTAGAGGACCTCGGTCGGCTCCTCGGTCAGGCAGACGATCCGCCGCGGCGTGCCGTCCTCGCATGCGGCCGCGGCATCGGTCTCTCCGCTCACGGATAGCGCATCCCGGTCACCCACGCGCCGTCGCGCCATTCGTGGACGATGCGTTCGTGCAGGCGGAACGGCTGTCCGTACCAGAACTCGACCCGTGCCGGCCGCACCCGGTAGCCGAACCAGTGCGGCGGCCGCGGCACCGCGCGGTCCGCGAACTCGGCCTCGTATCGGGCGTAGCGCCGCTCGAAGGTCTCGCGCGCGTCGAGCACCTCGGATTGCAGCGAGGCCCACGCCCCGATCTGGCTCTCGCGCGGGCGCGAGGCGAAGTAGGCGTCGGATTCATCGTCGTCGACGCGCTCGACCGGACCGTCGACCCGCACCTGGACCTGGTGGCGGATGTGCTTCCACAAGAAAAGCAGCGAGGCGCGCGGGTTCTCGGCCAGCTGGCGGCCCTTGGTGCTGAGGCTGTTCGTGTAGAACACGAAGCCGCGCGCGTCGTGGCCCTTCAGCAGCACGGTCCGGGCCGAGACCTCGCCGTCGGCGGTCGCGGTCGCGAGCACCATCGCGGTCGGCTCGGGGTCGGCACTGGCCCTGGCTTCGGCCAGCAGCGACTCGAAGGTCGCGAGCATGTCATCCGTCATCCGCATCGGTGGGACCCGGTCGGTGAGCCTGCGGCGGCGAACGCCGTCAGGCCGGTTCGAGGCGATAGCCGTGCTGGTAGACCGCGTTCAGCTGCCAGCCGTGCGCGCCGCCCAGTTCGAGCTTGCGCCGCAGCCTGCTGACATGGGTGTCGACGGTCCGCGACGGGCTGTCGGGCGGCAGCGACCAGACGCCGACCAGCAGCGCCTCGCGGCTCACGATCCGGCCGTGGCGGCGGAACAGGAATGCCGCGAGATCGAACTCGCGCTCGGTCAGATCGACCTCGCGCTTGCCGATCAGCGCGACCCGGCGACGCAGGTCGAGGCGGTACGGACCGACCTCGATCGACTGAACCTCGTCGTCGCCAAAGCCCGAGCGTCGCAGCAACGCGGCGACCCGGGCCAGGAACTCGGCCTGCCGGGCCGGCTTGACCATGTAGTCGTCGGCACCGGATCCAAGGCCCTCGACGATGTCGGCCTCGTTGCGCCGGACGGTCAGCAGCATCACCGGCAGGCCGGCATGGCGGGACTCGCGCAGCCAGGCGACGAGGCCTGGTCCGTCGCCGTCCGGCAGTCCCCAGTCGACGATCGCGAGATCGAAGGTCCGGGTCGAGAGCGCCTTGCGGAAGGCATCGGCCGAGTCGAAGGTCGAGGCCTGGAAGCCGCGATCCTCGAGCCAGTACCGCAACAGCTCCGACTGGTCCGGGTCATCGTCGACCAGCGCGACGTGCGCGGCCCGGGCGAGCACGGCCCGACGCTCGGACTCGGCCAACGCTTCCGCATCGCCCCGGGCGCGATCGATCATCGGGCGCCCTTGCGAGTGGACGCCCCTCCGACCACCCGGATCACTGGACCAGGAAGGTCACGCGCAGGTTGACGCGCCATTCGGTGACCTTGCCCTCCGGACTCGTCATCACCTTGATGTCGTTGACCCAGGCGCCCTGGATCTGCTTGACGGTCTTGGCGACCTTCTTGAGACCACCCTGGATCGCGTCCTCGAGACCCTTCGATGAGCTCGCCGAGATCTCGATCACCTTTGCAACGCTGGCCATGACGGCACTCCTGCTGGGGAATTCGAGCATCCTCCACCCGGCGCGAAGTGTAAAGGCGGCCGGCCGCGACGGAACGGACCGAACCTGACCCGCATCAGCCGGCCGCGCCAAGCAGCGCGTCGTAGCCCTCGCGGAAGGTCGGGTAGCGGAATCGATAGCCGCAGCGCCGCAGCCTCGCGCTCGAGAGCCGCTTGCCGGTGGCATCCCCGGAGCTGCTGGCGTCGGCGTAGGCCGCATCCGGGAGACCAAGGCGCCGCGCGAGGTGTCCGAGCACCGCGCAGTCGGTGGCGGGCTCCTCGTCGACGCCGAGGTAGACGCGAGCCGGTTCCTCGATCGAGAGCAGGTGGGCGATCGCGCCGGCGGCGTCATCGACGTGGATCCGGTTCGTCCAGTGCGGCGGATCGGCGCGGCAGGACTCGCCGGCGCGGACGCGCCGGATCATCCAGTCGCGGCCGGGCCCATAGAGGCCTGCCAGGCGCAGCACGGTCGCGTTCGGCACCTCGGCGGACACCCACCGCTCCGCCTCGAGCAACAGCCGACCGTTCCAGGTGTCCGGTCGGGGCGGAGTCTCCTCGTCCTGCCAGCGGTCGCCGGACTCGGCGTGCACCGCGGTGCTTCCGACCCACAGGCAGCGTGCCGGTGTCCCGGGCAGCGCCGCCAGCAGGTGGCGGAGGCCGTCCAGGTACACGCGCCGGTAGCCTTCCGGCGTCCGATCGTCCGGCGTCGGCAGGTACACGATCGCGTCGGCCACGATCCCGCCGACCGCGCTCGCCAGCGCGAGCGGATCGGTGAGGTCGGCGCGGACCGGCTCGATCGGCGCCGGGAGCGGCCCGGATCGTCGAAGGCCGAGCACGCGCCAGCCCCGCTCGGCGAGCCGAAGTCCGGCCCGGGTGCCGACATCGCCGCAACCGGCGATCAGGCAGGACGGGCGGGCTTCGCGGGTCACGTGCCTCGGGGCTCAGGGGTGCGCGTCGCCACGCCGGGCGACCCGTCGCCCGGCGACCATCAGCCCGCGGGCACCGCCGCCGGTTCGGCCTGGCCGCCGCCGGTGCCGTCCCGCGGCGTCGCGCCCGGCCGCGGCAGCCAGCGCAGCCAGATCAGCCAGACCACCAGCGCGTCGAGAATGATCAGCGCCTGCCACAGGTAGTGGTGGAACCAGTCGAACCAGGGCGTCACGCAGGGCTCGCCGGGAACGCACTTCGCGGTCTCCCACTCGCCCATGTAGAACAGGCTGATGATCCGCACGAGGTTCAGGGCCTGGATCGCGACGAACCCGACGACGAAGCCCACGATCCGGTGCTTCCACGGCGCCGGGAACGCGAACAGCGCCGCGAACAGGATGATCACGGCCTCAAGCCCGTTGCACCCGCGCTCGATCGAGACCGCGAATCCGGTGTGCGTGCTCTGGATGACCTTGCCGAAGGTCACCGCGTCGTCGTCGAACAGGTCGATGATCCAGGTGCTGACCTTCGCGATCCCGGCCGTGAACGGATCGACGACCCACTGCTCGACCGGCTGCAGCAGGTAGAGGAAGAACAGCACCAGGACGATCAGCGGGAACTTGACGGCGAAGCCGAGCATCGAGGACCGCGTGCGGAAGGCGTCGAGGGCGGGCGATGCTAGCATCCGGCACGTGAGTTCCGATGTCACCGCCGACCTCGATCCGGCGCGCGAGGCGCGCCGCAACGTCTTCCTGGTGGGACCGACCGGCGCCGGCAAGACCTCGATCGGCCGCCTGCTGGCCCGCGAGCTCGGTCTCACGTTCGTCGATCTCGACGAGGCGATCGAGTCGAGGTCCGGGGCCAGCGTCGCGCTGATCTTCGAGTTCGCGGGCGAGGCCGGATTCCGCGATCGCGAGACGGCGGCGCTGCGGAGCGTGTGCGCGTCCGACGGCCAGGTCGTCGCGACCGGCGGCGGCGCCGTGCTGCGCGCCGGGAATCGCGAGTGGCTGCGACGGCACGGCGTCGTGGTGCATCTCGACGTCGACGTCGACGAACAGCTCGCGCGGCTCGCGCGCGACTCGACCCGGCCGCTGCTGGCGACCCCCGATCGCGCCGCCCGGCTGCAGGCGATGGCCGCGGAGCGGACGCCGTTGTACGCGGAGGTCGCGGACCTGCGGATCGCCACTCGGGGCCTCAGCCCGGCCGCCGGCGCGCGGCGGATCGTGGGGCTGCTGCGGCGATCGTGGCCGGAGCGCTTCCCGACGCCCGCCGACGAGACGCGCGCGTGACCGCCACGCGCGAGGTGCTGGTCGATCTCGGGTCGCGCGCCTACCCGATCCGCATCGGCCGGGGACTGCTGGTCGATCCCGGCTGGACCGGTGCGATCGGGTCGCGGCCACGCCTCCTGCTGGCCGACGCGACGGTCGACCGGCTGCACGGCGAACCGGTGCGCGCCGCCCTCGGGCTCTCGGAGGGTTCGGTCTTCGCGATCGAGCCCGGAGAGGCTTCCAAGTCCGCCGACACCGCGGCCCGGGCGTGGGCCTGGATCGCCGAGCGCCGGCTCCCGCGCGATGGCGTGATCGTTGCGCTCGGCGGCGGCGTGGTCGGCGATCTCGCAGGCTTCGTCGCCGCGACCTGGATGCGCGGCATCGACTTCGTGCAGCTGCCGACGACGCTGCTCGCGATGGTCGACTCCTCGGTCGGCGGCAAGACCGCGATCAACCTGCCGGCCGGCAAGAATCTGGTCGGCGCGTTCCACCAGCCGCTCGCGGTCGTCGCCGACCTCGCCACGCTCGACACGCTGCCGCAGCGGGAACTCGCCGCGGGCCTCGCCGAGACGCTCAAGTACGGCGCGATCGTCGATCCGGCCTTCTTCGCGTGGGTCGAGGACCGCGCCGCGGCGCTGGTCGCGCGCGACGACGAGGCGCTGGCCGGGGCGATCCGCGCCAGCTGCGCGCACAAGGCCGCGATCGTGGCCCGTGACGAACGCGAGACCGGCGACCGCGCGCTGCTCAACTTCGGGCACACCTTCGGCCACGCGATCGAGGCGGCCGGAGGATTCCGCGACCTGCTGCACGGCGAAGCGGTCGCGATCGGCATGGTGCTGGCCGCGCGCCTGTCGGCCCGCCTCGGGCTCGCGCCAGAGGCCGATGCCGCGCGGCTCGAGACCGCGCTGGAACGCCTCGGCCTTCCGACGCGCGTTCCCGCGACCATGTCCGCAGAAGACCTCCTCGAACGGATGCGTCTCGACAAGAAGGGCCTCTCCGGTCGGCTTCGACTGGTGCTGTGGCGCGGGATCGGCCGCGCCGAGATCGCGACCGACGTGCCGGAGGCCGCGATCCGGGACGTGCTCTCGGCCTGAAATCCGGCGCCGCCGCCGGAACCGGTCGCTGCGACGTCCGCCCGACCGACGCTACTTGGTCAGGATCAGCTTGTTGCCGCGGGTCAGCTGCAGGCGGTACTCGGACCCGTCATGCACGATCACGGCAAGCCGCTCGCCCTTCAGGATCTCGTGCGACGACCAGACCGGACGCGGCACCCTCGGTCGCGCCGTCGTTCCACGCGCGCCCGACGGGCAGGCGGATGGAACGGCCGCGCCCGTTGGAGGGACTGCAACATTCGGCATGGTGCCTCCAGTAATGCAAGTGATTCGCATTCGTATTGAAGCGCGCTCGTCGGCGCCGGTCAATGCCGACCATGCGAGCACCCGGCCGCACCGGACGGCGCGGCCTCGCCGACCGCTCGGGAGCGCGCGGCTACACTTCCCGGATGCACGAACTGTCGAAGTCCTTCGTGTTCGAGGCGGCCCACACCCTCGACCGGCGCATCGAGACCGAATCGAGCCGGCGGATCCACGGCCACAGCTACCGGGCGACGATCGCGATCCGCGGCCAGCCGGACCCGGCCTCCGGGATGCTGCTCGACCTCGGCGTCCTGAGCGCCGAACTCGCCCGCGTCCACCAGTTGCTCGACCACCGGATGCTCGACGACGTCGAGGGGCTGGGGCCGGCGACGCTCGAGAACCTCGCGCGCTACATCCACGACCAGCTGGCGAACCGCGTGCCGGGGCTCGCGCGGGTCACGGTCGGGCGCGACCTGACCGGCGACGCCTGCAGCTACAGCCCGGACTAGCGGCGTCGGGCCGCCCTCGCCCGCGTCAGCCGCCGACGCCGCGGTCGACCTCGTCGAGGAAGTCCCTGATCGCCGCGGTGACCGCCGCAGGCGCCTCGAGCGTGCTGGTGTGGCCGGCGCCCGGGATCACGACGAGACGCGCGCCCGGAATCGCGGCGACGATCGCGCGGGCCTTCGCGGGCGGCGTCGCGACGTCGTGCTCGCCGACGAGGACCAGCGTCGGGACGCGCAGCGCCGACAGCCGATGCGCGACGCCATCGCGCGCGAGGACGCCGTCGACCGCCCGCAGGATGCCGGTGCGGTCATTGCCCAGCAGCCGCCGCCGATACTCGTCGCGTTCGCGGCGTCGGGCGGGATCGCCAAGGAAGTCGGGGCCGAACAGGATCGGCATCAGGCGGCCGACCACGGGCCGCAGACCGAACCAGCCGGCGACGCGCCGCAGCATCCGGTAGCGCGGCAGGTTCCCGGGCGCTTCGGCCTCCGCCGAGGTGTCGATCAGCACCAGGCTGCGGACCAGGTCGGGCCGGCTCAGCGCGACGCGCATCGCGACGAAGCCACCCATCGACAGCCCGACGAGGTGCGCCGGTCTGGCGCCTGCCTGCTCGAGGATCGCGACCGCGTCCGCGGCCAGCGTGTCCATGTCGTAACCACGCTCGGTCACCTCGCTGCGACCCTGGCCGCGGTGATCCCACGCGAGGCAGCGGCGGCGGCCGCGGAGCGCCTCGATCTGCGGTGCGAACAGCCGGGTGTCCCAGAACAGTCCGTGCGAGAACGCGACCGTCGCACCGCCGCCCGCGTGGTCCTCGACCCACAGCCGCACGCCGCGGACGTCGCGCGCGCGGCCGGTGCCCGGCACGCGGTCAGCCGCCCCGGACATCGAGCGCGTACAGCATCAGCCCGTGCAGCGTGACGACCCCGACCGTCAGCATCAGCCGCAGGCGCCGGTACCAGGCCGGCCAGGCCGGGGTCACGCGGCGCAGGGCGTCGGCCGCGCCGATCACCGCGAAGGTGATCGCGAGGGCGACCAGGGCCGCCCCGCGATCGAGCATCAGGGCCCCGAAGGCGATCAGACTCGGCGCAACCGCGAGCAGCAGGTTCCGCCACGACGGCTGCGCCAGCGCGGCGCCCCAGCGCACCCCGCCGAGGAAGGCGAGGATCGTCGCGGAGTAGGAGACGAACAGGCGCTCGCCGGCGAGATGCTGCGCCGGCGTCTCGCCGAACATCAGCGCGAACAGGCCGGCGGCGAACGGCACCAGTCCGGCGAAACCGAGCCAGAGCGCCGGCGCGGGGATGCGAGGGTCTGCGGAAGTCATCGGCGGTCGGGGGGCAGGGCGGACGCGGCCGCTCGTCGGGATGCTGCCCGAAGCGCCAGCGTGCCGCCAGACCGCCTTCAGCCGTCGCGTCGATAGGTGAGCTGGGTGATCTGCTCCGAGACGAGGCCGATCATGAAGGTCAGCACGCCAGCCGAGAGCAGCAATGCGCTCATGTTCGTGAAGCGTCCGTCGGTCACGTAGGTGTACGCGTAGTTCCCGAGCCCGAGCAGGGTGAACAGGCCCGCGACCGGGACGAACAGCTTGAGCGGGGAGTAGAGGCTCGCGATCCGGAAGATGATGAGCAGGAAGCGGAAGCCGTCGCGGATCGGGCGGATGTGGCTCCGGCCCTCGCGCCTGGCGACCTCGATCGGCACGTAGCCGACCGGGTAGCCCGAGCGGATGAACGCGATCGTGCTGGTCGACGGGTACGAGAATCCGTTCGGCAGCAGCGACAGGAACTCGCGGAACTTCGCGGCCCGGGCGACCCGGAAGCCCGAGGTCAGGTCCTCGATCCGGTAGCCGGTCATCCAGCTCGCGAACCGGTTGTAGAAGCCGTTCGCGAGGGCGCGCCCGGCATTGGCCTGGCCGCGGCGATCGCGCGCGCCGACGACCATGTCGTACCCGCGATCGAGTTCGGTCAGCAGGCGCGGGATCTGCGCCGGGTCGTGCTGGCCATCCGCATCCATGAACACGACGAGGTCCCCGCCGGCCACGCGCGCGCCGGCCTTGATCGCGGCCCCATTGCCGAGTCCGGTCGGCCGCCGCTCGACGCGCGCGCCGGCGGCGGTCGCGAGCGCCGCGGTGTCGTCGGTCGACCCGTCGTCGACGACCACGACCTCGGCATCCGGCAGGACCGACCGCACGCCGCTCACGACCCGGCCGATCGAGGCCGCCTCGTTGCGCGCGGGTATCACGACGCTGACCGATCGTTGCATGGATCCTCCGGTACCGTCGGGTCGGGCCCAGGGCATTCGTGACCGGCGTCACGGCCGACCCCGGGCCGAGGGCAGCGAGGGGCGAAAACCCTTCTCGTTCCGGGATTTTGCGTTACATTCCTCCACGCCGCCAGCGATTCAGCCGAGCATCCGCATGGCCACCCAGATGAATCCGAGTCCGACCGCCGCGGGGCTGACCGGAGTCCTGCGCCGGCTGGTGCTGGACGGCAGCCTCGCCGAGGCCGATGCCCGGCGCGCGATCGAGGGCGCGCAGAAGCAGAAGGTGCCGGTCGTCAGCTGGCTGGTCCAGCAGGCCCTGGTCGATTCGACCACGGCGGCCGGGGCCGCCAGCATCGAGTTCGGCATCCCGGTGCTCGACGTCCGCGCGCTCGATCTGGCCGCCGCGCCGATCAAGCTGGTCGAGGAGAAGCTGATCCGCGGGCACCGGGCGCTGCCGCTGCACCGGCGCGGCAACCGGCTGTTCGTCGGGATCTCCGATCCGACCAACCTGCGCGGCCTCGACGAGATCAAGTTCCACACCAATCTGATCGTCGAGCCGATCCTCGTGCCGGACGACCACCTCGAGCGCGTGATCGAGCAGGCGCTCGCCGGCGCGGAGGCGCTGTCCGCCGCGATCGGCGATCAGGACGAGCTCGAGAACCTCGACCTCGACGCGACCGGCGGCGACGACGACGAGGCCGCGGTCGATGCGACCGGAAGCAGCGGCGACGACGCGCCGATCGTCAAGTTCGTCAACAAGGTGCTGGTCGACGCGATCAAGCGCGGCGCCTCCGACATCCATTTCGAGCCCTACGAGACCCAGTACCGGGTGCGGCTGCGGCTCGACGGGATCCTGCGGCCGGTGGTCTCTCCGCCGGTCAAGCTGAGCGCGCGGATCGCGTCGCGCCTCAAGGTCATGTCGGGGCTCGACATCGCCGAGAAGCGCGTGCCGCAGGACGGTCGCATCAAGCTCGCGCTGTCGAAGACCCGGACGATGGACTTCCGCGTCAGCACCTGCCCGACGCTGTTCGGCGAGAAGATCGTGCTGCGCGTGCTCGATGCGTCGGCCGCGAAGCTCGGCATCGAGAAGCTCGGCTACGAGCCCGAGCAGCAGGAACTGTTCCTCGGCGCGATCAAGAAGCCCTACGGCATGGTCCTGGTGACCGGCCCGACGGGATCCGGCAAAACCGTGTCGCTGTACACCGCGCTCAACATCCTCAACACCGAGGGCGTCAACATCTCGACCGTCGAGGATCCGGTCGAGATCCGGGTGCCGGGCATCAACCAGGTCCAGATGAACGTCAAGCGCGGGATGACCTTCGCCGCCGCGCTGCGCTCGTTCCTGCGCCAGGACCCGGACGTGATCATGGTCGGCGAGATCCGCGACCTCGAGACCGCCGAGATCGCGGTCAAGGCCGCGCAGACCGGCCACATGGTGCTCTCGACGCTGCACACGAACGACGCGCCGCAGACGATCGCGCGGCTGATGAACATGGGCATCGCGCCGTACAACATCATCTCGTCGGTGACCCTGGTGGTCGCCCAGCGCCTGGCCCGGCGGCTGCACGACTGCAAGCGGCCGCTCAAGCTGCCGCGCGCGGCCCTGCTCGCGGAGGGCTTCACGGAAGCCGACATCGACGAGGGCATCGAGCTGTACGAGGCGGTCGGCTGTTCCGGCTGCAACGACGGCTACAAGGGTCGCGTCGGCATCTACCAGGTGATGCCGATGACCGAGGAGATCCAGCGGATCGTGCTCGAGGGCGGCAACGCGATGCAGATCGCGGCTGCCGCCGAGCGCAGCGGGATCGACGACCTGCGCCGCTCCGCGCTGCGCAAGGCCCGGGCCGGCGTCACCAGCCTCGCCGAGATCAACCGCGTGACCAAGGACTGACCGCGTCGGCCGGCGTGCCGGCCACGGGGTCACCAGAAGGAGGAAGACCGACATGGCCACCGCGACCGCGAAGAAGGCGTCCACCGCCCGCCAGATCAACCCGCTGCAGACCTACGTCTGGGTCGGGAAGGACAAGCGCGGCGTCGTGATGCGCGGCGAGGTCACCGGCAAGAACATCAACCTGGTCAAGGCCGACCTCAGGCGCCAGGGCATCGTGCCGACCAAGGTCGGGACCAAGCCGAAGCCGCTGTTCGGCGAGGCCGGATCCACGATCAGCGCGCGCGAGATCGCGGTCTTCAGCCGCCAGATCGCGACGATGATGAAGGCCGGCGTGCCGATGGTGCAGTCGCTCGAGATCATCGCCTCGGGCCAGAAGAACCCGCGGATGCAGAAGATGCTGACCGATCTCAAGTCCGAGATCGAAGGCGGCTCGAGCCTGCACGAGGCGATGGGCAAGTTCCCGGTGCAGTTCGACCTGCTCTACCGCAACCTGGTCAAGGCCGGCGAGTCCGCGGGCGTGCTCGACACCGTGCTCGACACGATCGCGACCTACAAGGAACGGATGGAGGTCCTGAAGGGCAAGATCAAGAAGGCCCTGTTCTATCCCGCCACCGTGATCGCGGTCGCGATCATCGTCTCGGCGGTGCTGCTGGTGTTCGTGATCCCGCAGTTCGAGGTCGTGTTCAAGTCCTACGGCGCCGACCTGCCGGCGTTCACGCTGATCGTGGTCGGCGCGTCGCGCTTCATGGTCGCGTGGTGGTGGGCGATCCTGATCGGGCTGATCGCCGGGGTGTTCACGTTCCTCTACATCTACAAGCGCACGCCGGCGCTCGCCGAGTGGCTCGACCGGATGATGCTGAAGCTCCCGGTCATCGGCCAGGTCCTGCACAACTCCGCGGTCGCCCGCTTCTCGCGCACGCTGGCGCTGACGTTCAAGGCCGGCGTGCCGCTGGTCGAGGCGCTCGAGACCGTGGGACCCGCCACCGGCAGCATCGTCTACGAGAAGGCCACCCGCCGGATCCGCGACGACGTCTCGGTCGGCTACCCGCTCAACATCGCGATGCGCCAGGTCAACCTGTTCCCGGCGATGGTCGTGCAGATGACCGCGATCGGCGAGGAAGCCGGCGCGCTCGACACGATGCTGTTCAAGATCGCCGACTTCTACGAACAGGAAGTCGACAACACCGTGGACGCGCTGACCAGCCTGCTCGAACCGTTCATCATCGTCTTCATCGGCGTGATCGTCGGCGGGATGGTGATCGCGATGTACCTGCCGATCTTCAAGATCGCGGCGACGATCTGACGGCCGCCCGCAGCCGTCGCCGAACGTGCCGATGCTCGAAGCGCTCGTGGGCCCCGTCGGGGTGTTGCTGGTCGCCGGCCTGCTCGGGCTCCTGGTCGGGAGCTTCCTCAACGTCGTGATCCTGAGGCTCCCGCCGCGCCTGATGCACGGCTGGCGCGCCGAGGCCCGCGAGATCCTCGAGCTGCCGGACGCCGGCGCCACGGCCGCGCCGCCGCCCGATCTCGTGCGCCGGCGCTCGCATTGCCCGGCCTGCGGCCATCAGCTCGCCTGGTGGGAGAACATTCCGATCGCGAGCTACGTCTGGCTGCGCGGGCGGTGCCGGGCGTGCCGTACCCGGATCTCGCCGCAGTACCCGGCCGTCGAGGCGTTGACCGGACTGCTGTCGGTGCTCGTCGTCGCGCGCTTCGGGCCCGGCGTCGAGGGCGCGCTGGCCCTGGTGTTCACCTGGATCCTGATCGCCGCCTCCGGGATCGACCTGCGCACCACCCTGCTGCCGGACCAGCTGACCCTGCCGCTGCTTTGGATCGGCCTCGTCGCCGCGGCCGTGGCGCATCCCTTCGTCGGGCCGGCCGAGGCGATCCTCGGCGCGGCCGGCGGCTACCTGGCCCTGTGGACCGTGTACTGGGGCTTCAAGCTGCTGACCGGCAAGGAGGGCATGGGGTATGGCGACTTCAAGCTGCTGGCGGCGCTCGGCGCCTTCTGCGGCTGGCAGGGACTGCTGCCGATCGTGCTGTTCTCGGCGCTGATCGGCGCGATCGTCGGCAGCGCCTGGCTCGCGATCAAGGGCCGGGACCGCGCGACGCCGATTCCGTTCGGCCCCTACCTCGCCGGCGCCGGCTGGGTCCAGCTGATGTACGGCGAGGCCATCGTCGGCGGCTACCTCCGGATGGCGGGCCTTGCCGACTGATTCCGGGCCGGCCCCGACCGAGGAGACGAGTCCGCCACCGCGACCGGGCAGCTTCGTCGTCGCGCTGACCGGCGGCGTCGCCTCCGGCAAGAGCGCGGTGACCGACCGCCTCGCGCAGCTCGGCGTTCCGGTCTTCGACGCCGACGCGGTCACGCGCGAGCTGTGCGCGCCGGGACAACCCGCGCTGCGCGAGATCGCGGAGCGCTTCGGTTCCACCGTGATCGCCCCGGATGGCACGCTCGACCGCCGCGCGCTTCGCGAGATCGTGTTCGCCGACGAGTCCGCGCGCCGCGCGCTCGAGGCCATCCTGCACCCGCGGGTGCGCGAGCGCCTCGCGATGCTCGCGTCCGGGGTCGGCGATCCGTACTGCGTCCTCGCGATTCCGCTGCTGGCCGAAGGCCATCGCTATCCGTGGATCGACCGGGTCGTGGTCGTCGATGCGCCGGACGCGGTGCGCCTCGATCGGCTGATGCGGCGCGACCGGATCGACGAGGCGCTCGCGCGGCGGATGCTCGCCTCACAGGCGTCGCGCGCGGCCCGGCTCGGGATCGCGGACGAGGTCATCGACAACTCGGGAAGCCTCGAGGATCTGCTGGCCGCGACCGATGCGCTGCACCGTCGTCTGCTCGAACTCGCGCGCGAGCGGCTGTCGGTCGTTGCGCCGGACGCCGCGCCGCGCGAACGGCGCTGACCGCGACCGTCAGTCGCAGAACCCGCGGATGCCCGCGATCCCGAAGCCGCCAGCGGCCCTCGCCCGCTCGAGATCGTCGGGAAGCATGCCGCCCAGCGCGTAGGCGGGCAACGGGGACCGCGCCGCGAGCCGCGCGAAGCCGTCCCAGCCGAGTATCGGCGCGCCCGGATGGGTCGGCGTCGAGGCGACCGGCGAGATCAGCACCGCGTCGCACCCGCTGCGCACCGCGGCGACGAGTTCCGCGCCATCGTGGCAGGCCGCGGTCAGCAGTCGCGAGGCCGGCACCGGGCGCGCGGCGAGGCCGCGCACCGCGATCGCCGGCAGGTGCACGCCGTCGAGCCCGAGCCGTTCGACCAGATCCGGATCGCCGTGCCCGAGTACCCGGACGCCGAGAGGCCGGCATCGCGCGAGCGCCGCCCGGGCGATGCGATCGCGCGCGCCGCGGTCGATGCCGGGCAGACGAAGCACGACGACGCCGGCGCCGCGCCCGATCGCGCGATCGATGGCTGCGAGCACGGCGCCTTCGTCGGCCACGTCCGGCGTGATCGCAAGCTGCCGCGGCAGGTCCAACGCCACCGCGAGCGGGCGATCCGGCGCCAGCCAGTCGAGCTCCGACAGGCCCGCGCGCGCGATCCAGCCGAGCGGCTGGCCTTCGCGCGCGTGGGGCACGCCGCGCCAGGCGCGGTCGACCAGCCAGCCGTCGAGAATCGCCGGTCGCGGTCCGAGCGCGAAGGGCACCCGATGCAGCGGACGCGCGTCCAGCAGCTCGATGCCGAGCTCCTCACCCAGCTCGCGCCTCAGCGCCTCCAGCGGCGCCTCATCCGGCTCGCACTTGCCGCCGGGGAACTCCCAGCACAGCCGCCCGCGCGACCTCCGCCCGGTCACGAGCCAGAGTCCCCGTTCGTCGCGGAGGAGGCCGCAGACGACGTGGAGCGCGACCGGCCTCGCCACCGTCAGGTCCGGCCGCGGCGCGGGCGCTCGGCGACGTCGATCCGGCCGCTCAGGCCAGCCGGCCGTGGCACTGCTTGTATTTCTTGCCCGAGCCGCACGGGCAGGGATCGTTGCGCCCGATCTTCGGCGTGTCGCGGACGACCGGGCCGACCGGCGCCGACATCATCGCGGCCTGCTGCTGCATCGCCTCGACCTGCCGGGCCTCCTCGTCGACGCCGTAGCCACCGGCGTCGGCGTGCTGGAACTTCATCGGCGCGCGCTGCTGCTGCATCCGCTGTTCGAGTTCGAGCCGCGCCAGCTCCTCCTCGCTGCGCAGGCGCACGCGCGAGAGCGTGGTCGCGACGTCGACCTTGACCTTGTCGAGCATCTGCTCGAACAGGCGGAAGGCCTCCATCTTGAACTCCTGCTTCGGCTGCTTCTGCGCGTAGCCGCGCAGGTGGATGCCCTGGCGCATGTAGTCCATGTTCGCGAGATGGTCCTTCCACTGCGCATCGAGCACGGACAGCATGAAGTGCCGCTCGAGCATGCGCATCACCTCGCTGCCGATCTGGGCCTCCTTCTCGCGGTAGTGGCGATCGCCGGCCTCGAGCACGTGCTCCCAGACCTGCTCCGCGGCGAGATCCTCGTGCTCCCGGTGCAGCTTCTGCAGGTCGACCCGGAACGCGAACTCGGACTCGATCTCGCGCTCGAGTCCCGGCAGGTCCCAGACGTCGTCGACGCTCTCCGGCGGGACGTAGCGGGCGCAGACGTCGCGCAGCACGTCGCGGCGCAGGATCTCGACCGTCTCGCGGAGGTCGGTCGCCTCGAGCAGCTCGTTGCGCTGCTCGTAGATGACCTTGCGCTGGTCGTTGGCGACGTCGTCGTATTCGAGCAGGTGCTTGCGGATGTCGAAGTTGTGGGCCTCGACCTTGCGCTGCGCGTTGGCGATCTGCTTCGAGACCATCTTCGACTCGATCGCCTCGTCCTCCTTCATCCCGGCAAAGCGCATCACCCGGGTGACGAAGTCGCTGGCGAAGATGCGCATCAGCGTGTCTTCGAGCGAGAGGTAGAAGCGGCTCGATCCGGGGTCGCCCTGGCGACCGGCACGGCCGCGCAGCTGGTTGTCGATGCGCCGCGACTCGTGGCGCTCGGTGCCGATGATGTGGAGGCCGCCCGCGGCCAGCACCTGCTCGTGGCGCCGCTTCCATTCCTCGCGGACGCGCGCGCGGTCGGCCTCGGTCGCATCGGGACCGAGCGCCTGGATCTCGATCTCGGGATTGCCGCCGAGCACGATGTCGGTGCCGCGGCCGGCCATGTTGGTCGCGATCGTGACCGCACCGGGGCGGCCGGCCATCGCGACGATCTGCGCCTCGCGCTCGTGCTGCTTGGCGTTCAGCACCTCGTGCGGCACCTTGGCCTTGCGCAGCAGGCCGGACAGGTACTCCGAGGTCTCGATCGACGTGGTGCCGACCAGCACCGGCTGTCCGCGCTGGTGGCAGTCCTTGATGTCCTCGATCACCGCGTTGAACTTCGCGGCCTGCTTCAGGAACACGAGGTCCGGGTGGTCCTGGCGGATCATCGGCCGGTGGGTCGGGATCACGACGACCTCGAGGCCGTAGATCTGCTGGAACTCGTAGGCCTCGGTGTCCGCGGTGCCGGTCATGCCGGCGAGCTTCTTGTAGAGGCGGAAGTAGTTCTGGAAGGTGATCGACGCCAGCGTCTGGTTCTCGCGCTGGACCGGCACGCCCTCCTTGGCCTCGACCGCCTGGTGCAGCCCGTCGGACCAGCGCCGGCCGGCCAGCGTGCGCCCGGTGAACTCGTCGACGATGATGACCTCGCCGTCGCGCACGATGTAGTCGACGTCGCGCTGGTACAGGTGGTGCGCACGCAGCGCCGCGCCGAGGTGGTGCACCACGACGATGTTGTGCGCGTCGTACAGGCTGTCCTCGGGCTTGATGATCCCGGCCTCGCGCAGCAGCGCTTCGGCGCGCTCCATGCCGGATTCCGACAGGTGCACCTGCTTCTGCTTCTCGTCGACCCAGAAGTCGCCCTCGCCCTCCTCCTCCTTCTGCCGCACGAGCGCCGGGACGATCTTGTCGATCCGCGCATACAGCTGCGGAGACTCGTCGGCCGGCCCCGAGATGATCAGCGGCGTGCGCGCCTCGTCGATCAGGATCGAGTCGACCTCGTCGACGATCGCGAAGAACTGGCCGCGCTGGTAGCGCTCGGCGGTCGACAGCGCCATGTTGTCGCGCAGGTAGTCGAAGCCGTACTCGTTGTTGGTGCCGTAGGTGATGTCCGCCGCGTACGCGGCCCGCTTGTCCTCCGGCCGCATGCCGGGCACCACGACGCCGACCGACATGCCGAGCGCCCGGTACACGGGACCCATCCACGCCGCGTCGCGCTTCGCGAGGTAGTCGTTCACGGTCACGACGTGGACGCCCTGCCCGGCGATCGCGTTCAGGTAGACCGGCAGGGTCGCGACCAGCGTCTTGCCCTCGCCGGTCCGCATCTCGGCGATCTTGCCGAAGTGGAGCACCATCCCGCCGATCAGCTGCACGTCGTAATGCCGCAGCCCGAGCGTCCGGCGGGCGGCCTCGCGCACGGCCGCGAAGGCTTCCGGCAGCAACTGGTCGAGCGACTCGCCCTTGCCGTGGCGCTCGCGGAACTCGACGGTCTTGGCGGCGAGGGCGGTGTCGTCGAGGCCCTGCATCGAAGCCTCCAGCGCATTGATGCGCTCGACGATCCGACGGTATTGCTTGATCAGCCGGTCGTTGCGACTCGGCAGGACGCGAGCGAGGAGGCGCTGCAGCATGGGGGATCCGGGAAGGGGGGCGAAAAGGCAGCCCGCGATTCTAGCCGCCCGTCGGACCGGCTACGCGGCGGCACCGACGGTCGCCGTCAGGCGCCTGATGGCAGCACATGGGGCTGCCCGCGGGCGTTTCAAGGACCCGTCGGCCGGAACCTCGCCGACGCGCTGCCTCAGCGGATCGCGGCGAGGTACTCGGACGGGTTGACGAGGCGGCCGTTCTGCCAGACCTCGAAGTGCACGTGCACGCCGGACGCCCGGCCCGAATTGCCCATGGCCGCGATCACGTCACCCGGACGCACCGGATCGCCGACGTCGACCTTGTTGCGGTCGTTGTGCGCGTAGCGCGTCATGTAGCCATTGCCGTGGTCGATCTCGACCACGCGGCCGTAGCCCGGCTTGGTGCCGGAGAACGACACCACCCCACCGGCCACCGCGAGCACCTCGGATCCGCGCGGGCCGGCGAAGTCGACCCCACCGTGGAACTCGGGGCGGCCGGTGAACGGATCGGTGCGACTGCCGAAGCCCGACGACATGTAGCCGACCCGGACCGGGATCCCGGCCGGCAGCAGCACGCGCTCGACCTCGCGATCGAACAGCACCGACTCCAGCATCCGGAGCTGGTCGCCCTGGCGCGCGAGCTGCGCCTCGAGCTCGTCGAGGGCCGTTCCGACCTCGATCCGCCGCGACGACGCGAGCGGCGAGGGTCGTTCGGGCCCGCCGACGGCCGGCTTCTGCGTGAAGTCGAACTCGCCATCCTCGAGCTTGCCGATCCGGGCGAGCCGCTGGCCGAGTGCGTTGAGCCGCGTGGCCTCCGCCTGGAGCTGGCCCAGCCGCAGCGCGAGTGCGTCCATGTCGCGCCGCACCTGCTGCTGCGCCTCGCCGAGCTCGCGGGTCTGCGCCGCAAGGCGCATCCGCGCTTCCGCGAGCTCGGCGCGGGCCAGTGCCGGCCCGCCGATCGTCGCGCCGAGCACGAAGCCGAGTCCCGCGAGCAGTGCGACGAGGCCGATGCCGGCGGTTGCGAGAACGAGCAGCGGCCGCCGCCCATCGAGCTGAAGGGACCGGGGGGCGCTGCCCGGCTTGCCGACGATAATGATGTTCATGCGATCTTCGATCCTGGACCTGCCATGACCCGGAACTCCTCCCGTTCCCAACCCGGCCGGGGACTGGCCCGACTGGGGTTCGACTCGCCTTCCATCGACCGCATCACCGCGAAGGCCGCCGCGCTCGATCTGCTCGACGCCCTGCTGCGCTCCACCCTGCCGCCCGGCCTCGCCGGCCACTGCCGGCTCGCGAACGTGCGCGCCGGCCGGCTGGTCTGGCTGGTCGCCGATGCCGCCGCGGGCGTCCGCCTGCGCCAGCACCAGCAGGACCTCGAGCGGCTCGCCAGCACCGAGACCGGTCAGTCCATCGCCGGTTCGGTCATCCGGATCGCACCACCCGAGCGACACTTCCCCGCGCCGAGGAATCCTTCGGCGACCGAACGCGCCCACATGGTTCGACTGGCGAGCCTCCTTGGCCTCGACGCCGCCCCGCCGCGAAGCCCGGGCCGCCGCTAGGCGGACCGCGATCGCGCCGAAGCGCATCGTTCCGGCCGGCTTCCTGCCGGCCGCAATGCGCTGATCCTTCCTCCCCGTCCCGCGCTCAGATCGCCTGCGCGGGGTGTGCGTAAGAAATCGGTGCGCTCGCCGGATCGGTGAACGTCACCTCCTCCCAGGCGCTGCGATCCGCGACCAGCGACCGCAGCAACTGGTTGTTGAGCTTGTGCCCCGACTTGTGGCCGTAGAAGGCCCCGATCAGGCTGTGACCGAGCAGGTACAGGTCGCCGATCGCGTCGAGGATCTTGTGCTTGACGAACTCGTCCTCGTAGCGCAGGCCGTCCTCGTTGAGGACGCGGTAGTCGTCGAGCACGATCGCGTTGTCCATGCTGCCGCCGAGCGCGAGGTTGCGCTCGCGCAGCCATTCGATCTCGCGCATGAAGCCGAAGGTCCGCGCGCGGCTGACTTCCTTGACGAACGACGTGGTCGAGAAGTCGATCTCGGCGCTCGAGGTCCGGCGGTCGAAGAGCGGGTGGTCGAACTCGATCGTGAAGCCGACCTTGAAGCCCTCGAACGGATCGAAGCGGGCCCACTTCTCGCCGTCCCGGACCACGATCGACTTCTTGATCCGGATGAAGCGCTTGGCGACCGGCTGCTCGTCGATCCCCGCGGACTGGAGCAGGAACACGAAGGGGCCCGCGCTGCCGTCCATGATCGGCACCTCGGCCGCGGACAGGTCGACGTAGGCGTTGTCGATGCCGAGGCCGGCCATCGCCGACAGCAGGTGCTCGACCGTCGAGACCCGGACGCCGTCCTTCACGAGCGTCGTCGACATGCTGGTCTCGCCGACCAGCTCGCAGCAGGCCCTGATCTCGACCGGCTCGGGGAGGTCCACCCGGCGGAACACGATGCCGGTGTCGGGGCGCGCAGGCCGGAGCGTCATGTAGATCTTCTCGCCGGTGTGGATGCCGACGCCCGTCGCACGAATGACGTTCTTCAGCGTGCGCTGCTTGATCATGAGAAGGAGCTTCCCCGGAGTTGCGGGAGACACGTTGCGGGAAGATAACACAGCACCTCCGACCGACAAGGGGGTCGGGCGCCAAAAAGCCACAGGTGTGTTGCTTTCACGCAACACGGCGTGCCCGGCCCGGGCATCGCAGGCGCGTCGGCGACCGCGCGAGCTGACTCCGACGCTGCGGGGGCCATGCCCGAAGCGGCAGCGCCCGGCGATGCGGGTCAGCGCCGCCCGGGCCACGGGGATGGGATCCGTGGCCCGGGCGGCCGCGCCGGGGC